>NZ_JBJQJO010000004.1:0-305104 GCF_046487395.1 Escherichia sp. WS1450
ACCCGACATATAACATGTAGCGCATCGTTGTAGTTGATGCTTTGAATGTGAATTTTGCATTCGCGAAGAAGCTAAAACTCACAGCCACAACGAAACCTGCGAAGTTTGCCAGAGCCTGATTGGTATGCGCGGCATAGATACATACACCAAAAACCACCCAGTGTATAAGTGTGTTCAGCACACCAATCGAGGTGTACCTTGCAAATATATTTAACATTTATTTAATCAATGAGTTCTGAAAGGTATGAAGTCTATCATCCAAGTCTCAATCGATCGATACTTGCGGTAGTTGATGAGGAAAACTCTGGTACACAAAGCTTTGCACTGGACTGCAAGGTGTTGTGCTTCTCTGGAGTGCGATATGTTTGATGACAAAAAATTAGCGCAAGAGGACAAAAAATCACCTTGCGCTAATGCTCTGTCTCAGGTCACTAATACCATCTAAGTAGTTGATTCATAGTGACTGGATATGTTGTTTTTTGTAGTATCATGCAGTCTATTTTTTAGGCTAAATGTATTTTAACACATTGATATTATTGGCTTTTGCTGTTTCGCGTTCAGCTTTTTTATACTAACTTGAGCGAAACGGGAAGGTAAAAAGACAAAAAGTTGTTTTTAATACCTTTAAGTGATACCAGATGGCATAGCGCCATCTGGCAGAGTGATTAACTAAACATCGCAGTAATCGAGGCGCTTGCCAGAGAATGGAAATGGACGTTAAACCCGACCATCGCGCCGCTGGCACCTTCATCGACATCAATACGTTCTACATCCAGCGCGTGAACGGTAAAAATGTAGCGATGGGTTTCGCCTTTCGGCGGCGCTGCACCATCGTACCCGGTTTTACCAAAGTCGGTACGCGTCTGCAAAACGCCGTCTGGCATTGCTACCAGACCAGAGCCAAACCCTTGCGGTAATACGCGGGTATCAGCGGGTAAATTAACAACTACCCAGTGCCACCAGCCGGAGCCGGTTGGCGCATCCGGGTCGTAGCAGGTGACAACAAAACTTTTCGTTCCCGCAGGAACATCATCCCACGCCAGATGCGGTGAAACATTATCGCCATCGTAACCCATGCCGTTAAAGACATGACGATGTGGCAACTTATCGCCATCGCGCAGATCATTACTGATGAGTTTCATGAACCCTCCTTTCTAGTTTGCAGAAAGTGTAGCCAGAAACCCTCACGCTGACTTCCCGTTATTGGCAAAAAAATGTTTCATCCTGCACCGCACGATTAACCGCTGCGGTCAGACGCTGCAACTGTTGCGGGAGAATAATATAGGGCGGCATCAGGTAAATCAGTTTGCCAAAAGGCCGGATCCAGACACCCTGTTCGACAAAGAATTTTTGCAGCGCTGCCATATTCACCGGACGAGTGGTTTCGACCACGCCAATGGCCCCTAGCACGCGCACATCGGCAACCATTTTGGCATCACGGGCTGGTGCCAGTTGCTCGCGCAGTTGTACTTCAATAGCCACCACCTGCTGCTGCCAGTCGCCAGATTCGAGAATCGCCAGGCTGGCGTTTGCTGCCGCGCAGGCTAGCGGATTGCCCATAAAAGTTGGCCCATGCATAAAGCAACCGGCTTCGCCGTTACTGATGGTTTCCGCAACCTCGCGCGTGGTGAGTGTGGCGGAAAGGGTCATTGTACCGCCGGTTAAGGCTTTACCGAGGCACAAAATGTCCGGCGCGATATCTGCATGTTCACAGGCAAACAGTTTGCCAGTACGACCAAATCCGGTGGCGATCTCGTCGGCAATCAGCAAGATACCTTCGCGATCGCACATTTTGCGGATTCGTTTTAACCATTCCGGATGGTAGATGCGCATCCCGCCTGCGCCCTGGACAATCGGTTCAATGATCACCGCCGCGATTTCATGACGATGCGCCGCCATCAGGCGGGCAAAGCCCACCATATCGCGCTCATCCCATTCACCATCCATGCGGCTTTGCGGGGCGGGAGCAAACAAGTTTTCTGGCAGATAGCCTTTCCACAGACTGTGCATTGAGTTATCCGGATCGCACACCGACATCGCGCCAAAGGTATCGCCATGATAACCATTGCGGAAGGTCAGAAAACGCTGGCGCGCTTCGCCTTTGGCTTGCCAGTACTGCAACGCCATTTTCATCGCCACTTCCACCGCTACGGAACCGGAGTCCGCGAGAAAAACGCATTCCAGCGGTTGCGGCGTCATTGCCACCAGTTTGCGGCACAGCTCAATGGCTGGCGCATGGGTGATACCGCCAAACATCACATGCGACATGGCATCAATTTGCGACTTCATCGCCGCATTAAGCTGCGGGTGATTGTAACCGTGGATCGCCGCCCACCAGGACGACATACCGTCAACCAGGCGTCTGCCGTCAGACAAAATTAGCTCGCAACCTTCGGCGCTCGCCACCGGATAAACCGGTAGCGGGGAGGTCATGGATGTGTATGGGTGCCAGATATGGCGTTGGTCAAAGGCAAGATCGTCCGTTGTCATAATCGACTTGTAAACCAAATTGAAAAGATTTAGGTTTACGAGTCTACACCGAATTAACAACAAAAAACACGTTTTGGAGAAGCCCCATGGCTCACCGCCCACGCTGGACATTGTCGCAAGTCACAGAATTATTTGAAAAACCGTTGCTGGATCTGCTGTTTGAAGCGCAGCAGGTGCATCGTCAGCATTTCGATCCACGTCAGGTGCAGGTCAGCACTTTGCTGTCAATTAAGACCGGAGCTTGTCCGGAAGATTGCAAATACTGCCCGCAAAGCTCGCGCTACAAAACCGGGCTGGAAGCCGAGCGGTTGATGGAAGTTGAACAGGTGCTGGAGTCGGCGCGCAAAGCGAAAGCGGCAGGATCGACGCGCTTCTGCATGGGCGCGGCGTGGAAGAATCCCCACGAACGCGATATGCCCTACCTGGAACAAATGGTGCAGGGAGTAAAAGCGATGGGGCTGGAGGCGTGTATGACGCTGGGTACGTTGAGTGAATCTCAGGCGCAGCGCCTTGCGAATGCCGGGCTGGATTACTACAACCACAACCTCGACACCTCGCCGGAGTTTTACGGCAATATCATCACCACACGCACTTATCAGGAACGCCTCGATACGCTGGAAAAAGTGCGCGATGCCGGGATCAAAGTCTGCTCAGGTGGCATTGTGGGTTTAGGCGAAACGGTAAAAGATCGCGCCGGATTATTACTGCAACTGGCAAACCTGCCGACGCCGCCGGAAAGCGTGCCAATCAACATGCTCGTGAAGGTGAAAGGTACTCCACTGGCAGATAACGATGATGTCGATGCCTTTGATTTTATTCGCACCATTGCCGTAGCGCGGATCATGATGCCGACCTCTTACGTGCGCCTTTCTGCCGGACGCGAGCAGATGAACGAACAGACTCAGGCGATGTGCTTTATGGCCGGGGCTAACTCGATTTTCTACGGTTGCAAACTGCTAACCACGCCGAATCCGGAAGAAGATAAAGACCTGCAACTGTTCCGCAAACTGGGGCTAAATCCACAGCAAACTGCCGTGCTGGCAGGGGATAACGAACAACAGCAGCGTCTGGAGCAGGCACTGATGACCCCGGACACTGACGAATATTACAACGCGGCAGCACTATGAGCTGGCAGGAGAAAATCAACGCGGCGCTCGATGCGCGGCGTGCTGCCGATGCCCTGCGTCGCCGTTATCCGGTGGCGCAAGGGGCCGGACGCTGGCTGGTGGCGGATGATCGCCAGTATCTGAACTTTTCCTGCAATGATTACCTCGGCTTAAGCCATCATCCGGACATCATTCGTGCATGGAAGCAGGGAGCGGAGCAATTTGGCGTCGGTAGCGGCGGTTCCGGTCACGTCAGCGGTTATAGCGTGGCGCATCAGGCGCTGGAAGAAGAACTGGCCGAGTGGCTGGGCTATTCGCGGGCACTGCTGTTTATCTCTGGTTTTGCCGCTAACCAGGCAGTTATTACCGCGATGACGGCGAAAGAGGACCGTATTGTTGCCGATCGGCTGAGTCACGCCTCATTGCTGGAAGCTGCCAGTTTAAGCCCGGCGCAGCTTCGCCGTTTTACCCATAACGATGTCGCTCATCTGGCGCGACTGCTTGCTTCCCCCTGTCCGGGGCAGCAACTGGTGGTGACAGAAGGCGTGTTCAGCATGGACGGCGATAGTGCGCCACTGGCGGAAATCCAGCAGGTAACGCAACAGCACAATGGCTGGTTGATGGTCGATGATGCCCACGGCACGGGCGTTATCGGGGAGCAGGGGCGCGGCAGCTGCTGGTTGCAAAAGGTAAATCCAGAATTGCTGGTGGTGACTTTTGGCAAAGGATTTGGCGTCAGCGGGGCAGCGGTGCTTTGCTCCGATGCGGTGGCGGATTATCTACTGCAATTTGCCCGCCATCTTATTTACAGCACCAGTATGCCGCCCGCTCAGGCGCAGGCATTACGTGCGTCGCTGGCGGTCATTCGCAGTGATGAGGGTGATGCACGGCGCGAAAAACTGGCGGCACTCATTACGCGTTTTCGTGCCGGAGTACAGGATTTGCCGTTTACGCTTGCTGATTCATGCAGCGCCATCCAGCCATTGATCGTCGGTGATAACAGCCGTGCGTTACAACTGGCAGAAAAACTGCGCCAGCAAGGCTGCTGGGTCACGGCGATTCGCCCACCAACCGTACCTGCTGGTACTGCGCGACTGCGCTTAACACTAACCGCCGCGCATGAAATGCAGGATATCGACCGTCTGCTGGAGGTGCTGCATGGCAACGGTTAATAAACAAGCCATTGCAGCGGCATTTGGTCGGGCAGCCGCGCACTATGAGCAACATGCGGATCTACAGCGCCAGAGTGCTGACGTCTTACTGGCAATGCTTCCACAGCGTAAATACACCCACGTACTGGACGCGGGTTGTGGACCTGGCTGGATGAGCCGCCACTGGCGGGAACGTCACGCGCAGGTGACGGCGTTAGATCTCTCGCCGCCAATGCTTGTTCAGGCACGCCAGAAGGATGCCGCAGACCATTATCTGGCGGGAGATATCGAATCCCTGCCGTTAGCGACTGCAACCTTCGATCTTGCATGGAGCAATCTCGCGGTGCAGTGGTGCGGTAATTTATCCACGGCACTCCGCGAGCTATACAGGGTGGTGCGCCCCGGAGGCGTGGTCGCGTTTACCACGCTGGTGCAGGGATCGCTCCCTGAATTACATCAGGCGTGGCAGGTGGTGGACGAGCGCCCGCATGCTAATCGCTTTTTACCGCCAGATAAAATCGAACAGTCGCTGAACGGCCTGCATTATCAACATCATATTCAGCCCATCACGCTGTGGTTTGATGATGCGCTCAGTGCCATGCGTTCGCTGAAAGGCATCGGTGCCACGCATCTTCATGAAGGGCGCGACCCGCGAATATTAACGCGTTCGCAGTTGCAGCGATTACAACTGGCCTGGCCGCAACAACAGGGGCGATATCCTCTGACGTATCATCTTTTTTTGGGAGTAATTGCTCGTGAGTAAACGTTATTTTGTCACCGGAACAGATACCGAAGTGGGGAAAACTGTCGCCAGTTGTGCACTTTTACAAGCCGCGAAGGCAGCAGGTTATCGGACGGCAGGTTATAAACCGGTCGCCTCTGGCAGCGAAAAGACCCCGGAAGGCTTACGTAATAGTGACGCGCTGGCGTTACAGCACAACAGCAGCCTGCAGCTGGATTACGCAACGGTAAATCCTTACACCTTCGCAGAACCCACTTCGCCGCACATCATCAGCGCACAAGAGGGCAGGCCGATAGAATCATTGGTAATGAGCGCCGGATTACGCGGGCTTGAACAACAGGCTGACTGGGTGTTAGTGGAAGGTGCTGGCGGCTGGTTTACGCCGCTTTCTGACACTTTCACTTTTGCGGATTGGGTAACACAGGAACAACTGCCGGTGATACTGGTAGTTGGTGTGAAACTCGGCTGTATTAATCACGCGATGTTGACGGCACAGGCAATACAACACGCCGGGCTGACTCTGGCGGGTTGGGTGGCGAATGATGTCACGTCTCCGGGAAAACGTCACGCTGAATATATGACCACGCTCACCCGCATGATTCCCGCGCCGCTGCTGGGAGAGATCCCCTGGCTTGCAGAAAATCCAGAAAATGCGGCAACCGGAAAGTACATAAACCTTGCCTTGTTGTAGCCATCCTGTATTTGGTTAAATTGCGAGCGAGATCGCGTCTTCGATTGACTGCAATTTAACCAATTAAATTCTAAAATAATCACGAAAAAAATTTTACTTCCGCATCATGCGATGTATGTGGGAATTGCCCAGGCGGCGGGGGATAGGGGCTGCAGACAGTTATCCACTATTCCTGTGGATAACCATGTGTATTAGAGTTAGAAAACACGAGGCAAGCGAGAGAATACGCGGCTTGCACGCGAATTGGCGTTAAAGACGGCTCAAAGAAATATCTTTTATTTTTTAACTGGTTAGATAATTGCAATGGCAGTCACTGAAGAGGCATCTCTTGCCATAAAACTGTCATCACTCATCTTGACAAATGTTAAAAAAGCCGTTGCTTTGGGGATAACCCGGTAAGGCCGGAGTTTTATCTCGCCACAGAGTAAATTTTGCTCATGTTTGACAGCGGAGTTTACGCTGTAACAGAAATATTATGGTGAGAAACTGTTTTTTTATCCAGTATAATTTGTTGGCATAATTAAGTACGACGAGTAAAATTACATACCTGCCCGCCCAACTCCTTCAGGTAGCGACTCATGAGTAAACCGTTCAAACTGAATTCCGCTTTTAAACCTTCTGGCGATCAGCCAGAGGCGATTCGACGTCTCGAAGAGGGGCTGGAAGATGGCCTGGCGCACCAGACGTTACTTGGCGTGACTGGCTCCGGGAAAACCTTCACCATTGCCAATGTCATTGCTGATCTTCAGCGCCCTACCATGGTACTTGCGCCCAACAAAACGCTGGCGGCCCAGTTGTATGGCGAAATGAAAGAGTTCTTCCCGGAAAACGCGGTGGAATATTTCGTCTCCTACTACGACTACTATCAGCCGGAAGCCTATGTACCGAGTTCCGACACCTTCATTGAGAAAGATGCCTCGGTTAACGAACATATTGAACAGATGCGTTTGTCCGCCACCAAAGCGATGCTGGAGCGGCGTGATGTGGTTGTGGTGGCGTCTGTTTCCGCGATTTATGGTCTGGGCGATCCTGATTTATATCTCAAGATGATGCTCCATCTCACGGTCGGCATGATTATCGATCAGCGCGCGATCCTGCGCCGACTGGCGGAGCTGCAATACGCTCGTAATGATCAGGCATTCCAGCGTGGTACTTTCCGCGTTCGTGGTGAGGTGATTGATATCTTCCCAGCAGAATCGGATGACATTGCACTTCGCGTGGAGCTGTTTGACGAGGAAGTGGAACGATTGTCGTTATTTGACCCGCTCACCGGGCAGATTGTTTCCACTATTCCACGTTTTACCATCTACCCGAAAACGCACTACGTCACGCCGCGCGAGCGCATCGTACAGGCGATGGAAGAGATCAAAGAAGAACTGGCCGCCAGACGCAAAGTGCTGTTGGAGAATAACAAACTGCTGGAAGAGCAGCGGCTGACCCAGCGTACCCAGTTTGATCTGGAGATGATGAACGAGCTGGGCTACTGTTCCGGGATTGAGAACTACTCGCGCTTCCTCTCCGGTCGTGGACCGGGTGAGCCACCGCCGACGCTGTTTGATTACCTGCCTGCCGATGGGCTGCTGGTGGTCGATGAATCACACGTCACCATTCCGCAAATTGGCGGCATGTATCGCGGTGACCGGGCGCGTAAAGAGACGCTGGTGGAGTACGGCTTCCGCCTGCCATCAGCGCTGGATAACCGTCCGCTGAAATTTGAAGAGTTCGAAGCATTAGCGCCGCAAACCATCTATGTTTCGGCGACGCCGGGTAATTACGAGCTGGAAAAATCGGGCGGCGATGTGGTGGATCAGGTGGTGCGTCCAACCGGATTGCTGGATCCGATTATCGAAGTGCGGCCAGTGGCGACACAGGTCGATGATCTTCTATCGGAGATTCGTCAGCGAGCGGCAATTAACGAACGCGTACTGGTTACAACTCTGACCAAGCGAATGGCGGAAGATCTCACGGAATATCTCGAAGAACACGGCGAGCGCGTGCGTTATCTTCACTCCGATATCGACACCGTCGAGCGTATGGAGATTATCCGCGACTTGCGTCTGGGCGAGTTCGACGTGCTGGTGGGGATCAACTTACTGCGCGAAGGTCTGGATATGCCGGAGGTTTCGCTGGTGGCGATCCTCGACGCCGACAAAGAAGGCTTCCTGCGTTCTGAACGTTCGTTAATCCAGACTATTGGTCGTGCGGCGCGTAACGTTAACGGTAAAGCGATTCTCTACGGCGATAAGATCACCCCGTCAATGGCGAAAGCGATTGGCGAAACCGAACGTCGTCGCGAGAAACAGCAGAAGTACAACGAGGAACACGGTATTACGCCGCAGGGCTTGAACAAGAAAGTGGTCGATATCCTGGCGCTGGGGCAGAACATTGCTAAAACCAAAGCGAAGGGCAGAGGAAAATCGCGACCGATTGTTGAGCCGGATAATGTGCCGATGGATATGTCGCCTAAAGCGTTGCAGCAGAAGATCCATGAACTGGAAGGGTTGATGATGCAACACGCGCAGAATCTGGAGTTCGAAGAAGCGGCGCAAATTCGTGACCAGTTGCATCAGCTGCGTGAATTGTTCATTGCCGCGTCGTGACAAGATGAAAAAGCCGGAATGTTCTTCCGGTTCAGATTAACGATCAAGTCAAAAAAGTGCTCGAACGGTCCCCTCGTCCCTCCGGGGAGAGGGTGAGGGGAACAGGTCGCATTGCACCAGAAGCCTGGTCAGCAATCTCGGCCACATTAACCCAGTGCTTGTAACGCCTTTTCCAGTGCGTTATGTAACAACTGGCGGTCATGACGATACGGAATATCGCTGGCCTCCAGTACCTCCTGAATCACAATCCGCTCTTTCACCGCCGAGGCATCCACTTTTGGCCCGACGATGACCGCATCAATGACCTTTTTACCGACATACTGCTCCATAATTGCCAGCTTGCTTTCCAGCTTCAAATTAGCCGCAGGTAAACTCAACTCACGCCCCAGATTGCCGATATAGACCATCGGCGCTGGCGTGCGGCGTAATGCCTGTGCGATTTCCTTCAGCAGCAGAATTGGCATCAGGCTTGTATAAAAACTGCCAGGCCCAATAATGATGAGATCCGCTTCATTGATAGCGTGAACAGCCTCACGCGTTGCGGGTACATTCGGCGTTAACAGTAACTCCTGAATCGGCGTAGTTAACTGGTCGATATTGACCTCGCCGTAAACTTCATGCCCCTGATCGTCAATCGCCATCAGATCCACCGGATGCTCCGACATCGGAATCAAATGTGCGTCCACTTTCAGCAGATTGCGAATCAGATTGATCGCTTCAAGAGGTCGCACGCTAAGGTGATCCAGTGCCTTCAGCATCAGGTTTCCAAGGTTGTGTCCGGAAAGTTCGCCATTACCGCCGAAACGATATTCAAACATTGCGGAAGCGACGCTGGGTTCAGTTATCAGCTGGTTGAGGCAGTTACGCATATCGCCCCAGGCAATACCGCCTTCTGAGCGGCGAATACGCCCCGTCGATCCGCCATTATCCGTGGTGGTGACGATACCCGTTAAACGAGAACCCAAAGACGAAAGTGATGAGAGAACGCGTCCCAGTCCATGCCCTCCGCCGAGAGCAACGACACGATCAAGATCAGCCAGCGTACGATTGCGCATATAGTTTCCTGGAGTCAGATTATCCGCGCTACAGTAGCGCAAATTGCGGGGAAACAGCAATTAACCTGCCAATATTGAGGATACAAACTATTTTCTTCTACCTCTAAAGGATGAAGCACGCTATGCCTCTCTGATGATGTATATCAAAGTAAAACCGCCATTTTCCCTTATTCTGTAGCGAAATAGCACGATCATGACGCTATATACATGATTATATAGCGAAAGTGTGGATGGTAAAAATCTCATTTACACGCTAGTATCGGCTTAACCACTAAACACTCTAGCCTCTGCACCTGGGTCAACTGATACGGTGCTTTGGCCGTGACAATGCTCGTAAAGATTGCCACCAGGGCGAAGAAAGAAATGACTTCGCCTCCCGTATCTGGAAAGGTGTACATGGCTTCACAACTGACTGATGCATTTGCGCGTAAGTTTTACTACTTGCGCCTGTCGATTACTGATGTGTGTAACTTTCGTTGCACCTACTGCCTGCCGGATGGCTACAAACCGAGCGGCGTCACCAATAAAGGCTTTCTTACCGTCGATGAAATTCGCCGGGTTACGCGCGCCTTTGCCAGTCTGGGCACCGAAAAAGTGCGCCTGACAGGCGGTGAGCCGTCTTTACGCCGCGACTTTACCGATATCATCGCCGCTGTGCGGGAAAACGACGCTATCCGCCAGATTGCGGTCACCACCAATGGTTACCGTCTGGAACGCGATGTGGCGAACTGGCGCGATGCGGGACTTACTGGCATCAACGTCAGCGTTGATAGCCTTGACGCTCGCCAGTTTCATGCCATTACCGGGCAGGATAAATTCAACCAGGTCATGGCAGGGATCGATGCTGCATTTGAGGCCGGTTTTGAGAAGGTCAAAGTCAATACCGTGCTGATGCGTGATGTTAATCATCATCAGCTCGACACCTTTCTGAACTGGATCCAGCATCGCCCTATCCAGCTGCGTTTCATCGAATTGATGGAAACGGGCGAGGGCAGCGAGCTCTTCCGTAAGCATCACATCTCTGGTCAGGTTCTGCGTGACGAGCTACTGCGTCGCGGCTGGATCCACCAATTACGTCAACGCAGTGACGGTCCCGCGCAAGTCTTTTGTCATCCGGATTACGCCGGAGAGATTGGCCTTATCATGCCGTATGAAAAAGACTTCTGCGCCACTTGCAACCGCCTGCGCGTTTCCTCCATTGGTAAACTCCATCTCTGCCTGTTTGGTGAAGGCGGCGTTAACCTGCGCGATCTGCTGGAAGACGATACCCAGCAACAGGCGCTGGAAGCGCGTATTTCAGCGGCGCTGCGGGAGAAGAAACAGACCCATTTCCTGCATCAAAACAACACCGGTATTACGCAAAACTTATCGTACATTGGCGGCTAAAACGTCAAAAGGAGAGATCAGATGAGTCAGGTAAGCACTGAATTTATCCCGACCCGTATTGCTATTCTTACGGTTTCTAATCGTCGCGGTGAAGAAGACGATACCTCCGGTCACTATCTGCGCGATTCGGCGCAGGAAGCGGGCCATCACGTTGTCGATAAAGCCATTGTGAAAGAAAACCGCTACGCTATTCGCGCTCAGGTATCTGCGTGGATCGCCAGCGACGATGTACAAGTGGTATTGATTACGGGGGGGACTGGCCTGACGGAAGGAGATCAGGCTCCCGAAGCGCTGCTGCCGTTGTTCGACCGTGAAGTTGAAGGTTTTGGTGAAGTGTTCCGGATGTTGTCGTTCGAAGAGATTGGCACTTCCACGTTGCAATCTCGTGCGGTAGCGGGCGTCGCTAACAAAACGCTGATTTTCGCCATGCCGGGTTCGACCAAAGCGTGCCGCACCGCGTGGGAAAATATCATCGCGCCGCAGCTCGATGCCCGTACACGTCCATGCAATTTCCATCCACATTTGAAGAAATAAGTATGTCGCAACTGACCCATATCAACGCCGCTGGCGAAGCGCACATGGTGGATGTCTCCGCCAAAGCGGAAACCGTGCGTGAAGCACGGGCGGAAGCCTTTGTCACCATGCGCAGCGAGACGCTGGCGATGATTATTGATGGTCGCCACCATAAAGGCGACGTATTTGCCACTGCGCGTATTACCGGTATTCAGGCGGCAAAACGCACCTGGGATCTGATCCCGCTGTGTCATCCGCTGATGCTCAGCAAAGTTGAAGTCAATTTACAGGCTGAGCCGGAGCACAATCGGGTGCGTATAGAAACCTTATGCCGCCTGACCGGGAAAACCGGTGTCGAAATGGAAGCGTTAACCGCGGCCTCCGTGGCGGCGCTGACCATTTATGACATGTGCAAAGCGGTGCAAAAAGATATGGTAATTGGTCCGGTACGTTTGCTGGCGAAGAGTGGCGGCAAGTCGGGTGACTTTAAGGTGGAAGCGGATGATTAAAGTTCTTTTTTTCGCCCAGGTGCGCGAGTTGGTGGGAACAGATGCAACCGAAGTGGCTGCGGATTTCCCAACCGTTGAAGCGTTACGCCAACATCTGGCTGCGCAGAGCGATCGCTGGGCGCTGGCGCTGGAAGATGGCAAATTGCTGGCTGCCGTCAACCAGACGCTGGTGAGTTTTGACCATCCGCTGACTGACGGCGACGAAGTGGCTTTCTTCCCGCCGGTAACCGGAGGTTAAGATGGCAGAAACCAAAATTGTTGTCGGCCCGCAGCCATTCAGCGTAGGAGAAGAGTACCCGTGGCTGGCTGAGCGTGATGAAGACGGTGCGGTAGTCACCTTTACCGGTAAGGTGCGCAACCATAACCTTGGCGACAGCGTCAAAGCATTAACCCTCGAACACTATCCGGGGATGACTGAAAAAGCACTGGCAGAAATTGTCGATGAAGCGCGTAACCGCTGGCCGCTGGGGCGCATCACGGTGATTCACCGCATCGGGGAATTATGGCCGGGAGATGAAATCGTTTTTGTCGGTGTCACCAGTGCGCATCGCAGCAGTGCGTTTGAAGCCGGGCAGTTTATTATGGATTATCTCAAAACCCGCGCACCGTTCTGGAAGCGTGAAGCCACGCCGGAAGGCGACCGCTGGGTTGAAGCTCGGGAGAGCGATCAGCAGGCGGCAAAACGCTGGTAGTTTTTTGTTAGCCGGATAAGGCACCGCTGCGTCCGGCAATTTCACCGCTCAGTACATGCGTTTACGCTGCGTCGATGCACAGCCTCATCATTTTGCAGTATCCTTAAGATATTCCTTATATCTTCAGGAGATCGTCATGGACAGATTCCCACGTTCTGATTCAATTGTACAACCCCGGGCTGGCTTGCAAACTTATATGGCGCAAGTCTATGGCTGGATGACCGTTGGCTTGTTGCTGACCGCATTTGTTGCCTGGTATGCGGCTAATTCCGCGGCCGTGATGGAGCTGTTGTTCACTAACCGTGTCTTTTTAATCGGTCTGATCATCGCGCAATTAGCATTGGTTATTGTGTTATCAGCGATGATTCAAAAGCTGAGCGCAGGTGTAACGACGATGCTCTTTATGCTTTATTCGGCGCTGACGGGTCTTACGCTTTCCAGTATTTTCATTGTCTATACCGCTGCTTCTATCGCCAGTACTTTCGTCGTTACTGCCGGGATGTTTGGCGCAATGAGCCTGTACGGTTACACCACGAAGCGCGATCTAAGCGGCTTTGGCAATATGCTGTTTATGGCGTTAATCGGCATTGTGCTGGCATCGCTGGTCAACTTCTGGCTGAAAAGCGAAGCATTGATGTGGGCAGTTACCTACATCGGCGTGATTGTCTTTGTCGGATTGACGGCGTATGACACTCAGAAATTGAAAAATATGGGTGAGCAGATTGATACCCGCGACACGTCGAACCTGCGCAAATATTCCATTCTTGGCGCGTTAACCTTGTATCTGGACTTCATCAACTTGTTCCTGATGTTGTTGCGGATCTTCGGCAACCGCCGTTAATTCTTTTTCACCATCAATATCCCGGCCATGTGTCGGGATTTTTTTCTTACTAAAAACGACACTTAACAAGTACCAGGTATAAAATATGCCTTATGGCCGAGCGGAAGTGTTTTCCGTATCCATAAATACAAAAGTATTTTGTATGCGTGGTTTTAAATTTATTGATGGTGAATATTAATATTTTATCTAAGGATAACTAAAAGAATGGAATCATACTCGCAAAACAGCAATAAATTAGATTTTCAGCACGAAGCCAGGATATTAAACGGCATATGGCTCATTACCGCTTTGGGTATGGTGGCAACCGCAGGGCTGGCCCTGGTGATCATCATGAATGCCGCATTAATGAGTGAACGACCCGTTTGGGTAATAAGTTGCTTAATGATTGTGTTATGGTCAGGCATTATCTCGCATGGACGAAATAAGCTCCTTGAACTGGCGGGGAAATGCCATAGTGAAGAGTTGTGGAGTCCGGTTCGTTGCGCTTTTACAGGTGCATTAACTCTCTATTACTATTTTATCGGCTTCTTTGGGATACTTGCAGCAATAGCGATAACGCTTGTCTGGCAAAGGCATACGCGTTTTTTTCATTAGTCGTAAATGCACATACTAAAGAACTTAACTAAACTTCACATCGCCGCTTCATTTTTCGCCCGCAGCTTCTTCGCCTGGCTTTCCAGTAGCAGGTAACAGATCAGCGCCAGCAGCAGTGGGATAAAGTAATACAGCACACGGTAAGCGAGTAGGGCGGCGATAATTGTACCTTTGGAGGTATGCTCCCCAGCCAGTAGCGCGATAAATACCGCTTCCAGCACACCAATTCCCGCCGGAATATGCACGATGACGCCAGCAATACTACTAACCAGTAACACGCCCAGTACAAAGAAATAGTTCACGCTTTGACCAAGTAACAGCCAGATAATCGCCCCCATTACCATCCAGTTAACGCTGGAAATCAGCATCTGAGCGAGGGCGAATTTCCATGAAGGCAGCACCAGCTTTTGCCCTTTGATGGTCATATGGCGGTGCTTCGCGAAAGCGCAAAACCACAAATAAACCGCGATAATCATCAGTAAGCCAATGCCGAGAATACGCAGCGTAGTTTGATCGACATACCAGTGATCCGGCAGCTCCACCACGCCCGCGGTAAAGATAATCCCTGCCAGCAAAATATAGCCCAGCCAGTTGGTGGTAATACTGAGCGAGAAAATCCGCGTAATAGTGCTGCCCGGTAACCCTAGCCGGGAGTACAAACGATAGCGCATACCAATGCCGCCGACCCAGGTACTGAGCGTCAGGTTGAAGGCGTAGCAGATAAACGACACCAGCATCACCTGGCGCTTCGCCAGTTTGTGACCGCAGTAAAAGCGGGCGAGCAGATCATAGCAGCCGTAAATCAGATAACTGACGACCACCAGCCCGACCGCACTGAGCAACGCAACGCGATTGTAGTCGCGGATGACCTTCCAGACCTCTTCCCAGTCCACCTTTTTGGCGTAGACCACCAGCAACACAATCACCGCGATAAAAAACAGCCAGGTGAGGATCTTCTTTGCTAAGCGCCAGCGCGGGTGTGATTTACTCATCAGGGTTTTACCCCCGTGTTTTCAGTTTCTACCCGATCCTGCGTTTCCATTGTCGGCTGAGCGGGCGGGTCAACCTGCGCCAGACGTGGTGTGTGTGCCGGAAGCCAGCCGACCAGCGCCGGGAAGTGGCGTAAAAAGTGGAAGGCCAGCACGCTTTTGGTCAGATTCCACCAGGTGCGTTTCGGCAGCATGGTTTCATCCACCTGCTGGCAGTCTGCGGCGATAATGCCGTTCAGATTATCGCGCAGCGTCTGGTTAAAATGACGATCGTGGATGATGACATTTGCTTCGAGATTCAGTGACAAACTGAGCGGATCGAGATTACTGGACCCTACCGTCGCCCAGTGATCGTCCATCAATGCCACTTTGCCATGTAGCGGACGGCGGCGGTACTCAAACACCTGAACGCCGCCTTTAACCAGATAGTTATACAGCAAGCGTGCACCGACTCTGACAATCGGCATATCCGGTTCGCCCTGAATGATCAGTTTGATCCGCACCCCGCGCCGTGCCGCTTTACGCAAGGCGTGTAAAAATCGATAGCCGGGGAAGAAGTAGGCGTTGGCGATAATGACTTCTCGCCGCGCCTGAGTGAGCATTTTCAGATAGTGACGTTCAATATCATCGCGATGTTCTTCGTTATCGCGCCAGACCAGCAATACCTGCGCTTCTCCCGGCTGGCGGTTCTCTTCCGCTTTGTGATGACGTCGCCACCAGCGTCGTGCCGCGCTCTGTCCTGGCAGGTTTTCCAGTTCAAATTGCAGAATATCTTCGACAATCGGCCCTTCAAGGCGCACCGCGTAATCCTGTTTAGCCTCCGGACCGTAGCTGGACATATGCTCGGCGGAGTAGTTCAGTCCGCCAATAAAGGCAATACGCGCGTCGATCACCACAATTTTGCGATGCATCCGGCGAAACACATTGGTGCGCATACCAAAAAGGCGAGGGCGGGGATCGTAGTAGCGAAATACCACGCCAGCTGCCGTCAATTCATTGACAAACTCATCGCTGAGATCCGGCGAACCGTAGCCATCCAGCAAGACTTCCGCTTTCACCCCGCGTTGCGCTGCTGCCAGTAGCGCCGCATGCAGCTGTTTGCCGACGTCATCTTCAAACCAGATAAACGTTTCAAGAATGATGCGTTCTTGCGCCTCGCCAATCGCCTTAAACACCGCGGGATAATATTGCTCGCCGTTTTCCAGCAACTGGATCTTATTGCCTTCGCGCCAGCTACATTTCATAAATGAATCTCCGCACTTAAAGGGGCATGATCAGAAAGGTGTCGCCATGTCCGCAGCGGCAACGCGGTTGGCGCGCTGGCGCTGGCATTTTTGACATAGATCCTGTCCAGACGTAGTAGAGGAAATTGCACCGGAAACGTGCGCGCCGGGCGTCCGTGGGCGCGGGTAAATATCTCATCCAGCCCGGCCTGCACTTTTAACGGATGATTAGCTTTTTGCCGCCAGTCGTTGAAATCACCCGCCACCAATACCGGTTCGCCGTCCGGCAGCTCATTCACCCATTCGGCGAGCATCGCAAGCTGCGCCTGACGGTGCGCCTCACGCAGGCCCAGATGTACGCACATCACATGAATCGCTTTCCCGGTCATCGGCGGCACAATGCGGCAGTAGAGCACGCCGCGCTTTTCCGCACCATCGACCGAAACATCACGATTCTCATAATGTTCAATGGGATAACGTGAAAGAACGGCGTTACCGTGATGTCCTTCCGGGTATACGGCATTGCGACCGTAGGCAAAATCGCTCCACATAGTGTCGGCGAGAAACTCGTAGTGCGAGGTATCGGGCCAGTTTTCCACATGCAGCGGATGAACTTCGTGCGCGCCCATCACTTCCTGCAGGCAAACAATATCGGCGCTGACGGTACGCACGGCGTCGCGAAGTTCCGGCAAAATGAAGCGTCGGTTAAACGCGGTAAAGCCTTTGTGAATATTGATGGTGAGCACCTTGAACGAAAATTGTTGTGTTTGATCGGGCATAATTTTCCTGTCTTTGCCTCTTATCTCATTGAAATAGTGTAGTCGGCGTCACAAAAAGGTGCGGTCTTACGGAATTTTCCGTAAAGTTCGGTACTCTGAGTAAGTAGAGATAAATTCTTCAGGAGAGAAGCCATGAAGTGGCAACAACGTGTTCGTGTCGCAACGGGTCTAAGTTGCTGGCAGATTATGTTGCATTTACTGGTAGTGGCGCTGCTGGTGGTGGGCTGGATGAGTAAGACTCTGGTTCACGTCGGCGTGGGATTATGCGCACTGTATTGTGTCACGGTAGTGATGATGCTGGTGTTTCAGCGCCACCCCGAGCAACGCTGGCGTGAGGTGGCAGACGTGCTGGAAGAGCTGACCACGACCTGGTATTTTGGCGCAGCGCTGATTGTGCTGTGGCTGTTGTCCCGCGTACTGGAAAACAACTTTTTGCTGGCAATTGCAGGGCTGGCAATCCTTGCCGGCCCGGCGGTAGTGTCTTTGCTGGCGAAAGATAAGAAGTTACATCACCTTACGTCTAAACATCGCGTACGCCGCTGACCCTGTCGTGGCCGTTATCACCAGTAGCGGCCACAAACTATTCCATACAATATCCAGACTCGCATCTTTCAAATAAATCTGCTTGGTAATGTCCGTAAAGTGGCGAATAGGGTTAATCCACGTCAGGTTTTGCAGCCATACTGGCATGTTTTCCACCGGCGAAACGTAACCGGAAAGGAGAATGGCGGGCATCATAAAGACAAACACGCCGATAAACGCCTGCTGTTGTGTTGAACAGAGTGATGAAATCAACAGACCGAATCCCACCAGCGATAAACCGTAAATCACCATCGTAAAGTAGAACAGCGCCAGCGATCCGGCGAAGGGGATTTGATACGCCCAGATACCAATCGCCAGCACAATGGTGGCCTGGAAGGTGGCGACAATTAATGCCGGTACGGCCTTGCCGATGAATATCTGCCAGGTGGTGAGCGGCGAAACCAGTAACTGATCGAGCGTACCTTGTTCACGTTCGCGGGCAACAGAAAGTGAAGTGACGATCATTACGCCGATAGTGGTGATCATGGCGATCAGCGACGGCACCACAAACCATTTGTAGTCGAGATTCGGGTTATACCAGTTGCGTACCACCAGCTCGCTGTTGTTGGGTTTCGGTTTTCCTTCCAGCAGCTCCTGCTGATAATTTTTGACGATCTGTTGCAGGTAGTTGGCGGCAATTTGCGCACTGTTGGAGTTACGCCCGTCGAGGATCAACTGCAACGGCGCGGTCTGGAAGGTATCCAGTTTGCGCGAGAAGTCAGCCGGGAAACGCACCAGTAGTAACGCCTTTTGTGTGTCGATGGTTGGGCGGATCTCCTGTGGGCTTTTCAGCAGCAGCACATGAGTAAAGGCGCTGGCGCGGGCAAAACGTTGGGTCAGCTCCACCGAATGCTCGCCGTTATCTTCATCGTAGATGGCGATGGTGGCGTTAGTCACTTCCAGCGTGGCGGCGAACGGGAACAGGATCACCTGAATCAGCACGGGTAAAATCAGAATCGCACGGGTTTGCGGTTCGCGCAGCAGCGACTGCAACTCTTTGCGGATTAACGTCCATAAGCGATGAAACATGCTCTTCTCCCTAATCCAGCCGACGTTTGGTTTTCAGCCACGTCAGGCCGATAAACATCACCGCCGAAGCGATCAAAAACAGCACGTTCACCACCAGTACCACCGGAATATTCCCGGCGAGGAACAGGCTTTGCAGGGTGCTGACGAAATAACGTGCGGGAATAATGTACGTCACCGCGCGGATCACCGCGGGCATACTGTCGATCTGAAAAATAAAGCCGGAAAGCATAATCGACGGCAGAAAAGCCGCGTTCAGGGCGACCTGAGCGGCATTGAACTGGTTGCGGGTAATCGTGGAAATAAGCAGCCCCATCCCCAGGGTACTGAGTAAAAACAGGCTGGAGATAAAAAACAGAATCAGCAGCGACCCGCGATACGGCACGCCGAGAATAAACACCGACACCAGCATACACAGCAACATCGCCAGCATCCCGAGGAAATAGTAGGGTATGAGCTTACACAGCAGCAGTTCCGTGCGGGTAATCTCCGTAGAGAGCAGAGCCTCCATGGTGCCGCGTTCCCATTCTCGCGCCACCACCAGCGAGGTGAGAATCGCGCCGATGACCGTCATGATGATGGTCACCGCACCGGGGATAATGAAGTGCTGGCTAATCGCCGCCGGGTTAAACCAGTAGCGGGTTTGTACATCAATAAGCGGTTCAAAAGTCTGCCCGTTGTCCTCCGCTCGCTGCATTTGCCAGATCTGCCAGATCCCTTCGACATACCCCTGCACAAAGTTAGCGGTATTCGGCTCACTGCCGTCGGTGATCACCTGAATCGGTGCGGTGGCGTTGGCGCGCTCCATCTGTTCGGCGAAATCCACGGGAATAACCACCAGACCGCGAATTTTCCCCGCCTGCATTTTGGCGATCAGTTCCTGACGGTTATCGCTGATGGTGGCGTCGATGTAGGGCGAACCGGTCATAGTGTGGGTGAAATCCAGCGCCGCTTCGCTACGCTGTTCCAGTAAAATCCCGACCCGCAGCTTGCTGGAGTCGAGGTTAATGCCGTAACCAAAAATAAACAGCAGTAGCAGCGGGATCACCACCGCAATCAGCCAGCTACTCGGATCGCGAACGATCTGCCGCGTCTCTTTGACGCACAGTGCCCGCACGCGACGCCAGGACAGGATCGGATTACTCATTGCCATGCTCCTTATCCCAGTCGTGGATCAACTGAATAAAGGCTTGCTCCATGGTGGGATCGGGTTGCTCATCGTTAGCCGACTGTGCTTTCAAATCGTCCGGCGTGCCGCTGGCGATTAATTTCCCACGGTACACCAGGCCGATGCGGTCGCAATATTCCGCTTCATCCATAAAGTGGGTGGTGACCATCACCGTGACGCCTTTCTCTACCATGCTATTGATGTGCAGCCAGAATTCACGGCGGGTGAGGGGATCAACGCCGGACGTCGGTTCGTCGAGAAACAGAATGTCCGGTTCATGCATCAGCGAACATGCCAGCGCCAGCCGCTGTTTAAAACCTAATGGCAGTTCATCGGTCGCGTGTGAGGCAATACTTTTCAGGCCAAATGCCTCGCTCATACGGGAGATTTTTTCGTTCTGCGCCCGACCGCGTAAGCCATACACACCAGAGAAAAAGCGTAAATTCTGTTCGACCGTCAGGTTGCCGTAGAGCGAAAACTTTTGCGCCATATAGCCGAGATGCTGGCGCGCTTTACCGGAACTCTCTTTCAGATCCATGCCCAGCACCAGCGCCTGGCCAGAGGTCGGTACCAGCAAACCGCACATCATCTTAAAGGTGGTCGATTTACCCGCGCCGTTTGGTCCCAGCAAACCAAAAATCTCCCCGCGTTTAACGGCAAAGTTGACGTGATCGGTGGCGGCAAAATCACCAAATTTCTTGGTTAGTTCCTTCGCTTCGATCACCGTCTCGCCGGGTGTGCCTTCTACCGTATGTAATATTGCGCCCAGCGGCGATTCCGAGGTTCCGGCACCGCCCAGCAAATCAATAAACGCATCTTCAAAACGTGGCGTAGTTTCGTTGATGTTGATTTCCGGCATCCCGTCGGCATGGCGAATATCGTCTGGTGTGGTCTCTTTTTTGAGGATCAGTCGTACCGATTTCCCCTGAATCATGCCGTCGCTGACCTGCGGCAGTTTCAAGGCGCGTTGCAACAGTTTGCGGTTGCCCTCGTGCGGGCTGGTCATCAGAAAGCTGCGTCCGGCCATGGTTTGTGTCAGGGCCGTCGGTTCTCCCTGGTACAACAATTCACCTTCGTTCATCAGTAACACGTCACGGCACTGCTCGGCTTCGTCGAGATACGAGGTACTCCAGAGGATTAACATCCCTTCGCCTGCCAGCTCATGCACCATCTGCCACAGTTCGCGCCGTGAGATAGGGTCAACGCCGACGCCGGGTTCATCGAGCAGCAACACTTTCGGTTCGCCCACCAGGGTACAGGCCAGGCCAAGTTTTTGTTTCATCCCACCGGAGAGCTTGCCCGCCAGGCGTCCGGTAAACGGGCCAAGAGATGTAAACTCCAGCAGGCGAGCAAAAGTTTGCTTCCGTGCCTCGCCGGTGACGCTGCGCAAATCCGCGTACAGATTGAGGTTCTCCATCACCGTCAGATCTTCATACAGACCGAATTTCTGCGGCATATAGCCGAGCACGGCGTGCAGCGTGCCGTCGTTTTTGATTGGATCAAAGCCAATCACTGTGGCACTGCCGCTGTCGGGTTTCAGTAATCCCGCCAGCATCCGCATCAGCGTGGTTTTGCCCGCACCGTCTGGCCCTACCAGTCCCGTCACATAACCGGCATGAATGGTGCAATCGAGCGGCGCGACGGCGGGCTTGTCCATGCCCGGAAAGCGTTTTTCCAGGCCGTTCAGCGTGATAACGGCATCATTCATGTCCTGCCTCGTCACCGAATTGTACCGTCACTGGCATGCCCTGGCGTAACGCATCATCGGCGTCGGTCACCACAATACGCAGGCGATAGACGAGGTCGGTACGCAGATCCGGCGTTTCGACGGTTTTCGGGGTAAATTCAGCAGTCGGTGAAACGAAACCAATCTGCCCGTGATACGGCTTGTCCGGGCGACCATCGGTATAAAGCAACACTTTGCGCCCCGGCTGGGCCTGGTCAAGATTACGTTCATCAACATAGGCGCGTACCCACACCGGACGCGTCAGCGAGACGGTAAACACCGTGCCACCTTCATTGAGAACCGTGCCTGGCTCCACCGCGCGCGTTAACAGCGTGCCATCAGACGGGGCTATCAACGTTGAGTCCTGTAAATTCAGCTCCGCCTGCGCCAGTTGCGCCTGCGCCTGTTCGAGGCTGGCTTTTGCCTGGGCGATATCCTGTTCGCGGTTACCGGAACGGTACTGACGCAATTTATCCTGTGCCGATTTCAGCGTTGCCTGCGCCTGGTCGCGCGAGGAGCGGGCATTTTCCAGGTCATTTGCCGAAATGGTGCGGCTTTTCCACAGTCCTTGCTGGCGGTTGTAGAAGTTCTGCGCATAGTCATAGGCAGCTTGCGCCTGTTTCACCGCTGCGGCGGCCTGAGCGATTTCTTCATCGCGATACCCGGCAAGCATCAGGTCATACTGCGCCTGCGCCACCGAAACGCCCGCTTTCGCCTGCATCAGGGCAATCTCATACGGCTTGTGATCCAGTTCGCCCAGCACCTGGCCCGCTTTGATAGCATCACCTTCGTCCACCGCCAGCGATTCAACGCGCCCCCCAACACGGAAACTAAGATTCACCGTACGAATATCCACGTTGCCATACAGCGTCAGGCCGTTATCCTGGCGGCTTTGATACCACCAGTAGCCTCCGGCAACCACGGCGGCAAGTACTACTACCGCCAGTCCGATCACGACAGGTTTTTTCATCACTACAAACTCCTTTGCGATAATCCTTGCAAAATCAGGTCGATATGACAGGTCACCGTCTGGTTGATCAGTTCGGTCTTTTCTTCATCGAACGCGGTCCAGCCGGTACGTAACAGAATTGTTTCTTTGCCAAGACGAAACGCCAGAATCTCACCAATCAACGCATGGGTATGAAGGATCATGCGGGTGTCATTGGCGTCGCAGCCGGTCCAGGCGGCAATCAGGCGTGTCAGGTGGCTGTGTAGCGGACTAATCACCTGTTCGTGCACCAGGTGGTAGGCTGCCGTGGGAGAGAGCTGCTCACGGGAGATAAACTTGCTGAGGTTGACAGTGTCATCCTGGGTGAGCAGCTTAATCATGTTCCTGCAGGCGCGAAGGATCAGTTCACGGATGGCAGCCCGATCTGGCTGTGGTTGTGCGAACAAGCGTTCGGCCTCTTCGGCGTGCGGACGGAACTGCTCGCCAATAAAATCGGCAATCCACTGGGCGCAGGCGAGGTACAAATCCTCTTTCGAACCGAAGTAGTAGGTGATGGCAGCGATATTCTGCCCGGCCTGGGCGGCTATCTCGCGGGTGGTGGCGTTCATTCCATATTCACCAAACTGCGCCAGTGCGGCAGCAATCAGCTGTTTTTTCGCCTGTTCACCCTTGATTGTCATGGCAGGATTATTCATCGCACAGTCCATTCTTAATCAAATGATTGATTAAGATTATGACTCCATATGAGAGTTGTCCAGTATGGCTAAGAATTTTAGCAACGCCAGTCACAGGGATAATTTATGCGCTGCGTCACAAAAACTGCTACACTCCGCTCCCTCATGACATTGTGGTTTTTGTCATTTTCCTTTTCAGTATCTCCCTGAAAACTACACCGGTAACGGTCGGGGCGGTTCGGAGTAGTTATGTCTTTCGATTCTTTGGGTTTAAGCCCTGATATCCTGCGCGCCGTTGCCGAGCAGGGTTACCGTGAACCCACCCCTATTCAGCAGCAGGCGATCCCTGCGGTGATGGAAGGCCGCGACCTGATGGCCAGTGCCCAGACCGGCACCGGCAAAACAGCGGGCTTTACGCTGCCGCTGTTGCAACACCTGATTACTCGCCAGCCGCACGCCAAAGGGCGTCGTCCGGTACGTGCGCTCATTCTTACCCCGACCCGTGAACTGGCGGCGCAGATTGGCGAAAACGTCCGTGATTACAGCAAATACCTGAACATTCGTTCGCTGGTGGTGTTTGGCGGTGTCAGCATTAACCCGCAGATGATGAAGTTGCGCGGCGGCGTTGATGTGCTGGTGGCAACGCCGGGACGTCTGCTGGACCTGGAACATCAGAATGCGGTGAAGCTGGATCAGGTTGAAATCCTCGTCCTCGATGAAGCTGACCGCATGCTCGACATGGGCTTTATCCACGATATCCGTCGCGTGTTAACAAAACTACCTGCGAAGCGCCAGAACCTGTTGTTCTCCGCGACCTTCTCTGACGATATTAAAGCTCTGGCGGAAAAACTGTTGCACAACCCGCTGGAAATCGAAGTGGCACGCCGCAATACCGCGTCTGATCAGGTGACCCAGCATGTTCACTTTGTTGATAAGAAACGCAAACGCGAATTGTTGTCGCACATGATTGGGAAAGGGAACTGGCAGCAGGTGCTGGTGTTTACCCGTACCAAACATGGCGCTAACCATCTGGCTGAACAGCTCAATAAAGATGGCATCCGCAGTGCGGCGATCCACGGCAATAAATCGCAAGGTGCGCGTACCCGTGCGCTGGCTGATTTTAAATCGGGCGATATTCGTGTACTGGTGGCAACTGACATCGCTGCGCGCGGCCTGGATATTGAAGAGCTGCCGCACGTGGTCAACTATGAACTGCCAAACGTACCGGAAGATTATGTCCACCGTATCGGGCGTACCGGTCGTGCGGCTGCTACCGGTGAAGCGTTGTCGCTGGTGTGTGTTGATGAACACAAACTGCTGCGTGATATCGAAAAACTGCTGAAAAAAGAGATCCCGCGCATTGCGATTCCGGGCTATGAGCCGGACCCGTCAATCAAAGCCGAACCAATCCAGAACGGTCGCCAGCAACGTGGCGGCGGCGGTCGTGGGCAAGGTGGTGGTCGCGGTCAACAGCAACCACGCCGTGGAGAAGGTGGCGCAAAATCTGCAAGCGCTAAACCTGGAGAAAAACCGTCTCGTCGCCTCGGCGATGCCAAACCGGCAGGCGAACAACAACGTCGCCGCCGTCCGCGTAAACCTGCCGCTGCGCAGTAATCTTTTGATGCCGGGCTATGCCCGGCAACTGAGCCTGATGGCAAACGCAAAACTGCCTGATGCGCTACGCTTATCAGGCCTACATGAACTCTGCAATATATTGAATTTGCATGCTTTTGTAGGCCGGATAAGGCGTTTGCGCCGCATCCGGCATTTCACAACAAGCACTTGTCAGCAATTTGAGAACGCGGCAAAAAGATTTCTCTGTTTTATCGCCCATAAGTCACCCGAGATGTTACTTCTCTATAGCCAATTGTTCACGCAACTCCATTAAAAGGTAGCCCAGTCGATTCTTGCCCTTACCATTACCACCGTCTCCCCAGTAAGCATCATTTTCCGTATGCTCAACCAGTTTTGCGGACGCGGTTGCCAGCAAGAGCGCACGCAGTTCTGCATGTTGTTCGAATTTAGCGCGAAGCGCTTTTCGCATCACCTGTTCTTTGACCGACTCCCAGTTTTTACGAAGTGGCTTGGAACGATCACGCCCCATGCGAGCGGCGACCATAGGGGAAGAAACCCGACGGATCTCTTCGCGGTATTTTTCATCAAGGAATTTTTGTGCCTGGAAATAGTGTTCTGAGGTGGGCCAGGTTTTCCCGTCAACCTTAATGGGCCAGGCGGCAAAGTTAGAAAAATCACCGTAGTCATCGCCGGTGCTGTAGAAATTTATGGTGGTGTCTTGCATGACGTGTTGGATCCTTTGTGCTCGAACGGGCATTAAACCGCATTATGTTGGTGGTTATTGCGAGTCGCTTTCCAGAAACAGAAAAACCATTACCCCTGAAAACCGAAAAATGCCACAATATTGGCTGTTTATACAGTATTTCAGGTTTTCTCATGGCATTAACCGCCGCGCTTAAAGCGCAAATTGCCGCCTGGTATAAGGCGCTTCAGGAACAGATCCCCGACTTTATTCCCCGTGCGCCGCAGCGGCAGATGATTGCGGACGTCGCCAAAACGCTGGCCGGAGAAGAAGGGCGGCATCTGGCGATTGAAGCTCCCACCGGCGTTGGGAAAACGCTCTCCTATTTGATCCCCGGCATCGCCATTGCCCGCGAAGAGCAAAAAACGCTGGTGGTGAGTACCGCCAACGTGGCGTTGCAGGATCAGATTTACAGCAAAGATTTACCGCTGCTGAAAAAGATCATTCCCGATCTTAAATTCACTGCCGCTTTTGGGCGTGGGCGCTACGTTTGCCCGCGTAATCTGACGGCGCTTGCCAGTACTGAACCCACGCAACAGGATCTGCTGGCGTTTCTTGACGACGAACTGACGCCAAATAATCAGGAAGAGCAAAAACGTTGTGCGAAACTTAAGGGC
Source organism: Escherichia sp. WS1450 (assembly GCF_046487395.1). Taxonomy (NCBI): domain Bacteria; kingdom Pseudomonadati; phylum Pseudomonadota; class Gammaproteobacteria; order Enterobacterales; family Enterobacteriaceae; genus Escherichia; species Escherichia sp. WS1450. The sequence continues at coordinate 26,421 of NZ_JBJQJO010000004.1, forward strand.
GATCTCGATACTTATAAATGGGATGGTCTGCGCGATCATACGGATATTGCTATAGATGACGATCTCTGGCGTCGTTTAAGTACCGACAAAGCCAGCTGCCTCAACCGCAACTGTTATTACTATCGCGAATGCCCGTTTTTTGTCGCTCGTCGGGAGATTCAGGAAGCGGAAGTGGTGGTGGCAAACCATGCGCTGGTGATGGCGGCGATGGAAAGCGAAGCCGTATTGCCTGACCCGAAAAATTTACTGCTGGTGCTGGACGAAGGTCATCACCTGCCGGATGTGGCGCGGGATGCGCTGGAGATGAGCGCCGAAATCACCGCGCCCTGGTATCGGCTGCAACTGGACTTGTTCACGAAACTGGTCGCTACCTGTATGGAGCAGTTTCGCCCGAAGACCATCCCACCGCTGGCGATCCCCGAGCGTTTGAATGCGCATTGTGAAGAGTTGTATGAGCTTATCGCCTCGTTAAACAACATTCTCAATCTCTACATGCCTGCCGGGCAGGAGGCAGAACACCGTTTTGCGATGGGCGAACTACCTGATGAAGTGCTGGAGATCTGCCAGCGGCTGGCAAAACTCACCGAGATGCTGCGTGGTCTGGCGGAGTTATTTCTTAACGATTTAAGTGAGAAAACCGGCAGCCATGACATTGTACGTCTGCATCGGTTGATTTTGCAGATGAACCGCGCGCTGGGGATGTTCGAGGCGCAAAGCAAACTCTGGCGGCTGGCGTCTCTGGCGCAATCTTCCGGTGCGCCGGTGACCAAATGGGCGACGCGGGAAGAGCGCGAAGGGCAGCTACATCTCTGGTTTCACTGTGTGGGTATTCGTGTCAGCGATCAGCTGGAAAGGCTGCTGTGGCGCAGTATTCCGCACATTATTATCACTTCCGCGACCTTACGTTCGCTGAACAGTTTTTCGCGTTTGCAGGAGATGAGCGGGCTGAAAGAGAAAGCGGGCGACCGTTTTGTGGCGCTGGATTCCCCCTTTAACCACTGCGAACAGGGCAAAATTGTTATTCCCCGGATGCGCGTTGAGCCTTCCATCGACAACGAAGAGCAGCACATTGCTGAAATGGCAGCCTTTTTCCGTGAGCAGGTGGAGAGCAAAAAACATCTCGGTATGTTGGTACTGTTTGCCAGCGGACGGGCGATGCAGCGGTTTCTCGACTATGTGACGGATTTACGCCTGATGTTGCTGGTGCAGGGCGATCAGCCGCGTTATCGCTTAGTTGAACTGCACCGCAAACGCGTTGCCAACGGTGAGCGTAGTGTGCTGGTGGGCTTACAGTCCTTTGCCGAAGGACTTGATTTGAAAGGTGATCTGCTCAGCCAGGTGCATATCCACAAAATCGCTTTTCCGCCCATCGACAGCCCGGTGGTGATCACCGAAGGGGAATGGCTGAAAAGCCTCAACCGCTATCCGTTTGAGGTGCAAAGCCTGCCGAGTGCCTCGTTTAACCTGATTCAGCAGGTTGGGCGACTGATTCGAAGCCACGGTTGCTGGGGCGAAGTGGTGATTTACGATAAACGCTTGCTCACCAAAAACTACGGCAAGCGGCTACTGGATGCATTACCGGTATTTCCGATAGAGCAACCGGAAGTCCCTGAAGGTATAGTTAAAAAGAAAGAAAAAACGAAATCCCCACGCCGTCGGCGGCGTTAATGATGTGAGTCAGGTAAGGAGTCGTAAATGGACTATCGCAAAATCATTAAAGAGATCGGGCGCGGGAAAAACCACGCGCGCGATTTAGACCGGGATACTGCGCGCGGCCTGTATGCCCATATGCTCAATGGTGAAGTCCCTGACCTTGAGTTGGGCGGCGTATTGATTGCGCTGCGTATCAAAGGGGAAGGGGAAGCAGAGATGCTCGGCTTTTACGAAGCCATGCAAAATCACACCATCAAGCTGACGCCGCCTGCAGACAAGCCGATGCCGATTGTCATCCCCAGTTACAACGGCGCGCGTAAACAGGCCAACCTGACGCCGTTGTTGGCGATTCTCCTGCACAAACTCGGTTTTCCTGTGGTGGTTCACGGGGTTAGCGAAGATCCAACCCGCGTGCTGACAGAAACCATTTTCGAACTGATGGGTATTACGCCAACGTTGCACGGCGGGCAGGCGCAGGCGAAGCTCGACGAACATCAACCGGTGTTTATGCCTGTCGGCGCGTTTTGCCCGCCGCTGGAAAAACAACTGGCGATGCGCTGGCGGATGGGCGTGCGTAACAGTGCACATACCCTGGCGAAACTGGCGACGCCATTTGCCGAAGGTGAGGCACTGCGTCTTTCCAGCGTTTCGCATCCGGAATACATTGGACGCGTCGCGAAGTTCTTTAGCGATATCGGCGGGCGGGCGTTACTAATGCATGGTACTGAAGGTGAAGTGTATGCTAATCCGCAACGCTGCCCGCAGATCAATTTGATCGACCATGAAGGGATGCGGGTGCTGTATGAAAAACAGGACCCTGCTGGTAGTGAGTTACTGCCGCAAGCAAAAGATCCGGAAACCACGGCGCAGTGGATTGAGCGTTGCCTGGCTGGCAGCGAACCGATTCCCGAATCGCTGAAAATCCAGATGGCTTGCTGCCTGGTGGCTACGGGGGAAGCGGCAACTATCAGCGATGGCCTGGCGCGCGTTAATCAGGCATTTTAATTTTTATCTCAGCCGGATGAGCCACGTCATCCGGCTTTTACCCCACCGTAATATGAAATTCCTGCATCTTTATTGACCTTCCCGCGCCCGGCGTGCAGCATAAAAAAACAACAAACACATAACATAAACAGGAGTTAACCATGGAAAGTGGTCATCGCTTTGATGCTCAGACGTTGCACAGTTTTATTCAGGCTGTATTTCGTCAGATGGGTAGCGAGGAACAAGAAGCGAAATTAGTTGCCGATCATTTAATAGCGGCAAACCTGGCAGGGCATGATTCACATGGTATTGGCATGATCCCAAGCTATGTGCGTTCCTGGAGTCAGGGGCATCTGCGAATTAACCACCATGCCAAAATCGTTAAAGAGGCGGGGGCGGCGGTCACGCTCGATGGCGATCGCGCATTTGGTCAGGTCGCAGCACACGAAGCGATGGCGCTGGGGATTGAGAAAGCGCATCAGCACGGTATTGCTGCCGTGGCGCTACATAACTCGCATCATATCGGCCGTATCGGTTACTGGGCGGAGCAGTGTGCAGCGGCGGGGTTTGTCTCTATCCACTTTGTTAGCGTGGTCGGTATTCCAATGGTCGCGCCGTTCCACGGTCGCGACAGCCGCTTTGGCACCAATCCGTTCTGTGTGGTTTTCCCTCGTAAAGATAATTTCCCGCTGTTGCTTGATTACGCCACCAGCGCCATCGCATTTGGCAAAACCCGCGTCGCCTGGCATAAAGGCATCCCCGTGCCGCCAGGTTGCCTGATTGACGTTAACGGCGTGCCGACGACCAATCCGGCGGTAATGCAGGAGTCGCCGTTGGGTTCGCTGTTGACCTTTGCCGAACATAAAGGCTACGCCCTTGCAGCAATGTGTGAAATTCTTGGTGGGGCGCTTTCTGGCGGTAAAACGACGCATCAGGAAACGTTGCAAACCAGCCCCGATGCCATTCTTAACTGCATGACCACCATCATCATCAATCCGGAGCTGTTCGGCGCGCCGGATTGTAGCGCGCAGACCGAAGCCTTTGCCGAGTGGGTGAAAGCCTCGCCGCATGATGACGATAAGCCGATTTTGCTACCGGGCGAGTGGGAAGTTAACACGCGTCTCGAACGGCAGGAGCAGGGGATTCCATTGGATGCGGGAAGCTGGCAGGCCATTTGTGATGCGGCGCGGCAGATTGGTATGCCGGAAGAGACGTTGCAGGCTTTCTGTCAGCAGTTAGCCAGCTAAAAAAAAGCCCGTCCAGTGGCGGACGGGCAAACAAGGGTAACATAGGATCAATGAGGGTTAGAGCATATGCGTCTGTCGGCAAACAGACAGGGAAATACTTGTGCTGGACGTAGCGTAAACGCCTGATCCAGCCAACGGTTCGGATTTTGTAGGTCTGATAAGACGCGGTAGCGTCGCATCAGGCATCTGTTGCCGGATGCGGCGTAAACGCCTTATCCGTCCTACGAATTACTTATAAATTACCGCAGTACCACTTAATTTATTGGTGTTGGTGGCAGAAGTGATGCTGTATCCACTAGCACCGGCTGCCGCCGCTTTCTCAGCCAGTTTCGCTTCCAGGGCATCGAGGGTGGATGCGCCATCGGCAGAAACCACGCCGATTTTATTCATGTTCTGTGCCTGGGATGCCGTTACCGGTTCCGCGGCAAACACGCCAAATGACAAAGTTGACAGAGCCATAGCAGCAACAACAGTATTGATAGTTTTCATAATTAATCTCTCGCAGGTGATTTTTGTATAAGTGACGTTGTTTCGTCGATGTGATGAGTATCACGTTTTTTTACGAGAGATAAAATCGAAGAGAATTGACCGCCTTGTTCAAATAAATTGATTGATATCTAACATACTGATAACCCATTTATTTGTTGAACTTATGGACTTGTTTTATGCAGCGTGGCAGTCACGACAGCGTTAAAGGCACGGAATGCCACGCAAAATACAAATTATACTCGCTATACATCCCGCCAGTTGTAGTTAACGTAACTGGCTGTCTTTCGAACCTCTGCGATTATATCCTGTATAAGCTGGTTTTTGTAAATCTTTCTCCTGCTGACAATGAATGCATAAGCGCACACCAGGAATGGCTTCCCGACGGGCTTGCGGGATGGGGGCTCCGCACTCTTCACATTCATACAGGCTTTCACCACGCGGAATTTCACCCCGAGCGCGGGCAATCGCATCTTCAATTGTACTGTTGATCTGTTCGTTGACGGCGTCATCGTTAGCCCAACCGGATGCCATATCGTCCTCCCCATATCAATACTTGTACAGTTAAGTGTAGCTAATATAGGGACGAACTCGGGCAGTTCAAGCGTCAGATCTCCGACCATTCCCGCAGCAGATTATGATAAAGATTGAGCAGCGACAGGATCTCTTCACTTTCGCCGTAGCGGCTTTTCAGCGACTGAATATTGTTGTCCAGATCGAACAGCATGGCGCGCTTTTTATCATCGCGGATCATCGACTGGATCCACATAAATGATGCCACTCGTACGCCGCGGGTTACGGGCGTCACGCAATGCAGGCTGCTGGAGGGATACAACACCAGATCGCCTGCCGGAAGTTTTACCCGATGTTGCCCGAAGGTGTCATTAACGACCAGTTCGCCGCCGTCGTAGCTTTGTGGATCGCTTAAAAACAGCGTGGCAGAAAGGTCAGTGCGCATCCAGCCGTTTTGTGGGTGACTGCGTACTGCGCCATCCACATGAAAACCATAAGTTTCATTGTTCTGATAGCGATTAAACAGCGGCGTGGAAAGGGTATGCGGCAAGGCAGCGGCAAAGAACAATGCATGTTGGTTAACCGCGTTCAGCACCTCATTTTGCAGTGCGGCGTATAACGCGCTGCGGGTGTCTACCTGTTGATTGTTCTTAACTTGCGCACCTTGTGCGCCGGTGGTGACGCGTCCATCCACCCATTCGGCTTGTTCCAGTTGTTCGCGAAAACGGGCGACGTCCTTTGGCGATAGCACGCCGGGAATGTGGTACATCATACAAGTTCTCCAAAAAGTGGGGCCTGCGCCCCACATCTGAATCAGAAATGCATATTGGCCGTGAGCAAGAAGGTTCTTGGCTCGCCCGGGTGATAACGGTAGCCGCTCTTGTTGATTGAGGCGACGTAATCGGTATCAAACAGGTTGTAGACGTTTAGCTGGAAGTCGAGATTGCGATTAACCCGATACCCCAGTTTAGCGTCGGCGACCCAATAACCTTCGGTAAACGCTGGCGTTCCCACCGCGCCGTCAGAACCTTTATGCATACTGCCGATATAGCGTGCGCCCGCACCAACAGAGATATCATCGGTTGCCTGATACTGGCTCCATAAGGTAAAGGCGTGCTCCGGGGTATACGGCAGCGATGAGGAACCATCCTGGGCAACATCTTTGCCGTTTTTGATGGTTGCTTTTTGCTGGGTATAGCCGCCAATCACCTGCCACGCGGGAGTGATATTCCCGGCCACGGATATCTCATAGCCTTCGACGCGTTTCTTACCGTATTGCGAGTAAGTTCCGTCATCATTTTGCTCAACTTCATTTTCGATATCAGTACGGAACAGCGCGGCGGTGAGCAACAGGCGTTTATCCAGAACCTGCCATTTGGTGCCAATCTCGCTGGTGTTGGCTTTTTGTGGTTTAAAATCGGTGCGGTTGGCACTGTTACCGCTGCCAGACTGCGCAAGGGCGAAGTTGTTGCCGCCCGGAGGCTGCTGGGAAACGGCATAGTTAATATAGACATTGCCGTTTTCCGTCAGGTGATACAGCGCCCCGGCTTTCCAGTTCACCAGATTGCCCGACTTAGCGGTATCGACGGTGGTGACCGGAGAACCTTTTGCCATGCCAGCAGGGCAGGTGATGGCACCGCGTCCGCTGCCGCCGCAGGCGGTGGCACTGTCATATTCAGTATGATAATTATCCAGACGGATCCCGCCGTTCAGCTCAAAATCACGGGTGATTTGCAGCGTATCGAAGGCGTAAATTGCGAAGGTATCCGTCTGACCATTGGCGTTTGCGCCGTTGCGCGTCAGGCCGCCGGGATGAATGCTGCTGTCAGGATGATAAATATTTACCGCAGGTAACGTCACCGCATTAACGCCGTAGTTAGTCTGCGTTTCACGGGTAAATTCCACGCCGGTACTGACATCATGACCGATAGAACCGGTATAGAACGTCGAGGTCAGGTTGGTCTGGTTGGTGAGAATTTTATTACTCACATCTTTAGTATTCGCCGTGCGTGACCAGGTCCAGCTATTCACATCGCTGGTGGGCTGGGTAATATTCGACGCCCCGCCCATAATCGCCGTCATCAGGTAATCCTGCTTCACGCGCGACCAACGGGTAGTATTGCGAATGGTGGTGTTATCGTTGATGTCGTGCTCAAAACGCATAGTAGCGGTGTCGGTGGTCGAATCGTCGTAATCGGAATCCGTGCCGTAAAAGTTATGAGTATCAACTTTTCCGGAATGATTCAGAGCCGCTGTTCCCGCAGATGGGGCAGAATAACCCGGTAAACCGATGGTCGGAATGCCGCCGTCTGGCGTGTTGTGCTGGGTGACATGCAGATAATTAAGATACAAACGATTCGCTGTACCAAGGCCAAAAGCGACAGAAGGGGCGACGCCGTAACGCTCATTTTTGATTTTGTCGCGTCCGGCATCGTGCGTTTTTTCGCCCATCACGTTCAGGCGCACCGCAGTGGTATCACCAATGACCTGATTGACGTCCAGCGTGCCGCGGCGGAACCAGGCGCTGCCAATACTCGCGGAGGCGTCAATGCCCGAATCATTGCGCGGCTGCTTGCTGATCATATTGATCGAGCCCGTCGGTGCGCTGCGCCCGTAGTCGGTGCCGGACGGCCCTTTAATCACTTCGACCTGCTCGGTATTGAAGGTGTCGCGCGAGACGCTGCCGATATCGCGAATGCCATCGATATAAATACTGTTAGAGGTATCGGCACCGCGCATATAAATGGCGTCGCCAGTGGTGGAGTTACCGTTCTCACCCGCAAAAAACGCACCCACGCCGGGGACGTTTTTGAGCGCGTCGGTAAGGTTGGTTGCGCCCTGATCTTTAATCACTTGTTCAGAAATCACCGTCATCGTGCGGGTAGTATCCGCTACCGGACGCGAGAATTTCGGATCGGCAGATTGTTGTGGCGCATAAAGCGAAGGCGTTGATGCTTCGACAACCAGCGTGTCATCCGCGTTTGCTTGCCCTTCGGCGGCGAGTGCCTGAGCCACAGGCGTGATGCCAATACAAAGACCGGCAAAGAACGTGAGCGAATGAAATTGTCTGGCAGGGAAATTGCGATTGTTTTCCATTTTGCAGGTGACTTTTTCTTATATGTTGAAATTTTCACTGCCACGAGAAAGCCTCTCTGCGGATGCGATGCCACTGTTAATCTCGTGATAGCGTTCGTGCAAGTGATAATAATTTTGATAAGCATTATCACTTGGCGCGATTTTCTATCACCCATTGCGCGAAAAAGAAATACATTTATTTACATTGCGTTCATATTTGATGTTTTTTGATTACAAAACAGGCGAAAACTGCATCCAGAGGCGAATGCAGTTACGTTGGTGGGGTTATTTGTAGATGGTTGCAGTACCGAACATCTGGTCATTTCCGCCCGCGGAATTAATGACATAACCTTTCGCGCCTTGCTCGCGCGCTTTTTCTGCCAGTTTATCCTCCAGATCGCTTAGGTTTGATGCGCCAGTTGCCGAAACGGTACCGGCGGGCCGTAGCTGACCGCTGTCCAGGTTACTCATCGGTTGCGCGGCATAAGCCGTGAGAGAGATTCCGCTCAGGACGGTGGCAATCAGTAGTGTGAGGCACTTTTTCATAATGACATCCTCATAAATACAACGGGTAGTGCCTGATAAGTGTAGGTCGCCTGGGCGATGAAAATGACGCAAAAAATTGACAGAGATGCGCTTGTTTTTTGAACGATATATTTTTACAAAACAAGACAAATCAATGACATGCATAATGATGATTTTTATGATGAATTGCCATAAACCATAGCCATGTGAAGGTTTATAGAAATGATAAACGCAGCCAGATATTTACCCTGTCGCGTTATGCGGGTATCTTACGCCGCTGCTTAAAGGAGAATGCTATGTCCGCCCAGAAACCGGGGTTGCATCCGCGCAACCGTCATCACAGCCGCTACGATCTCGCCACGCTTTGTCAGGTCAATCCTGAACTCAGGCAATTCCTCACGCTTACACCCGCCGGGGAGCAAAGCGTAGACTTTGCCAATCCGCTGGCGGTGAAGGCGCTCAATAAGGCGTTGCTGGCCCATTTTTACGCCGTAGCGAACTGGGATATCCCCGACGGTTTTCTCTGCCCACCAGTACCGGGCCGGGCGGATTATATTCATCACCTTGCCGATTTACTGGCAGAAGCAACAGGATCAATTCCAGCGAATGCCAGCATTCTGGATATCGGTGTTGGTGCGAACTGTATTTACCCGCTGATTGGCGTACATGAATATGGCTGGCGTTTTACCGGTAGTGAAACCAGCAGCCAGGCGTTAAGCAGTGCGCAGGCGATCATCAGTGCTAATCCGGGGCTTAACCGCGCCATTCGTCTGCGTCGGCAAAAAGAGAGTGGGGCGATTTTTAACGGCATCATCCATAAAAACGAGCAATACGACGCGACCTTGTGTAACCCGCCATTCCACGATTCCGCCGCTGCGGCACGGGCAGGTAGTGAACGTAAACGCCGTAACTTGGGGCTGAACAAAGACGATGTACTGAACTTTGGTGGTCAGCAACAGGAGTTGTGGTGTGAAGGCGGTGAAGTCGCTTTTATCAAAAAGATGATTGAAGAGAGCAAAGGCTTCGCGAAGCAGGTGATGTGGTTTACCTCACTGGTATCTCGTGGTGAAAACTTACCGCCATTGTATCGTGCCCTGACGGACGTTGGCGCGGTGAAGGTGGTTAAAAAAGAGATGGCCCAGGGGCAAAAGCAGAGTCGCTTTATTGCCTGGACCTTTATGAACGACGAGCAGCGCCGCCGTTTTGTCAATCGCCAACGTTAAAGCGTTGGCTCCCCCGGCGGCAGCGGTTCAGCCGGGGCCGCGCCCGGAGCAGGCAGCACCTGATAAGTCTGTACCGGCGCGCGAACACCCGCCAGGTCGAAATGTTTTTTCACCTGGCTGTCGAGGGCAAAGCGGACCGTCCACTGTTTGAGTGGCAGCGTGGTGAACGAAACACGCAGTGTAAATGCGGTATTGCTTAAGCCGACAATCCCGGCAAAGTTCGGTTCACCGATAATCAACCCGCGAATTTCTTCGTTTTCCATCAATTCAGCTACCGCATCTTTCAGTGCCTGATTGGCTTTATCAGCATCTTCATGGCGATCAACATCGTAATTTGCCACCACCGAACCAATGCCGCGGACGAAGTTAGCAAAGGTGGTTATCGAAGACCACGGAATGATGTGATACGCCCCGGTATCCTGACGCACGCCCACGGAGCGAATCGACATCCGTTCCACTGTGCCGGTCAACGGCCCGATAGTCACCAAATCTCCAGTGTTCATGCCGTTTTCAAACTGAATAAATACGCCGGTGATAATATCTTTCACCAGCGTTTGCGAACCAAAAGAGATAGCCAGCCCCAATGCACCGGCACCTGCCAGCAATGGTGCGATATTGACGCCGATTTCCGACAACACAATCATGATGGTGATGGTACTGATAATCACCGCCAGCGCGTTACGGAACAGCGTCAGCAGGGTACGCGTACGGGCGCTGGGTAGCGGGCGGCCATGAATATCCGAAGCCAGCCGGTTTTCGATCAAACTGGCGAGCACCGTCCAGCCAACCGCCGAGAAGAAAAGAATGAGTGCGATACGTATCAGGATATCTACGGTTTTCTGCCCCGCACCGTTTTGCAGCCAGTTCCAGAAATCGAACAATCCCCATGCGCTCAACAGCAACATTACCGCCACGCAGACGGTCAGAATACGCGCCGTTTTCAGCGCCGCCGACAGCCAGCCATTCAACCGTTTTTGCAGCTCCGGATAGTTACGCTGAGTATGTGGCGAGAGAGTGATGGTTTTCGCCAGCCAGCGGGAAAACATACCGGAAACAAATGCTGCGATACCAATAATCGCCAGGCTGCGCACCGTTGCACCCATCATAAATTTCAGGCTGTTGCCCGGATCGAACAACGAAAAGAAAAACAGCACGATAAAATAGGCGCTTGCCAGCCAGTGCCACACCAGCGCAAAGGCGCGGATAAACAGGCTGAAAAAGGCCAGCGAATGCTCCGCGAAGTTGAGCAAATGCTGGGTAATCTCTTTTTTATTACGAAAGATCAGGTACAACGCCCAGACCGTCATGCACAGCATAATGATGACGTTCGCCAGCGCACCTATCTGTACATTCACCTGATTAGAGATAATCGGCACGGCCACAATCAGGCCATAGCCAATCAGGCTGCTTAACCAGCTCAGGCGACGACTCCAGTAACGGGCGCTCTCGTCCTGAATCGTGAACGGGCGCAGCTCCGCCACGTTTGGGCAAAAAATCAGGCGTAGTACAGCTTTGAAAAATTCAATCAGGGCAAAGGCGTTGAGAAACAAACTTTGTTGGAAAGCGATGGTGCGACTGCCCGCATTCAGGTTGTCGCTTAAAACCTGACCGACAAATAATGTCAGTGCCAGTAACAGCAGGTCGATAATAAACGCCCCGATAATCATCGCCGGAAGCTGCAACCAGTTACTGCGCTCACGATTTTTTTGCCGCGCCCACTGGCCCATTTTGCGATACAGCGGAAGTGCGCACAGGCGAATCAGCCAGTAAAAACCAAACACTAATACCGCTAACATTGAAAAATGGGTCAGCGCATTGCTGAAGGTTTGTGGATTAAACGGCTTATGCGGGGAGCCGGTGATATTGCGATAAAGTTGCCCGAAGCGGGCGGAAAGGGCTTCACCATAATGGCGGCTGACTTCGGTGACCTTTTGCAGCACGGTTTGCTCTTCAACCAGCGTCGGCGGCACGATCTTTGGTACCGGTTCCGCAGGGGGCGTAGCGGCGACGGTGCGCAACTGGTCGATCAATTCTTTACGCGAGGTGTCATTATCCAGCACATCCGCCAGTGCGCCATAGGCCGCTTTTTTTTGTTCGATATCCGGTTCCGGGGCCGGTTCAGTCGTTGAGTCCGTTGTCGTTGTGGTTGTAACGCCGGGTATGGATACCGCGTGGGCAGGTGCGCCCAGCAGGCAGAAGAGGATGAACAGGATCCACCGCATGACTCCTCCAGTGAGAAAACAGAGCAAAAAGATAAGTATAGATGCTGGGGGAGGGGCGATTTTAAATGAGAGGAATCTGGTGTGCCTCCCTTTCGGGGGAAAGGGAGGAAGGGATATTAAGCAGGTTGCTGACAACGTGCGGGCTTTTTTGCCGGATGCGGCGTGAACGCCTTATCCGTCCTACAAGTTCATGCAATTTTAATAAGTTGCCAGATATCCTGTAGGCCTGATAAGCGTAGCGCATCAGGCAATGTGTCTTATTAAGAGACGTGCTGCAAAAATTCCTGCAAGCGCTGGCTCGGCGGGTTCTTGATCAACACCTGCGGATCGCCATCTTCCGCAATCCGGCCTTTGTCGATAAAGATAAGGCGCGAAGCTACTTTCTCGGCAAAACCGATTTCGTGGGTCACGATCACCATCGTCATCCCTTCTTCAGCCAGATCCTGCATAACCTTCAGCACTTCATGGCGCAGTTCCGGGTCAAGAGCGGAAGTCGGTTCATCAAACAGCATCATTTTCGGCTTCACCGCCAGCGCGCGGGCGATGGCCACACGCTGCTGTTGACCACCAGAAAGTTCGGAAGGGTAGTGATGTGCACGTTCTGCCAGACCGACTTTCGCCAGCAGCTCACGCGCCAGTTTTTCCGCCTCTTCTTTGTTCGCGCCACGCACGCGTAGCGGACCAAACATCACGTTTTCCAGCGCCGTCAGATGCGGGAAGAGGTAAAACTGCTGGAACACCATACCCGCTTCCTGGCGAATCAGGCGCTCGTCAACTTTCGGATCGTTAACCTTCAGGCCATCGACAATCAGATCGCCGGAGGTGATTTCTTCCAGTTTGTTGATGCAGCGCAGCAGGGTCGATTTACCGGAACCGGACGGCCCGATAATCACCACGACTTCGCCCTGAGCAATGTTCAAATCGATATTGTGCAGCACCTGGGTTGGACCAAAATGCTTGGAGACGTTTTTAAATTCAATCACAGGATTTTCATCCTTCTTTCCAGACGACGCAGAATAAAGCTCAGCACCAGGGTAATAATCAGATAGAACACCGCCACGGCGCTCCAGATCTCAAGGGCGCGGAAGTTACCGGCAATAATTTCTTGCCCCTGACGGGTCAGTTCCGCCACGCCGATCACAATAAACAGCGAGGTGTCTTTAATGCTGATGATCCACTGGTTACCCAGCGGCGGCAGCATACGACGCAGTGCCAGCGGTAAAATGACGTAGCGAATGGTTTCCCAACGTGAAAGACCGAGCGCCAGTCCTGCTTCACGAAAACCTTTGTGAATAGACAGCACCGCACCACGCGTGATTTCCGCAATGTACGCGCCGGAGTTGATCATGATGGTGACCACCGCCGCAGTAAACGGGTCGATGCGTAAGTCGTTAAACGCCATCGGCAGGGCGAAATAGATAAACATCACCTGGACGACGATAGGTGTGCCGCGGATCACTTCAATAAAGACCAGCGCGACGTGGTTGGCTATCCAACCACCGAAGGTGCGTGCAAAACCTGCCAGCAATCCGATCACCAGGCCGCCAGCCAGACCGAGGACCGAGATCCACAGGGTCATTTTGGCACCTTCAATCAGAAGCGGAATGGCAGGCCAGATGGCACTCCAGTCAAACTGCATATGTTGTTCCTGTTACCGTGGTGTAAATAATCAAATTCAGGGTAATTAATGGCCCCGGAGCGGGTTTGCGCCCCTCACCCTAATCCTCTCCCCAGAGGGGAGAGGGAACTGCCAGTGCGCCTTACAGGCGTAGCGTTATTATTTCGGTTCAGTACCGAACCATTTTTTGTAGATTTCGTTGTAAGTTCCGTTCTCGCGCAGGGTTTTCAACGCGCCGTTGACTTTGTCACGCAGCTCGTCGCTACCTTTCGGGAACGCAATACCGTATTGCTGTGCTTCCAGAGAGTCACCTACCGCTTTGAACTGACCGTTACCGGCGGTTTTGATGAAGTACAGAATGTTTGGCGTATCGTGCAGAACGGCATCTGCGCGGTTGGTGCCCAGTTCCATATAGGCGTTATCAATGTTCGGGAACTGACGCAGATCTTTAGTTTTGATGTTTGCTTTCGCGTAATCAACGGAGCCAGTGCCGCTCTTCACCGCAACCACTTTCCCGTCGAGATCTTTCACGCTTTTCACATCGTTATTGTTAGCTTTCACCATCACTAACAGGCCGCTTTTGTAGTAGCCGTCAGAGAAATCGATCGCTTTTTTACGCTCGTCGGTAATGGTGATGCCCGCCAGCGCCAGATCGACGTTTTTGGTTTGCAGTGCCGGAATGATCCCACTGAAATCCATCGGCTTCAGTTCGTAATCCAGCTTCAGCTCTTTAGCGATGGCAGCCCACAGATCAACGTCAAAGCCCACATATTTATCGCCCTGTTTAAATTCAAACGGAACGAAGGCGGTATCCGTCGCGACAACTAATTTTTTATCCGCGGCATGAGAAGAAACCGCAAAAGCCAGGGTCAGTGCAGCCAGTGAAACTTTTAATACAGACTTCATAGCATTTCCTTTTTTCTATCCACGGGACGATCCCCTGCGTGACATTCACATATATGAAAAAATCGTGCCAGTTTTGCAACTCATTGATTTATCGAGATGCGGTAAAAACGTGATGCACGATTTCTAGGGCAATACCCTGAAGATGCACCATTCTGGGGCACCAAACTGGTGCGCTAAAATTGTGCACTCAACACAGTGATTATTTAGCGTAAAACCTGATGAAAAAACAATCTTTATGTAACGATTGTGTGATGATGTGGATACAAAAAATTTACTTAATCAGCTGGAGATAGCAGATGGATGCACTAAATAAGTGCGTTGAGGCGGGCTGCAAAACAAAACGGCCTCCTGTCAGGAAGCCGCTTTTATCGGGTACTAAAGTTCTGCACCATCAGCGATGGATTTATTCGATGTTAGACTCGATAAACCACAGGAATTTATCCAGGTCGCGAGACGCGGCGGTCAGGATATCTGCGGTGTCGTCATCTTTCGCTTCGCCAATCGCTTTGCGTACGTCATTAGCGACGATTGCGTAACGGTCAGCCAGCTCTTTCAGGTGATCCTGAACGTTGTGGATGTCCAGCGGGTAACTTTTCAGCGGAGTTTTGCTGTTGATAACTTGAGTGGTCCCCAGAGCTACACCGCCCAGCTGCACTGCACGTTCTGCCATGGTATCCAGATGATCGATCAGTGCGGTGCGGAAGCCATCCAGCATTTCATGTACGGCAATGAAGTTAGCGCCGCGCATGTTCCAGTGCGCTTGTTTGGTAATCAAAGAAAGATCAATAAACTGGATAACCTGGCGATTCAGCAACTCTACTGTTGCTTTTTTCTCGCTGTCGGAGACATCGTTGCGGGTATAAAGCAGATTGGTCGCTTTTGATTTAACTAATTTAGCGGTACTCATAATTTCATATCCTCTTGATGTTATGTCCCAGTAATTAACGAGACTAAGTATAGCACCGGCTATGTGTTCCGCTATTCTGGCTGTTCCTATCACACTAATAGTGGTAACAAGCGTGAAAAACAAAACTAATAAAAATTCAATGGGTTAGTTATATTGATAAGAACAATTCTTATTTATTGGCTCGCCAGGAATTTTCGGAATAAATATGCTTTTGCATAATTCGATATATAAAGACGGTGTAGAGGAAAAGTAGCGAGAAATTCTGCATGGTTATGCATAACCATGCAGAAATGTAAATTTAATTAATGTCTAATTCTTTTATTTTGCTCTCTTTGCGTACTGTCAGCGTAGACCCCATTGAAGCGGCGATGATAGCGCCGAGCGCCAGCAGCTGTATGGGTGTCAGTGTTTCTCCGAGGAAAATCATCCCGGAAACGGCAGCCAGCGCCGGTTCCATGCTCATCAGCGTACCAAATGTCCGTGTTGGCAAACGGGTGAGGGCAATCATTTCCAGCGAATAAGGCAGAGCGGTCGAGAGAATAGCGACAGCCAGAGCCAATGGAATAACCGACCAGTGCCAGAGTGCTTCACCAGCCTGAAGCGCTCCAATTGGCACGAAAATTAACGCTGCAATCAACGAACCAATTGCCACCGTCGCAGGGCCATGTTCCGCTCCTGCGCGTTGCCCACTTAAAATGTAAATAGCCCAACAAGCCCCGGCCCCCAGAGCCAGCGCACAGCCGGTTAAATCGACATGGGAAACGTCTTGCCCCAGCGGTAGCAGGAACCACAGACCAAGAACCGCCAGAACAACCCAGACGAAATCTACCGGGCGACGAGAAGAGAACAGCGCCACCGCCAGTGGTCCGGTGAACTCCAGCGCCACCGCAATACCCAGCGGTACCGTCTGAATAGAAAGATAAAAAAGATAATTCATCCCCCCCAGCGAAACGCCGTAAAACAACAGCGGTAACCGCTGCTCTTTGGCAAAGCGCAGTCGCCATGGCTTAAAGAACGCGATGAGGAGCAGCGTTCCTAATGCCAGACGCAGCGCAGTGACACCCGGTGCGCCCACCAGAGGAAAAAGTGACTTAGCTAACGAGGCTCCACCCTGAATAGACGCCATGGCAACGAGCAATATGACTATTGGTAACCAGACCGGCATTTTACGTAATGAACCAGGCATCCTTTCTCCCACAAATATCTAGACTTAAGTAAAGCGTGGAGTGTACTGGATATACCCAATGCTGGTTGAGCATTTGTTGAAAAAATTTTCCCCCGTTTTGACTAAAATGCGCCAGGATTGATGGAATCATTAGTCTGGTGATTAGGAATAATCTGGATGAATGACAGGGAAAACATGCGTAATACTTACGCAGTTCTCTGAAAAAGTGATTTAAATTTAGATGGATAGCGGTGTATGGAAACGTTCTGTTACATGAAATGGCCCGTTAGACATCACAAATCGCGAAGAGTTTCCCATTAATTTTTGATATATTTAAAACTTAGGACTTATTTGAATCACATTTGAGGTGGTTATGAAAAAAATTGCATGTCTTTCAGCACTGGCCGCAGTTCTGGCTTTCACCGCAGGTACTTCCGTAGCTGCAACTTCTACCGTAACTGGCGGTTACGCACAGAGCGACGCTCAGGGCCAAATGAACAAAATGGGCGGTTTCAACCTGAAATACCGCTATGAAGAAGACAACAGCCCGCTGGGTGTGATCGGTTCTTTCACTTACACCGAGAAAAGCCGTACTGCAAGCTCTGGTGACTACAACAAAAACCAGTACTACGGCATCACTGCTGGTCCGGCTTACCGCATTAACGACTGGGCAAGCATCTACGGTGTAGTGGGTGTGGGTTATGGTAAATTCCAGACCACTGAATACCCGACTTACAAACACGACACCAGCGACTACGGTTTCTCCTACGGTGCTGGTCTGCAGTTCAACCCGATGGAAAACGTTGCTCTGGACTTCTCTTACGAGCAGAGCCGTATTCGTAGCGTTGACGTAGGCACCTGGATTGCCGGTGTTGGTTACCGCTTCTAATCACTTCGGTGATATAAAAAATCCGCCTCTCGGGGCGGATTTTTGTTTTTAAGGTTTCGGGTCGAAAATATCGGTTCCGAGATGGTTGTAATCCACCTTCTGTAACTGGAAGTTGGTGATGTATATCGGCCCGGCTTTCTTCTCAGATATAAACGGGTATTTGATGTTAATTTCCTTCGCTTTAATTCCCGTCCACTGCGAGAAAAAGCCTAAGAAGTCATTGGCTGAGCGGCGGGCTTTAATCACCCGATGCGCTTTATCGTCGCTGGAAATGACCATAAAAGGCACCTGGAAATTTTGCTGATACTTATCATCATGGGCAAGGTATTGCACGTCTTTGCCGCGCTCTTTAAAAGCCAGACCGTGGTCAGAAAAGTAAACCAGCGAGAAGCTGCTGCCGCTGTTGCGTAACTGATCGTACAGCTTGCGCAGTAAATCGTCTGTTTGCGTCATGGTATAGAGATAGCACGACGTTTCTTTCGATTGCACAAAGGTTTCGTATTTGCCTTGTGTCCGGTCGCAGGCCTGCGGATGTGAGCCCATCAGATGTAAAACAATCAGCTGCGGTTGCGAGTGCTCTTGCGCCAGCACTTGAGCGGTCATATCCAGTAACGCTTCGTCTTTCGTGTTTTTATCTGCTTCAAAATTACCTTCTTTCAGGAAGTACACTTCATCTGCACGTTTGGCGATGCTGGCGATGGCGGTATCGTATTCGCCGATTTGGCCCTGGTTGGAAAACCACCAGGTCTGGAAGCCCGCGCGATTTGCCAGGGTGACAAAGTTATCCTGAAACTGTGGTTTGCCATCGACTACGCGATTGAGCGTTAAGCCAAGCGATTTCTGCGTGGAGCCACTGGCGGCAATGTAGTCAGCAAATATCAAACCGTTAACACTGCTGGCAAACGGGGTATTGTTCCAGTGACCGCCAAAGGCACCGAGGGCATCGCGACGCGCGCTTTCACCGATCACCACCACATAGGTCTGATATTTCGGCTTAACGGCAGTGACCGTCCAGGTATCTTTCATTCCGGAAAGTTTTGCCATCCGTTCTTGCTCTTCAATCACCTCGTTATTATTGACGATGACATCCTTAGCAAAACGAAATACCGGATAGCCAGTATCTTTCAGTTTAAATACGCCGCCCCAGGCCAGGTTTTGCATGGGAGCAACAAAAAATGTCGCCACACTGAATACCAGACACAAGCTGTCGAAGGTATTCCAGCGCGCTTTTTCACTCTCTTTTTTTCGCCTGATTGCTATTACGCCGAGCGCAAAAATAAATAAGCCGACCAGGTAGCTGTACCACGGAAAAATCGTCAGGATTTCGGTCGACTCTTCCATATTGGTGGAGTGCAATGCCAGCAATGTATTGAAATTAGGCGCGCCGTAGGCCTGAGCAAAAGGGAAATAACAAGCCGCCACCAGCGAACTGACACCGACCAGAACTTTTTGTACGCGAGGCAATGTTCGCCATAGCAAAAGCAAAATAGCCGTAAACGCAGCGGTGTAGAGCAAACTGAAGGGATAACCTAAGCCGAGGTTAATTAATAGCGACTGTAAAAAGTAGAACGCAGTCCACGGACTAAATACCCGGCTACGGGTAACAAGCGATTCTTTGAGGGTTAAATTCATATGCCACTATCGTAACAAACGCCATGTGCTTACCCTGGCGTCAAGGGTCAATACCTGCAAGAGTGCGTGGAGAGGGGAAAGGGGTCCGCATCCGCGAGCCGCAATATACGCAGGGCTGCAAGAAGATAGAGCGCGCCGCCGTTCAGGTCAACTACTGACGAACAAATCTTTTGCGAAGGGGATTGCAAATCCGACAAAAAGTGGGGTTTTTCAGACCAAAACGCGTTGTGCCTGCATAAAAGCAGGAGTGAAGCGGCGTACCGCGACGCCGCTATTTATCGGAAGGTTTATCTTGCTGCGGTTTGTTGTTGACCATATCGCACAACATAGAGAGCAGCATTAACCGTACTTTAAAGGGAGAATGACTAAACACGCGCATACACCTCTTGAACTCATTCATAAGACCTCCTGACTTGCTAATCCCGTCGATCCTTGAGGGATGATTGCATTACATACAGATATAGCACAGGCTATATTATATAGCTATTGCTAAAACGTTAATTTTTTGTACCTTCGCAACTCTGGTTTACAATGTGCGCACGAAATGAGAACGCTAGGTATGCGTCACCATAATGAGGAAGCACAATGAGTCGTCGCGCAGGTACGCCAACAGCAAAAAAAGTGACGCAGTTAGTGAACGTGGAAGAGCACGTTGAAGGGTTCCGCCAGGTCAGAGAGGCGCATCGGCGCGAGCTTATTGATGATTACGTTGAGCTGATTTCTGACTTGATCAGGGAAGTGGGGGAAGCTCGTCAGGTAGACATGGCTGCTCGTTTGGGAGTTTCGCAACCGACGGTGGCTAAAATGCTTAAGCGGCTGGCAACCATGGGGCTGATTGAAATGATCCCCTGGCGTGGCGTGTTTTTAACGGCAGAAGGAGAGAAGCTGGCGCAGGAAAGCCGCGAGCGACATCAGATAGTCGAAAATTTCTTGTTGGTGTTGGGCGTCAGTCCGGAAATCGCCCGTCGCGACGCGGAAGGCATGGAGCACCATGTTAGTGAAGAGACGCTGGATGCCTTTCGTTTGTTTACCCAGAAACACGGTGCCAAATGAGCCTGCCTTTTTTACGCACGCTGCAAGGTGATCGTTTTTTTCAGTTATTAATTCTTGTTGGTATCGGATTAAGCTTTTTCGTGCCTTTTGCACCGAAATCCTGGCCTGCTGCTATCGACTGGCACACCATCATCACCTTAAGCGGCCTGATGCTGCTGACCAAAGGTGTGGAGTTAAGCGGTTATTTTGATGTGCTGGGGCGCAAAATGGTGCGCCGCTTTGCTACGGAGCGTCGGCTGGCGATGTTTATGGTGCTGGCGGCGGCGCTGCTTTCTACCTTTCTGACCAACGATGTCGCGCTGTTTATTGTTGTTCCGCTGACTATCACGCTAAAAAGACTGTGTGAGATCCCGGTTAATCGGCTGATTATTTTTGAAGCGCTGGCAGTCAACGCTGGTTCGCTACTGACGCCAATTGGCAACCCGCAAAATATTCTTATCTGGGGACGTTCTGATCTTTCGTTTGCCGGATTTATTGCCCAAATGGCACCACTGGCTGGCGCAATGATGCTGACGCTCCTGCTCCTGTGCTGGTGTTGTTTCCCTGGAAAGGCACTGCAATACCATACGGGGGTGCAAACTCCGGAGTGGAAACCGCGGCTGGTGTGGAGTTGTCTGGGGCTGTATATCGTCTTTCTGACGGCGCTGGAGTTAAAACAAGAGCTGTGGGGACTGGTGATTGTGGCGGCGGGCTTTGCGCTGCTGGCACGTCGCGTGGTGTTGAGTGTGGACTGGACGCTGCTGCTGGTGTTTATGGCGATGTTTATCGACGTCCATTTACTAACCCAACTGCCAGCTTTGCAGGGGGGGTTAAGTAACGTGAGTCATTTATCCGAACCCGGATTATGGTTAACGGCAATCGGTTTATCGCAGGTGATCAGTAACGTGCCGAGTACCATTTTGCTGCTCAATTATGTGCCACCGTCTTTATTACTGGCATGGGCGGTAAACGTGGGTGGCTTTGGTTTATTACCCGGATCGCTGGCAAATTTGATTGCGTTACGGATGGCGAACGATCGCCGTATCTGGTGGCGTTTTCATCTTTATTCGATACCGATGCTGTTGTGGGCGGCGCTGGTGGGATATGTTTTGTTGGTTATGATCCCGGCGGGATAAGGTCTGGCAAATTAAAAAGGCGGATGATGAGTCCGCCTTTGTTTTACGTTTTGACGATTAATTCAGACGAACCGGCATCCCGGAGCGGTTTTTAATCGCTTCATCAAGAACAACCTGGTCAACATCTGGCTGACCGGTCACTGTCTGCACGCTCTTCGTCAGGGTAATTGGCACAATTTCCTGACCTTCAAACTGGGCTTCGGTGGTAGACAGCGGATTATGGACTTCAATATAACGGCTGCCGTCTGGCTCGGTGGTCGCTTTTACCGGCTCATCAATAAACTGTACGCGAGTACCGACCGGCACTTTCTCGAACAGGAATTTGATGTCTTCGTTACGCAGACGCACACAACCATGACTTACACGCAGGCCGATACCGAAGTTGGCGTTGGTGCCATGGATTGCGTACAGGCGACCGATGTAGAGTGCATACAGACCCATCGGGTTATCCGGACCTGCCGGAACGACAGCCGGAAGCGGTTCGCCCGCAGCGCGGTACTCTGCGTGCATTTTGGCGGTCGGCGTCCAGGTCGGGCCTGCTTTTTTACGCTCAACTTTGGTGGTCCAGTTGATAGGCGTGTCTTTGCCTAACTGACCAATGCCGATCGGCAGCACGATAACGGTGTTGGTTCCTTTCGGATAGTAATACAGACGCATCTCTGCACTGTTAATGACGATGCCTTCATGAACGGTATCCGGCAGGATCAGCTGCTGCGGAATGTTCAGTACAGTACCGCCTTTCGGCAGGAAGGTATCCACACCCGGGTTCGCTTCCATCATATTGGAAAGCCCCATCTGGTACTCGGCGGCAAAATACTCCAGCGGCTGAGTGTTACCTTCAGGAATGGTGATCACCTGATTCTGACCAACCAGGCGACTCCCGTCGGTTGGCAGAGGATAAGTTACCGCAGAGGCGGTACTGCAAAAGCCGACAACAGCGAAGGCCGCTGCGAATAATGTTTTCAATTTCATATTCATGTTAAGCGAGATTTTGTGCCTGGCAGGCCATTGGGTTGAGAATATTAGAGTATTGGAAGCGCATTATAAGTTCATTCCTGCTCACAGTGAAATCAGATGTGTACGAAATCACATTTTTTGCCTTTGGCTTGAGTGTAGACCTTAAGCGAGGAGCAGGATCTTCTTTCAGACTTATGGCATAATGCGCGGTTTGTCATATCTCTTTTCAGGATACGCCTGTGTTAGTTTCCAGTAACGTCACCATGCAGTTCGGCAGTAAGCCGTTGTTTGAAAACATTTCCGTCAAATTTGGCGGCGGCAACCGTTACGGCCTGATTGGCGCGAACGGTAGTGGTAAATCCACCTTTATGAAGATCCTCGGCGGCGACTTAGAGCCGACGTTGGGTAACGTTTCCCTCGATCCCAACGAGCGCATTGGTAAGCTGCGTCAGGATCAGTTTGCCTTTGAAGAGTTCACTGTGTTGGATACGGTGATCATGGGGCATAAAGAGTTGTGGGAAGTGAAACAGGAGCGTGACCGCATCTATGCTTTGCCGGAAATGAGTGAAGAAGACGGCTATAAAGTGGCCGATCTGGAAGTGAAATACGGCGAAATGGACGGTTACTCTGCGGAAGCTCGCGCCGGTGAACTGTTGCTTGGCGTGGGAATTCCAGTGGAACAGCACTACGGCCCGATGAGTGAAGTTGCTCCTGGCTGGAAGCTGCGTGTGCTGCTGGCGCAGGCGCTGTTTGCTGATCCGGACATTCTCCTGCTCGACGAACCGACCAACAACCTCGACATCGACACCATTCGTTGGCTGGAACAGGTGCTGAACGAGCGTGACAGCACCATGATCATCATCTCGCACGACCGTCACTTCCTTAACATGGTTTGTACCCACATGGCTGATCTGGATTACGGCGAGCTGCGCGTTTATCCGGGCAACTACGATGAGTACATGACGGCGGCGACCCAGGCGCGTGAACGTCTGCTGGCTGATAACGCCAAGAAGAAAGCGCAGATTGCTGAGCTGCAATCTTTCGTTAGCCGCTTTAGCGCCAACGCCTCGAAATCTCGCCAGGCAACTTCGCGCGCGCGCCAGATTGATAAAATCAAACTGGAAGAGGTGAAAGCCTCCAGCCGTCAGAACCCGTTCATCCGTTTTGAGCAGGATAAGAAACTGTTCCGTAACGCGCTGGAAGTGGAAGGTCTGACCAAAGGGTTTGATAACGGTCCACTGTTTAAAAATCTCAACCTGCTGCTGGAAGTGGGTGAAAAACTGGCGGTACTGGGTACCAACGGCGTCGGTAAATCAACGCTGCTGAAAACGCTGGTGGGAGATCTGCAACCGGACAGCGGCACCGTAAAATGGTCTGAAAACGCACGCATTGGTTACTACGCTCAGGACCACGAATATGAGTTTGAAAATGATCTTACCGTGTTCGAATGGATGAGCCAGTGGAAGCAGGAAGGCGATGACGAGCAGGCGGTACGCAGCATTCTCGGTCGTTTGCTGTTCAGCCAGGACGACATCAAAAAGCCAGCGAAAGTGCTTTCCGGTGGAGAAAAAGGGCGGATGCTGTTTGGTAAGTTAATGATGCAGAAGCCGAACATTCTGATCATGGACGAACCGACCAACCACCTGGATATGGAATCCATTGAGTCGCTGAACATGGCGCTGGAACTGTATCAGGGCACGCTGATCTTTGTGTCTCACGACCGTGAGTTTGTAAGCTCCCTGGCGACCAGAATTCTGGAAATCACCCCGGAACGCGTGATCGACTTTAGCGGTAATTACGAAGATTATCTGCGTAGTAAAGGGATCGAGTAAGTTATTATCAGTAGCCCTGATATGGTCAGGGCTACTGAAACTGATGACAAATGCAAAATTGCCTGATGCGCTACGCTTATCAGGCCTGGCAGTACCTGTAATATATTGAATCTGCTGGACTTTGTAGGCCAGATAAGGCGTTAACACCGCATCAGGCATTAACAAAGCGCACTTGTCAGCAATCTGAGTAACGTCGAATCGATTTTCTTAATCCCACATCAATTCACTTCCATTAACTCTCAAACATCCATGCCCAACGCTCGCTTACCGTGAATGTTGAGGTCGGCAAGCGTAAAGCGTCCTTCCCAGTTTGTTTCATAGTCCTCGCGCGGGAAGTCGCCCGGCGATGCGCCTTTTTCCAGTGCCATTTTGACTTTGTGTGCATAAGCCCGATTTTTCTCGCACATTGGCGCAGCAGGGATATACATCACGTTGCCCCAACCCTGTTGATTGTCTACTGGCGCGACGGAGTGAATCACATCGCAGTGCCACCAGACGGAATCCCCTGCTGTTATCGCGGGAATGGAAGTCAGCGCTTTAAGCAGTAGTGGATGCCATTTCTCTGAAATGGGCAGAACTTTGCCAGGTGCAACCCCGCACAGTTCATCGTCCGGTACGTCATCCAGCAGCGGGCGCAATAAAACATACGCCATCGCTTCCGGGATAGGCACCACATGTAACAATCCCTGACCCGATAACATATCAGAGAGCGCCGTCCAGCCTTGAAACGTGCGGAACACCGAACATTTGGTAGTGTTATCTACCGTGTACTCTTCGACTTCGGTCCGGTGTGTAGCATCCCAGGGATCGTAATCATCGAAATTACCATTAAACACATTGGCAAAAACGCGCTGATAAGCGGGTAATAACCACCGTTCCAGCGCACCAGAATCGGTATGTGCGCCCAGGCCTTTAGATGTGGTACCTGGAGGGCGGCGGCGGATCCTGTCTGGATAAATTACACTGATATCAGGATCAAACCACTGTTTGCCGTTGCTTTCAGACGTCCACAGTCGGTTTAGAAAAGATTGCACAGCAGCCATATTTTCGCTCTGCCGCGCCTGCATCTGTGCTTGCGACCAGTAAATGGGATAGATTTCGGGACGAGAAGCCTCCAGCGAGCCGAAAAAACTGTCGCCAGGGCCTTTATAAACATCATCAAAATGATTGATATCAAGATAATCGAGCATGGCACGATCCCACGCCAGCGCCTGCTCGCGAGGGAAATGGCCTTTTATGACTGCACAGCCGCGACGCTTAATTTCATTGCGAGTGGCATCGCTTACTGTACCTGCGGCAATATCACTATAAGAAACTTCCGGCCAAACCGGCAGCCATTGCGCTTTTAGGGCATCGATTTCAGCAACACGCGTTTCGATTTTTGCAGAGAGTGTATCGAAAACCTGTTGCACATCACCGAGCTGTTCCCGCAGCGCAGCTTTCATCTCTCGGATAGCCGCTTTCGCATCTGTGGGCAGCGTCTCACAGGAAAAAGTCATATCAACCTCGCATCTTTCATTCGGAAGTAAAATGATTACGATTGATACATTAAGTTAAAAATAAGTTAACGCAAGATTAAAATCTTGAGTCAGTGCACAAAGCGAGCAAAAAGGAGAGAGGCCGAAGTGGTCACTTCGGCCAGGGGGAAGATCAACTATTGAAAGGAGCGATATTATCCAGCACCGCCTGAATCACATTCAGCGCGCCTTCATGATTATTATCATCGGTAGCGTAACGGGCGATTTGTTTAATGTTTTCCGCAGCATTGCCCATCGCAAAGGAATAACGCGCCATTTTCAGCATCTCCGCATCGTTACCGCTGTCGCCAATCGCTACCACATTTTGCGGTGACAGATCCCAGCGTTTCAGTAACCGCGAAATACCGTTTGCTTTATGTAGACCGGGAATAATCAGGTCGATAAAGCCAAAACCACTGGTGACGGGTTTCATAATGCCATCGAGTGCTATGTGCAGTTTGTCGATCACTAACGGGATTTGTTCATCCGGCAGGTTGAGCGAAAACTTGAACAGTACGTCGTCAATCTCCTGATAATCTTTTACAGGTTTCAGGCGATGGTAGTGTTTTGCCATCAGTGCGACAAATGCTTCAGGGGCATTTTCGCTGACATATGCACTTTGCAGACCGCAGGCGACAAAATTGAGTTGCTTATCTTTTAGCAACTCGCCAATAACAATCCGCGATTCATGTCGGGTCAGTTCGCCGTGGAACAGTTGCTTGCCATGTTCGTAAACCAGTGCGCCGTTTTCCGCGACAAAAGAGATCTCATCCTTTAGCTCAGGAAAGAATGAAATAAGCTGGTAATACTGATTACCGCTGGCGACAACGAACTCAATGCCGCGCTTTTTCAGTTCCTGATATTGCGCCATAAAACGTGGTTGGTTGTACGTTTTGGCGTCGTTAAGAAAAGTACCGTCCATGTCTGTGACGATAACTTTTACGCTCATAGGTGTGCTCCTGGCTCGAAAATGAAACCGTAACAGTGTAATAACAATGTGACGCAGAGCACAAATTATATTTCGAATGAAAGCGAGGCTGAAATTGATGATGTGAATGATTTGGCCCGGCGACGGTGGCCGCCGGGCGGAAGAGTTACAGCATATGTTCAGTACGGGCGATGATATCGTCCTGTGCGTCTGGAGAGAGCGCAGTGAAGAAGGCGGAATAACCCGCGACACGCACTACCAGATCGCGGTACTGATCCGGATGTTTTTTCGCTTCCAGCAGCGTTTCGCGGGAAACGATGTTGTACTGAATATGCCAGCCTTTATGCACTTCAAAGAAGGTGCGTAGCAGGATCATCAGTTTCTGCTTGTCAGATTCGTTCTCCAGCGTTGCCGGATTCAGTTTCTGGTTGAGCAACACGCCGCCGAGAATCGCTGCCGTAGGCAGTTTACCCACTGAGCCAATGACCGCAGTAGGGCCAAGATGGTCAGTACCGGAGGCCGGGCTTGCGCCTTCTGCCAGCGGGGTGTGGGCTTTACGCCCGTCCGGCGTTGCCATAGTCTGCGCGCCAAACGGTACGTTAGCGGAGATAGACGACGTACCCGCGTAATAGTTGCCGCCAACCGGACCACGACCGTAGCGCGGGTTATGGTACTGTTTCAGTTCGTCGATATAGGTCTGATAAGCGCGAGCCAGCAGCGTATCGACGGTATCATCGTCGTTGCCGTACTTCGGCGCACCGTTAATCAGCCGCTGACGCAGTTGCTCATGAGTCAGGCCGTCGAAGTCATCCGCCAGTGCGGCAGCCAGCTGTTGCTGACCAATCGCGCCCTGTTCAAACACCAGTTTCCTCACTGCCGCCAGGCTGTTGCCGAGGTTGGCAATGCCGACCTGCAGGCCAGAAACCCAGTCATATTTCGCGCCGCCTTGCTTGATACTTTTTGCTCGCTCAATACAGTCATCCACCAGCGCCGAGCAGAGAATATCGTGCACGTTCTCCTCCAGCATGGTGTCAACGACATATTCGATTTCGATTGATTTGCGGGTGTAGTAACGGATTTGCGTGTCCCACGCGTCCATTACTTCATCGAAATTGTTAAAGTTACCTGCCGACAACGCTTTTTCTTGTGGCAGGTACACTTTGCCGCTGGTGGCATCACGACCGCCTTCCAGCGCCGCCAGCATCACGCGGGCGAAGTTGATAAAGCTCATGCCGGTACAGCGATAGCCCCATTTGCCACCGACGGCGGTTTCGATACAACCAATCGCTGCATAGTCGTAAGCGTCCTGCGGTTCAATACCGAGTTTAATAAATTCCGGGATCACGATTTCGTCGTTGTTGAACGCCGGCATCCCGAAGCCGCACCGGATCACCTGTACGCAGGCGTCGAGGAAATCGTTGCTCATTCCCGCGTGGTAACGCACGCTGAGGTTAGGCTGAGTGGAACGCAGGCGACCGCAGGATTCAAGGATCGCGTAAGAGAGTGGATTCACCGCGTCCATTGGTTGACCATCAACCAGATTTTGCCCGCCAATAGTGACGTTCTGATACAGCGGACTTCCCGCAGAGGCTTTTGAGTGCGAGCCGGAGCGGATCTTGTTCACTTCCAGCAATTTCAGCCAGCAGCTATGCAGCATCTCGATGGCGTGTTCACGATCCAGCGTCTGGTTGAGTTCAACGTCGCGACGATAATACGGGTACAGATACTGGTCCATACGACCAAAAGATACTGAGTGACCGTTAGATTCGATCTGCAAAATCAACTGGATGAAGTAACACAGTTGCAGCGCCTGCCAGAAAGTCTGCGGCGGTTGGTGGGCGATAAGATCGCAGTTTTCTGCCATCGCCAGCAGTTCATCGCGACGGCTTTCGCGAGTTTCGGTCGCGGCCATTTCACGCGCCAGGGCAGCGAAACGTTCAATGTGTTCACTGACCGCTACCAGCACGATATCAATCGCTTTCAGGAATTGCTCGCCATGTAAATCTTCCAGCACCGTCAGGTTGATGCGCGAGCGACGTTCCGCTACTTTCTCGCGCAGACCATCAAGCCCTTTTTCCAGCAGCAGCGGGAAATTGACCGCCAGGTGCGCATCGCCGGAGGTCATATTGCCTTCCGCTTTAATGATGCCGGTCGCCAGCAGACCTTTTTGCTCATCGGTAAACATGCCGTAGCAGCGATCCTGTACGGTCTGACCGCGCCACCACGGGCACACTTCATGCAGAACGCGTTTGTTCTCTTCGCTCACCGCAAAGCCAGCACCGGGACGATCTGCCAGATCATCGATCTCTTTTTCGATCCATGAGACAGTATATTCCGGGAAGATCGGCGCGGCGCGAACTTCGCTTGCCTGGTTGCCAATGATCAACTCATCGTGCTTGATCCAGATGGTGCGATTCGCCAGGTGATGCGCCAGTGCCAGCGCGCGACGTACCGGGATCGGCTTATCGAGATGTTGTTGATACATCTCGGTATAGTGCTGCGCGCGCTCGGTACAGACCGGCGGTTTCACAATATGCACCAGCGCATTTTTGTGCGCTTTAATGCGATCGCTGAGCGTGTCCAGTTTCAGTGTGGTCATGGTTGTTATCCTCGTAAGGTCGCGGTTAACCCTTTCTGGCAGGCATACTGCTGGGCAAAGTCGAGCAGTTCTGGCGCATCAAGCGGTTTTTCCGGGGCGTCATAGGGCAGATTAAGTAAGTGATATTTGTTGATGCCCAGCGTGTGGTAGGGCAGGAAATGAATTTCGCTAA
Organism: Escherichia sp. WS1450; assembly: GCF_046487395.1. NCBI lineage: Bacteria > Pseudomonadati > Pseudomonadota > Gammaproteobacteria > Enterobacterales > Enterobacteriaceae > Escherichia > Escherichia sp. WS1450. The sequence continues at coordinate 55,639 of NZ_JBJQJO010000004.1, forward strand.
CGTGCAGCTCGTCGGCGGCAAAATCGGTAATGGCTTTTACAGAGGTTTCGTCGGCATTAAAGCCCTGAATCAGCGGCACGCGGATAATGATTTTTTTGCCCGCTGCGGCGAGTTTTTTCAGGTTATCCAGCACTCTGGCGGCGTTACCGTCGGTCCACTGTTTAAACGGCGCGTCGGCAACGTGTTTTAAATCGGCAAGAAACAGATCGATATAGGGCAGAGAAGGGGCGATATATTTCCACGGCACATGCAGACAGGTTTCTACCGCAGTATGAATGCCGGCCTCGTGGCTGGCTTGCAGTAGCGCCGTCGCCATTTCCGGCTGCATAAACGGTTCACCGCCCGAAAGCGTTAAGCCGCCGCCGCTGCGATCGTAAAACGGTTTATCCCGCAAAACGGTCGCCATGATCTCCTCAACGCTTTTCACTTCACCACACACGGTTAATGCCTGTGTCGGGCAGCAGTCGGTTAGCGCCGTAAAATGCTCCGGGGTTAACTTTTCTCGATGAATAAGCAAACCATTCAACGCGCGCTCAATCACTTCCGGCGCGGCCTTAGCGCACAGTTCACAGCCTTCCAGACAGAGTCGTGGGTCATACAGCAGATCTTGCGTGCGGGCGCGGCTTTCCGGGTTCTGACACCAGCGGCAGCCCAGCGAACAGCCTTTAAGAAATACGACCGTGCGGATACCGGGGCCATCATGGGTCGAGTAGCGCTGAATATTGAAAATCATAGTTGCCTCTCTGTTTCGTTCAAACATTAAAATACTTTCGAATGAAAGTTAGATTGATGTGCGTCAACTGTTCAGAGAGTTTTCCCGTGATAGTCTACATTCAGACAAAAAGTACATTTTGAGGATGGTTATGGAACTGTATCTGGATACTTCAGACGTTGTTGCGGTGAAGGCGCTGTCACGTATTTTTCCGCTGGCGGGTGTAACCACTAACCCAAGCATTATCGCAGCGGGTAAAAAACCGCTGGAGGTTGTGCTTCCGGAACTTCATGAAGCGATGGGCGGTCAGGGGCGTCTGTTTGCCCAGGTAATGGCTACCACTGCTGAAGGGATGGTGAATGACGCGCGTAAGCTGCGCTCTATTATTGCGGATATCGTGGTGAAAGTTCCGGTGACCGCTGAGGGGCTGGCAGCAATTAAGATGTTAAAAGCGGAAGGGATTCCGACGCTGGGAACCGCGGTATATGGCGCAGCACAAGGGCTACTGTCGGCGCTGGCAGGTGCGGAATATGTTGCGCCTTACGTTAATCGTATTGATGCTCAGGGCGGTAGCGGCATTCAGACTGTGACCGACTTACACCAGTTATTGAAAATGCATGCGCCGCAGGCAAAAGTGTTAGCCGCAAGTTTCAAAACCCCGCGTCAGGCGCTGGACTGCTTACTGGCAGGATGTGAATCAATTACTCTGCCACTGGATGTGGCACAACAGATGATTAGCTATCCGGCGGTTGATGCCGCTGTGGCGAAGTTTGAGCAGGACTGGCAGGGAGCGTTTGGCAGAACGTCGATTTAACCGGACGTTCTGCATCCTCATAAATTGCTGATGACGTGGCGCAGTGCCGCGTCTTATCAGGCCTGGAGGTGGCAATTACTGCCCGCACACCTCACATCCCGGATTACGCATCAGTTTCATTTCGCGAAACTGACAGGTCATCGCATCGTACATGACGATTTTGCCACTGGCAGGTTTGCCATAACCTGCCAGCAGTTTGATCGCTTCCATTGCCTGCAACGAACCAATTACGCCGATCAACGGTGCCATCACGCCTGCTTCTACGCAGGTTAATGCATTTTCGCCAAACAAACGGCTGAGGCAGCGGTAGCAAGGCTCGCCGTCCTGATAAGTGAAGACCGTGATTTGACCTTCCATGCGAATTGCCGCGCCGGAAACCAGCGGCACCTTCGCGGCAAAACAGCCTGCGTTCAGTTGATTACGTACCGCAACGTTATCCGTACAGTCGAGCACCAGATCGTGTTTTGCAATCATCGCAGCAAGTTCTGCGTCATCCAGCAGTGCATTGACTGGCGTAATCGCGATATGTGGGTTGATCCGCGTCAGGGCGTCACGGGCAGAATCCACCTTCGGTTGCCCGACTGTGGCATCGCTGTGCAGCGTTTGGCGCTGTAAATTTGAGAGCGAAACCGTGTCGAAGTCGAGCAGCGTCAGGTTGCCGACACCGGCGCTTGCCAGATACTGTGAGGCTGCGCAGCCGAGTCCACCGAGGCCGACGATCAGCACACGAGAATCTTTTAGCGCCTCCTGACCATCAAAATCAAAGCCGCGCAGAATGATTTGCCGGTTATAGCGCAGCATCTCCTGATCGCTGAGTTCCGCCATTACAGGCCTCCGAACAACGCGTTAAACGGTTCTACTTCCACCCATTCGCCCGCTTCCACATTGCCGCGTTCGCGCTCCAGCACGATAAAGCAGTTGCCGAGGCTAAAGGAGCTAAATATATGTGAACCCTGATGTCCGGTGGTCGTCACTTCCAGTTCGCCATCGGCGTTGCGTTGCAGCACGCCGCGCTGGAAATCAAGGCGTCCTGGCGTTTTTTTCAGACGCGATGCCGTGCGTACACGCTGGCGCGCGGGCAGGCCGCTGGCGGTATTGCCGCTTAGTTTTGCCAGCAAAGGCTGTACCAGTTGATAGAAGGTCAGCGTTGCTGAAACCGGGTTGCCCGGCAGGCCGCAGAACCAGCTATTGCTGAGTTTACCGAACGCGAACGGTTTACCTGGTTTAATCGCCAGCTTCCAGAAGGCGATCTCCCCCAGCTCTTCAAGAATCGTTTTGGTGTAATCCGCTTCACCCACTGAAACACCGCCGGAACTGATCACCACATCCGCCTGGCTGTCGGCTTCAATAAATGCGGCGCGCAGGGCATGGGGATCGTCGCGGATAATCCCTAAGTTGATTACCTCGCATCCCAACTGTTCTAACATCAGGTGTACGGCGAGACGGTTGGTATCGTAGATTTGGCCGTCGCCCAGCGGCTGGCCTGGCAACTGGAGTTCATCACCGGTAGAAAACAGCGCTACACGCACTTTACGAATCACCGGAACTTCGGCAATCCCCAGTGAAGCAATTACTGGCAGCTCTGCGGTAGTCAGGCGTGTTCCCGCCGGGAAAACAACCGCACCTGCAGAGATATCTTCACCGCGACGGCGAATATTTTGCCCGCTACGCACTTCAGCAGTAAAACGCACGCCAGCGTCAGTCTGTTCGGTCTGTTCCTGCATCACCACCGCTTCGCAGCCTTCCGGCACCGGCGCACCGGTCATAATACGAATGCAGGTACCCGCAGGCCATTCACCATGGTACGGCTGACCGGCAAAGGATTTACCGGCAACGGGCAGCGGTTGCCCGGAGGCAATATCGGCTAAACGCGCCGCGTAGCCGTCCATAGCGGAGTTATCAAACCCCGGGACATCCAGTGGCGAAACGACATCGCTCGCCAGAATACGACCAAAACACTGTACCAGTGGCAGCGTTTCCTGGGCGGTCAGTGGGGTAACGCGAGAAAGCATCTCATTAAGCGCGATGTCGAGCGACATCAATCCGGTGGTAAATTCCATGAAAACACTCCTGCGGAGGCAAAATCGAATTTGCCTATTATGTCAGAAAAACGCCACAGACTGTATGCCACCTCGGGCGTAGCGCTGGCTCCTGCCTTTACATGCCATATCCATCTTTCTATATTCAAAAATTGAATGAGTAATTCATAAAAATTCTGATATTTATAGCAAAAGTGGCGAGCCACCCTTAATGGACGAATACTATGGGCAAAGCAGTCATTGCAATTCATGGTGGCGCAGGTGCAATTAGCCGCGCGCAGATGAGTCTGCAACAGGAATTACGCTACATCGAGGCGCTGTCTGCCATTGTTGAAACCGGGCAGAAAATGCTGGAAGCGGGCGAAAGTGCGCTGGATGTGGTGACGGAAGCGGTGCGTCTGCTGGAAGAGTGTCCACTGTTTAACGCCGGAATTGGCGCTGTCTTTACGCGTGATGAAACCCATGAACTGGACGCCTGTGTGATGGATGGTAACACCCTGAAAGCCGGTGCGGTGGCGGGCGTTAGTCATCTGCGTAATCCGGTTCTTGCCGCCCGGCTGGTGATGGAGCAAAGCCCGCATGTGATGATGATTGGCGAAGGGGCAGAAAATTTTGCGTTTGCTCATGGCATGGAGCGCGTCTCGCCGGAGATTTTCTCCACGCCTTTGCGTTATGAACAACTACTGGCAGCGCGCGAGGAAGGGGAAATGGTCCTCGACCATAGCGGTGCGCCACTGGATGAAAAACAGAAAATGGGCACTGTGGGGGCCGTGGCGTTGGATTTAGACGGCAATCTGGCGGCAGCCACGTCCACAGGCGGAATGACCAATAAATTACCCGGACGAGTTGGCGATAGTCCCTTAGTGGGGGCCGGATGCTACGCCAATAACGCCAGTGTGGCGGTTTCATGTACCGGCACGGGCGAAGTCTTCATCCGCGCGCTGGCGGCATATGACATCGCCGCGTTAATGGATTACGGCGGATTAAGTCTCGCGGAAGCCTGCGAGCGGGTAGTAATGGAAAAACTCCCTGCGCTTGGCGGTAGCGGTGGCTTAATCGCTATCGACCATGAAGGGAATGTCGCGCTACCGTTTAACACCGAAGGAATGTATCGCGCCTGGGGCTACGCAGGCGATACGCCAACCACCGGTATCTACCGTGAAAAAGGGGACACCGTTGCCACACAGTGATGAACTTGATGCCGGTAATGTGCTGGCGGTTGAAAATCTTAATATTGCCTTTATGCAGGACCAGCAGAAAATAGCTGCGGTCCGCAATCTCTCTTTTAGCCTGCAACGCGGTGAGACGCTGGCAATTGTTGGCGAATCCGGCTCCGGTAAGTCAGTGACTGCGCTGGCATTGATGCGTCTGTTGGAACAGGCGGGCGGTTTAGTACAGTGCGATAAAATGCTGTTGCGGCGGCGCAGTCGCGAAGTGATTGAACTTAGCGAGCAGAGCGCTGCACAAATGCGCCATGTGCGCGGTGCGGATATGGCGATGATATTTCAGGAACCGATGACATCGCTGAACCCGGTATTTACTGTGGGTGAACAGATTGCCGAATCAATTCGTCTGCATCAGAACGCCAGTCGTGAAGAAGCGATGGTCGAGGCGAAGCGGATGCTGGATCAGGTACGCATTCCGGAGGCACAAACCATTCTTTCACGTTATCCGCATCAACTCTCTGGCGGGATGCGCCAGCGAGTGATGATTGCGATGGCGCTGTCATGCCGCCCGGCGGTGCTGATTGCCGATGAGCCAACCACCGCGCTGGATGTCACTATTCAGGCGCAGATCCTGCAATTAATCAAAGTATTGCAAAAAGAGATGTCGATGGGCGTTATCTTTATCACTCACGATATGGGCGTGGTGGCAGAGATTGCCGATCGGGTACTGGTGATGTATCAGGGCGAGGCGGTGGAAACGGGTAGCGTCGAACAGATTTTCCATGCACCGCAACATCCTTACACCCGTGCGCTGTTAGCTGCTGTTCCGCAACTTGGTGCTATGAAAGGGTTAGATTATCCCCGACGTTTCCCGTTGATATCGCTTGAACATCCAGCGAAACAGGACCCCCCCATCGAGCAGAAAACGGTGGTGGATGGCGAACCTGTTTTACGGGTGCGTAATCTGGTCACCCGTTTCCCTTTGCGCAGCGGTTTGTTGAATCGCGTAACGCGGGAAGTGCATGCCGTTGAGAAAGTCAGTTTTGATCTCTGGCCTGGCGAAACGCTATCGCTGGTGGGCGAGTCTGGCAGCGGTAAATCCACTACCGGGCGGGCGTTGCTGCGCCTGGTCGAATCGCAGGGCGGCGAAATTATCTTTAACGGTCAGCGAATCGATACCTTGTCATCCGGTAAACTTCAGGCATTGCGCCGCGATATTCAGTTTATTTTTCAGGACCCTTACGCTTCGCTGGACCCACGTCAGACCATCGGTGATTCGATTATCGAACCGCTGCGCGTACACGGTTTATTGCCAGGTAAAGAAGCGGCTGCACGCGTTGCGTGGTTGCTGGAGCGCGTGGGCCTGTTACCTGAACATGCCTGGCGTTACCCGCATGAGTTTTCCGGCGGTCAGCGCCAGCGCATCTGCATTGCTCGCGCGTTGGCATTGAATCCAAAAGTGATCATTGCCGACGAAGCCGTCTCGGCGCTGGACGTTTCTATTCGCGGGCAGATTATCAACTTGTTGCTCGATCTCCAGCGTGATTTCGGCATTGCGTATCTGTTTATCTCCCACGATATGGCCGTGGTAGAGCGGATTAGTCATCGTGTGGCGGTGATGTATCTCGGACAAATTGTTGAAATTGGTCCACGGCGCGCGGTCTTCGAAAACCCGCAGCATCCTTATACGCGTAAATTACTGGCGGCAGTTCCGGTCGCTGAACCGTCCCGACAACGACCGCAGCGTGTACTGCTGTCGGACGATCTTCCCAGCAATATTCATCTGCGTGGCGAAGAGGTGGCAGCCGTCTCGTTGCAATGCGTCGGGCCGGGGCATTACGTCGCACAACCACAATCAGAATACGCATTCATGCGTAGATAACATTCAGGCGGAGAATAAAATGGCAAGAGCTGTACACCGTAGTGGGTTAGTGGCGCTGGGCATTGCGACAGCGTTGATGGCATCTTGTGCATTCGCTGCCAAAGATGTGGTGGTGGCGGTAGGATCGAACTTCACCACGCTCGATCCGTATGACGCAAATGACACGTTATCTCAGGCCGTAGCGAAATCGTTTTACCAGGGGCTGTTCGGTCTCGATAAAGAGATGAAACTGAAAAACGTGCTGGCGGAGAGTTATACCGTTTCCGATGACGGCCTTACTTACACCGTGAAACTGCGGGAAGGAATTAAATTCCAGGATGGCACCGACTTCAACGCAGCGGCGGTAAAAGCGAATCTGGACCGGGCCAGCGATCCGGCGAATCATCTTAAACGCTACAACCTGTATAAGAATATTGCCAAAACGGAAGCGATCGATCCAACAACGGTAAAGATTACCCTCAAACAGCCGTTCTCAGCGTTTATTAATATTCTTGCCCATCCGGCGACCGCGATGATTTCGCCGGCAGCGCTGGAAAAATATGGCAAGGATATTGGTTTTCATCCAGTGGGAACCGGGCCGTATGAACTGGATACCTGGAATCAGACTGATTTTGTGAAGGTGAAAAAATTCGCGGGTTACTGGCAGCCAGGATTGCCCAAACTGGACAGCATAACCTGGCGTCCGGTGGCGGATAACAACACCCGCGCGGCAATGCTGCAAACCGGTGAAGCGCAGTTTGCTTTCCCCATTCCCTACGAGCAGGCCGCACTGCTGGAGAAAAACAAAAATATCGAGTTGATGGCCAGTCCGTCAATTATGCAGCGTTATATCAGTATGAACGTGACGCAAAAGCCGTTCGATAACCCGAAGGTCCGTGAGGCGCTGAATTACGCCATTAACCGCCCGGCGCTGGTGAAAGTAGCCTTCGCGGGCTATGCAACGCCAGCTACTGGTGTGGTACCGCCGAGTATCGCCTACGCGCAAAGTTATAAACCGTGGCCTTACGATCCAGTGAAAGCGCGCGAATTACTGAAAGAGGCGGGATATCACAACGGTTTCAGTACCACGCTGTGGTCGTCACATAACCACAGCACCGCGCAGAAAGTGCTGCAATTTACCCAGCAGCAGTTAGCGCAGGTCGGGATTAAAGCCCAGGTGACTGCGATGGATGCCGGACAGCGGGCGGCAGAAGTTGAAGGTAAAGGGCAAAAAGAGAGCGGCGTGCGAATGTTCTACACTGGCTGGTCGGCTTCAACCGGCGAAGCGGACTGGGCACTATCGCCGCTGTTTGCCTCGCAGAACTGGCCACCGACGCTGTTTAATACCGCGTTTTACAGCAATAAACAGGTGGATGACTTCCTGGCTCAGGCACTGAAAACTAATGATCCGGCAGAAAAGACCCGTTTATATAAGGCGGCGCAGGATATCATCTGGCAAGAGTCGCCGTGGATCCCGCTGGTGGTAGAAAAACTGGTGTCGGCACACAGTAAAAACCTGACCGGTTTTTGGATCATGCCAGACACCGGTTTCAGCTTTGAAGACGCGGATTTGCAATAAGCAACGCAGGGAGTGGAATGCTTAATTACGTTATCAAACGCTTACTGGGGTTGATTCCAACGCTGTTTATCGTCTCGGTGCTGGTGTTTTTATTTGTGCATATGCTGCCCGGCGATCCGGCGCGATTGATTGCCGGGCCCGAAGCTGATGCGCAGGTTATAGAACTGGTGCGTCAGCAGCTGGGGTTGGATCAGCCGCTGTATCACCAGTTCTGGCACTATATCAGCAATGCTGTGCAGGGGGATTTTGGCCTGTCGATGGTGTCGCGTCGTCCGGTTGCCGATGAGATTGCCAGCCGCTTTATGCCAACGCTGTGGCTGACCATAACCAGTATGGTCTGGGCGGTGATATTTGGTATGGCGGCGGGAATTATCGCCGCCGTCTGGCGTAATCGTTGGCCGGATCGATTGAGTATGACCATTGCGGTGTCGGGGATCTCGTTTCCGGCATTTGCGCTGGGGATGCTTTTAATTCAGGTATTCTCCGTTGAACTGGGCTGGCTGCCTACCGTGGGAGCAGACAGTTGGCAGCACTACATTTTACCCTCCCTGACGCTCGGCGCGGCAGTGGCAGCCGTGATGGCGCGCTTTACCCGCGCGTCGTTTGTCGACGTTTTAAGCGAAGATTATATGCGTACCGCGAGGGCGAAAGGGGTGAGCGAAACCTGGGTTGTCCTCAAACACGGGCTACGTAACGCGATGATCCCGGTAGTGACCATGATGGGCTTACAGTTTGGCTTTTTGCTCGGTGGTTCCATCGTGGTGGAGAAAGTTTTCAACTGGCCCGGACTTGGACGCTTACTCGTTGACTCCGTTGAAATGCGCGATTACCCAGTGATTCAGGCAGAAATTCTGCTTTTCTCGCTGGAATTTATTCTTATCAACTTAGTGGTGGATGTGCTTTACGCCGCCATTAACCCGGCTATCAGGTACAAGTAAGGATGCGACTATTTAACTGGCGACGTCAGGCGGTGTTAAACGCCATGCCACTGGTCAAACCTGACCAGGTACGTACACCGTGGCATGAATTCTGGCGACGATTTCGCCGTCAGCATATGGCGATGACCGCCGCATTGTTCGTTATTTTATTGATTGTGGTGGCTATTTTTGCACGCTGGATCGCTCCCTATGACGCCGAAAATTATTTTGATTATGACAATCTGAATAACGGACCTTCTTTGCAGCACTGGTTTGGCGTTGATTCACTGGGGCGTGACATTTTCAGCCGTGTCCTGGTTGGTGCACAAATCTCGCTGGCGGCGGGCGTGTTTGCCGTGTTTATCGGTGCGGCGATCGGGACGTTGCTGGGCTTGTTGGCTGGATATTATGAAGGCTGGTGGGATCGGCTGATCATGCGCATTTGCGATGTGCTGTTTGCCTTCCCTGGTATTTTACTGGCGATCGCTGTTGTTGCGGTGTTGGGAAGCGGCATTGCTAACGTGATTATTGCAGTCGCCATTTTTTCCATCCCCGCGTTTGCCCGACTGGTGCGCGGCAACACGCTGGTGTTGAAACAGCAAACTTTTATTGAATCGGCGCGCAGTATTGGTGCCAGCGACATGACCATCTTATTGCGCCATATCTTGCCCGGGACTGTCTCGTCTATCGTGGTGTTTTTCACCATGCGCATCGGTACCTCGATTATCTCTGCCGCCAGCCTGTCATTTCTCGGCCTCGGTGCGCAGCCGCCGACACCAGAGTGGGGAGCAATGCTCAATGAGGCACGAGCGGATATGGTTATCGCGCCGCATGTCGCTATTTTTCCGGCCCTGGCTATTTTTCTGACTGTACTGGCGTTCAATTTGTTGGGTGATGGTTTACGCGATGCGCTGGATCCGAAAATTAAAGGATAGTTACGTTTGAATATTGCTTGAAAGGGTAATCACCTCACAGGAAATTATTGCCCTAAGCAAGTGTTGTAACTTTCTGCTGATTTTGTAGAATCGGGTAATTTGGTTAAAAAGCCGCAGCAAGGGACAATTTTTGCAGCGGCACAGCGTTCAGATAGTTATTTTGTTAAATGTATTAACATGCTGAGTTTATACGAAAAGATAAAGATAAGGCTGATAATTTTATTTTTATTGGCAGCACTGTCATTTATTGGTCTTTTTTTCATCATTAACTATCAACTGGTATCGGAGCGCGCGGTAAAACGTGCCGATAGCCGCTTTGAACTTATTCAGAAAAACGTTGGCTATTTCTTTAAAGATATTGAACGTTCGGCCCTGACATTAAAGGACTCACTGTATTTATTAAAAAATACAGAGGAGATTCAACGCGCCGTGATTCTTAAAATGGAAATGATGCCATTTTTAGACTCGGTGGGACTGGTACTTGATGATAATAAATATTATCTCTTTTCGCGGAGGGCGAATGATAAAATCGTAGTTTATCATCAGGAACAAGTAAATGGACCGCTTGTCGACGAGTCAGGGCGGGTTATTTTTGCCGATTTTAACCCATCGAAACGACCGTGGTCGGTGGCTTCAGATGACTCTAACAACAGCTGGAATCCGGCATACAATTGCTTTGATCGTCCGGGTAAAAAATGTATCTCTTTTACGCTACACATCAACGGCAAAGATCACGATTTGTTAGCGGTGGATAAAATTCATGTCGATTTAAACTGGCGATATCTGAACGAGTATCTTGATCAAATCAGCGCTAATGATGAAGTTCTATTTTTGAAACAAGGCCATGAGATCATTGCCAAGAATCAACTCGCGCGTGAAAAACTGATTATTTATAATAGCGAAGGTAATTATAATATTATTGATTCTGTCGATACTGAATATATCGAAAAAACATCAGCGGTGCCAAACAACGCATTATTCGAAATCTATTTTTATTATCCTGGCGGTAATTTATTGAACGCATCAGATAAACTTTCCGTTTGCTTTCATTATTATCGTATTGCTGGTGGTTTATTTAATGACCACTCGTGTGTTCCGTCGGCAATTTTCTGAAATGACCGAGCTGGTTAATACGCTGGCGTTTTTGCCCGACTCAACGGATCAGATCGAGGCTCTGAAAATTCGCGAAGGCGATGCGAAAGAGATTATCAGCATCAAAAATTCGATCGCGGAAATGAAAGATGCCGAAATTGAACGGTCAAATAAATTGCTCTCACTGATCTCTTACGATCAGGAAAGCGGTTTTATTAAAAATATGGCGATTATTGAGTCCAACAATAATCAGTATCTGGCTGTTGGGATCATCAAACTGTGTGGTCTGGAAGCCGTGGAAGCGGTGTTTGGTGTTGATGAACGCAATAAAATCGTCAGGAAATTGTGTCAGCGAATTGCCGAGAAATATGCGCAATGCTGCGATATCGTGACATTCAATGCCGATCTCTATTTACTTCTGTGTCGGGAAAATGTACAGACATTTACCCGTAAAATAGCGATGGTAAACGATTTTGACAGCAGCTTTGGCTACCGCAATCTGCGCATCCATAAGTCTGCCATTTGTGAACCTTTGCAGGGGGAAAACGCCTGGAGTTACGCAGAAAAACTGAAACTGGCGATTTCCAGCATCCGTGACCATATGTTCTCAGAGTTTATTTTCTGTGATGACGCGAAACTCAACGAAATAGAAGAGAATATCTGGATTGCGCGTAATATTCGCCATGCAATGGAAATTGGCGAACTATTCCTGGTCTATCAGCCGATCGTTGATATTAACACCCGCACCATTCTGGGCGCGGAGGCGTTGTGCCGTTGGGTGTCTGCGGAGCGGGGGATCATTTCACCGCTAAAGTTCATTACCATTGCTGAAGATATCGGGTTTATCAATGAGCTGGGTTATCAGATTATTAAAACGGCAATGGGTGAATTCAGGCATTTTAGCGAGCGTGCGGTTCTGAAGGACGGTTTCTTACTGCATATTAATGTTTCGCCCTGGCAGTTAAACGAACCACACTTTCATGAGCGTTTTACCACCATCATGGAAGAAAATGGCCTGAAGGCGAACAGCCTCTGTGTTGAGATCACTGAAACCGTGATCGAGCGAATTAATGAACATTTTTATCTCAATATTGAACAACTGCGTAAACAAGGGGTACGGATATCGATTGATGACTTTGGCACCGGTTTGTCAAACCTGAAACGTTTTTATGAAATTAATCCAGATAGCATAAAAGTGGACTCGCAATTTACCGGCGATATTTTCGGTACTGCGGGAAAAATTGTGCGCATTATTTTCGATCTGGCACGCTATAACCGGATCCCGGTGATTGCGGAAGGCGTAGAGAGCGAAGACGTTGCGCGCGAATTAATCAAATTAGGATGTGTTCAGGCTCAGGGGTATCTGTACCAGAAACCCATGCCATTCTCTGCCTGGGATAAAAGTGGAAAATTAGTAAAAGAGTAGTTTACGTATGTCCAGAATCAATAAGTTCGTACTTACAGTCAGTCTGCTGATTTTTATCATGATTTCAGCAGTTGCCTGCGGGATCTACACTCAAATGGTAAAAGAACGGGTGTATGGCCTGAAACAGTCCGTTATTGATACTGCTTTTGCGGTGGCAAATATTGCTGAATATCGGCGTAGCGTGGCAATTGAGCTCATCAACACGCTAAACCCCACGGAGGAACAGCTGTTGGTTGGTTTGCGCACAGCTTACGCCGACTCGGTTTCACCCTCTTATTTGTACGATGTCGGTCCTTATCTGATTTCCAGTGACGAATGTATTCAGGTAAAGGAGTTCGAGAAAAATTATTGTGCAGATATTATGCAGATTGTGAAGTATCGACATGTCAAAAATACAGGGTTTATCTCTTTTGACGGTAAAACCTTCGTCTATTACCTCTATCCGGTAACTCACAATCGCAGTCTGATATTTTTGCTTGGTCTGGAGCGTTTTTCTTTACTGTCAAAATCGCTGGCGATGGATAGCGAGAACCTGATGTTCTCTCTGTTTAAGAACGGTAAACCGGTGACCGGTGATGAATTTAATGCTAAAAACGCCATCTTCACCGTTTCGGAAGCGATGGAGCACTTCGCCTATTTGCCGACCGGATTGTACGTATTTGCGTATAAAAAAGATGTTTATTTGCGGGTCTGTACATTGATTATTTTCTTTGCCGCATTGGTGGCAGTGATATCGGGTGTCAGTTGCCTCTATCTGGTACGCAGAGTGATTAATCGTGGTATTGTGGAGAAAGAAGCCATCATTAATAACCATTTTGAACGCGTACTGGATGGCGGGCTTTTCTTTTCGGCTGCCGATGTCAAAAAACTCTACAGTCTGTATAACTCGGCGTTCCTGGATGACCTGACCAAAGCAATGGGCAGAAAATCCTTTGACGAAGATTTAAAAGCGCTGCCGGAAAAAGGCGGTTATTTGTGCCTGTTTGACGTCGATAAATTCAAAAACATCAACGACACCTTCGGTCATTTGCTGGGCGATGAAGTGTTGATGAAAGTGGTGAAAATCCTTAAATCACAGATCCCGGTAGATAAAGGTAAAGTCTACCGCTTCGGCGGTGACGAATTTGCGGTGATTTATACGGGTGGAACGCTGGAAGAGTTGCTATCGATTCTAAAAGAAATTGTTCATTTCCAGGTGGGAAGCATTAATTTAAGCACCAGTATCGGTGTAGCGCATTCAAATGAATGTACTACCGTCGAACGCTTGAAAATGCTGGCGGATGAGCGGCTGTATAAGAGTAAGAAAAACGGCAGGGCGCAGATTAGCTGGCAGTAGAATTAGAATAGTGTTAGTACCCCTTAATCAAGGGGTACTAATGAATGTGGTAAATCATTTGCAAACATTTTACTTTGCAAAAACTTCCGGCCCTTTTATTGCCAATGTATTCAAAATACGTAATGCCGGGCCGCTCGGTTTTATTTCATTACGTTCCCATTTCGAGACACTTTCTTTTGACATTCCCATTGTATGTGCCAGCACGGATTGTGACATGCCGTATCGGGTGCGGATGGCTTTGATCTCTTCACCCGTCATTGATTTGACTTTGGCTATACGGGCGCTGACTTCACGAGCTTTGACCATGACGGCAATGGCATCAACTTCACTATCAGACATCAGGCCCAGTGCATTCAGTTCCTTTGCATCTTCCAGCATCATTTGTAATTTATCGCTCATTTTTCACCTCAATCAAAAAGCCAGTTTCGATCAAATCCTCTATTTGCTTATTGCTAAAGGCCAGAAATGCATTTGCCATTTTTTTGTAGGCCGCCAGTTCATCATCTTCGATTTCTTTGGTTCCTTTACTGCTTAGACCACTCTTGGACCAACCATCATAAAAAAACACATGATTTGCTGATTTAAAAAAGATAATTGTTCTGGCTCCACCACTCTTTCCTTGTTGGAGGGGTAAACGTTTTTTGATGACACCGCTACCTAAATCAGCCTCCCATATGCCCTGCATCACTTCTTCAGCGGCAGCCATGAGAACTTTATCGTGAATACCAAGTTTTTTCGTGCTTTGGCTGAATCGTCTTGCCTTATACACACCCATACATCCATCCTTGTGGTAATGTTTACTATAGTAACCATTACGCTTATTTCAAGTAATTGCGATCAAAACTTTAATTTGGTGTGAAAAAGTGAGAGTTGCCTCGAGTACGATTCATTTTTCTCGATTTATGCGTCAGGGGATTTTGTGCGTAAGGGTAGGACATAGGGAAGGGTAGCAGAGGCAGATCGAAGAACAATATTCTTGTTAGATCTGCCTTAAGATTAATTAAACCCGGCTACCCCACAAATCGTACTCATCGGCGTGCTCGACTTTCACACGCAGGATATCACCCGGCTTAACGTTGGTTTCACCATTGAGATAAACCGCGCCGTCGATTTCCGGTGCATCTGCCATGCTGCGACCAATCGCACCTTCTTCGTCCACTTCGTCGATAATCACCAGAATTTCACGGCCCACTTTCTCTTGCAGGCGCTCGGCGGAAATCTGCTGCTGCAACTGCATGAAACGGTTCCAGCGTTCTTCTTTCACTTCTTCCGGAACCTGGTCAGGCAGGGCATTGGCGTCTGCACCTTCAACCGGGCTGTATTTAAAGCAGCCAACGCGATCCAGACGCGCTTCTTTCAGGAAGTCGAGTAGCATCTGGAAATCTTCTTCTGTCTCGCCAGGGAAGCCGACAATAAAGGTTGAGCGTAGGGTCAGTTCCGGGCAGATTTCGCGCCACTGTTTGATGCGCGCGAGTTGGCGATCTACAGAACCCGGACGCTTCATCAGTTTGAGAATGCGCGGGCTGGCGTGCTGCAACGGAATGTCCAGATACGGCAGGATTTTGCCTTCTGCCATCAGTGGGATGACGTCGTCCACATGCGGATAAGGGTAAACGTAGTGCAGACGTGTCCAGATCCCCAGTTTCGATAACTGTTCGCACAGGCTGACCATGCTGGTTTTTACCGGCTCGCCGTTGTGGAAGCCAGTACGATGTTTAACATCGACGCCATAGGCGGAAGTATCCTGCGAGATCACCAGAATCTCTTTAACGCCCGCATCAACCAGACGTTTCGCTTCACTTAACACTTCGCCAATCGGACGGCTCACCAGGTCGCCGCGCATAGACGGAATAATGCAGAAGGTGCAGCGGTGATTACAGCCTTCAGAAATTTTCAGATAGGCATAATGACGCGGCGTCAGTTTCACGCCTTGTTCTGGCACCAGGCTCAGGAATGGGTTGTGTTTCGGTTTTGGCACGTAGTGATGAACGTGCTCCAGAACCTGCTCATAGCTATGAGGCCCGGTGATTTCCAGCACTTTCGGGTGGACTTCGCGGATCTGATCTTCTTTTGCCCCCAGACAACCGGTCACAATTACCTTGCCGTTTTCATTCAACGCTTCACCAATGGCTTCCAGTGATTCTTGTACCGCGCTGTCAATAAAGCCGCAGGTGTTGACGATCACCATGTCCGCATCGTCATAGCTCGGTACCACGTCATAACCTTCAGTGCGTAGTTCGGTGAGAATACGCTCTGAATCGACAAGGTTTTTCGGACAGCCAAGGGAAACAAAGCCGATTTTCGGCTGGGGAGTTACTTTGCTCATAGCTTAAAAAATATTCAGTTACAGGAAAGGTCAGGGCAGGGATTCTACAGAGTTCTGGATAAAATTTGTATCGCAATCTCATTCGCTGGCGGAGGCGAAGGAAATGTAAATTTTGTTAATTCGGCGTGAAGAATTGATCCTGGACAGCATTTTGCTCAAAAAATAGCCATACTATTTAATTGCAACAAGGCTGGAAAGAGGAGGATCGAAGTATGTTCGTTGACAGACAGCGAATCGATCTGCTGAACCGGTTGATCGACGCACGCGTTGACCTCGCCGCATACGTGCAACTGAGGAAGGCAAAAGGATACATGTCCGTCAGCGAAAGCAATCATCTACGAGATAACTTTTTTAAACTGAATCGCGAACTGCACGATAAATCGCTGCGGTTGAATCTTCATCTGGATCAGGAAGAGTGGAGTGCTCTTCATCATGCTGAAGAAGCATTAGCGACAGCCGCAGTATGTTTGATGAGTGGGCACCATGATTGCCCGACTGTTATTACCGTCAACGCCGATAAGCTTGAAAATTGTCTGATGAGCTTAACGCTGAGTATCCAGAGCCTGCAGAAGCACGCCATGCTTGAGAAGGCCTGAAAACTAAGGGGGAGAAAGCGTCTCCCCCTTCATGTTTAAGTTTTTGTAAAAATGAATTTGTTATCTCCTCCACTGACTACGCTTTAAGCCAGAGTCAATCCGGAGGCGTTATGCATCGACAATCCTTTTTCCTTGTGCCCCTTATTTGTCTTTCTTCCGCTCTCTGGGCGGCTCCTGCAACGGTAAATGTCGAAGTACTGCAAGACAAACTCGACCATCCCTGGGCGCTGGCCTTTTTACCCGACAATCACGGTATGTTAATCACTCTGCGCGGCGGCGAGTTGCGTCACTGGCAAGCAGGAAAAGGATTATCTGCGCCGCTTTCCGGAGTGCCGGACGTTTGGGCGCACGGGCAGGGCGGTCTGCTGGACGTGGTTTTAGCGCCTGATTTTGCTCAGTCGCGCCGCATCTGGTTAAGTTATTCCGAAGTTGGCGATGATGGCAAAGCCGGAACTGCTGTGGGTTATGGCCGCTTAAGTGA
The DNA here is from genome assembly GCF_046487395.1 of Escherichia sp. WS1450. Lineage (NCBI taxonomy): Bacteria > Pseudomonadati > Pseudomonadota > Gammaproteobacteria > Enterobacterales > Enterobacteriaceae > Escherichia > Escherichia sp. WS1450. The sequence goes on from NZ_JBJQJO010000004.1 coordinate 72,919, forward strand.
TGATCTCTCAAAGGTGACCGACTTCCGCACCGTCTTTCGCCAGATGCCAAAACTGTCTACCGGCAACCATTTTGGCGGGCGGCTGGTATTCGACGGTAAAGGTTATCTTTTTATTGCTCTGGGCGAAAACAATCAGCGCCCGACGGCGCAGGATCTGGATAAATTACAGGGCAAACTGGTGCGTCTGACCGACCAGGGCGAAATCCCGGATGATAATCCTTTTATAAAGGAATCCGGTGCGCGCGCCGAGATCTGGTCTTATGGCAATCGTAATCCGCAAGGAATGGCGATGAATCCGTGGAGTAATGCACTATGGCTGAATGAACATGGCCCGCGCGGTGGCGATGAAATTAATATCCCGCAAAAAGGCAAAAACTACGGCTGGCCGCTGGCAACCTGGGGAATCAACTATTCAGGCTTTAAGATACCGGAAGCGAAAGGGGAGATCGTCGCCGGGACCGAGCAACCTGTTTTTTACTGGAAAGATTCGCCCGCCGTGAGCGGCATGGCCTTCTATAACAGCGATAAATTCCCCCAGTGGCAGCAAAAATTATTTATTGGCGCGCTGAAAGATAAAGATGTCATTGTGATGAGCGTCAACGGCGACAAAGTGACAGAAGATGGCCGTATTTTAACGGACAGAGGGCAGCGAATTCGTGATGTTCGCACTGGACCCGACGGTTATTTATACGTTCTCACCGACGAGTCCAGTGGGGAATTACTTAAAGTTAGCCCACGCAATTAGCTAACGGGAATCATCACCACTTTGCGCACTGCTGGGCGTTCAGTGAGTTGCTGATACCAGCGTTGCAGATTTGGACGCGGTGTCCAGGTCAGGCCAACGTTAAACAAATTGTAGATGAACGGTGCGATAGCGATATCGCCCACACCAAACTCGTCGCCGGAGAACCATTTTACTTTTGCCAGTTCCGCATCGAGCAGGGCAAACAGGGCGTCGCACTCTTTACAACTGGCATCAATGGCGGCCCGATCGCGCTCTTCCGGTGGTGTTCTGACTAATCCCATCAGGATCCCGCGATGGGCATTACTGAGCGTCTGGTTTGCCCAGTCCATCCATTTTTCTGCTTCCGCACGACGTGCCGGTGAGTCGATCCACAGGCGTTTTTGCCCGTACTGTGCCGCCAGATAGCGGACAATGGCGTTTGATTCCCAAAGAATGAGATCACTTTCGTCGTCGCGTAACAACGGCACCAGCCCGTTAGGGTTCATCGCCAGAAAATCAGCATCGTGATTTATCCCAAACTCACGGCCCGCGAGAATTTGCTCATAAGGTAGTTCCAGTTCTTCGAGCGTCAGCAATACTTTTTTTACGTTGGTTGAATTATTCCGACCCCACAGCGTAATCATACTCACCCCTTTTCCGACAGGCAGCCACAGGCTGAACAGGACTCCGATGGTGAAGTAAAGTTAACTTTTAAGCAACAGCTGGCAAAAAAATGACACCAGAAGCAGCGAAGCGGCAGGATATTGCATAAACTTTAAAAACTTTACCAACTTACGGTTTCTTTAAGTTTGTGTGTGCGTTATTAATCACCGAACTTATCATACGGCGATATAACGTATTTTTTTTGAATGGATACTCGGGTGGCATTTATGACGCAATACTCCTCTCTCCTTCGTGGTCTTGCAGCGGGTTCTGCATTTTTATTCCTTTTTGCCCCAACGGCATTCGCGGCGGAACAAACCGTTGAAGCGCCGAGCGTGGATGCGCGTGCATGGATTTTAATGGATTACGCCAGCGGTAAAGTGCTGGCAGAAGGCAATGCGGATGAGAAACTGGATCCCGCGAGCCTGACTAAAATCATGACCAGCTATGTGGTTGGGCAGGCGCTTAAGGCCGATAAGATTAAACTCACCGATATGGTGACGGTCGGCAAAGATGCCTGGGCGACGGGAAATCCGGCACTGCGTGGTTCATCGGTAATGTTCCTCAAACCGGGCGATCAGGTTTCGGTGGCAGACTTGAACAAAGGTGTGATTATCCAGTCCGGTAATGACGCCTGTATTGCGCTGGCCGATTACGTTGCCGGGAGCCAGGAGTCATTTATTGGTTTGATGAATGGTTATGCCAAAAAACTGGGTCTGACCAACACTACCTTCCAGACGGTGCACGGTCTGGATGCGCCGGGGCAGTTCAGTACCGCGCGCGATATGGCATTGCTGGGTAAAGCATTAATCCACGATGTGCCGGAAGAGTACGCCATTCATAAAGAGAAAGAGTTCACCTTCAACAAAATTCGACAGCCTAACCGTAACCGTCTGCTATGGAGCAGCAATCTGAATGTTGATGGCATGAAGACAGGAACCACGGCAGGCGCGGGATATAATCTGGTTGCTTCGGCTACCCAGGGCGATATGCGTTTGATCTCCGTAGTACTGGGTGCGAAAACTGACCGTATCCGTTTTAATGAGTCTGAGAAATTATTGACCTGGGGTTTCCGCTTCTTTGAAACCGTGACGCCAATTAAACCTGATGCCACCTTTGTGACTCAGCGCGTCTGGTTTGGTGATAAGAGCGAAGTGAATCTCGGGGCAGGCGAAGCGGGCTCAGTGACCATACCGCGTGGGCAGCTGAAAAACCTGAAAGCGAGCTACACGTTAACGGAACCGCAGCTTACCGCACCGCTGAAAAAAGGTCAGGTTGTCGGGACCATTGATTTCCAGCTTAACGGTAAATCCATTGAGCAGCGTCCGCTGATCGTGATGGAAAATGTGGAAGAGGGCGGATTCTTTGGGCGGATGTGGGATTTCGTTATGATGAAATTCCATCAGTGGTTCGGCAGCTGGTTCTCTTAATCTTCTGATAACCGGATGGCGCGAAACGTCATCCGGTAATACGTCATTAATACATCAACTTAATACGCTGCGTCTGCGCGTACTTCACATACTCATCTTCCGGGCAACAATCGCTCACCACAATATCAAAGCGTTTCAGGTCACCCATGCGTGCCGGACGCACCTTGCCAAATTTACTGTGGTCGACAACCAGCACATGCTTTTGCGCCATCGACATGGCCCAGTGTTTTACCGGCAACTCTTCAAGATTAAAACAGGTAGCGCCTTTACTGACATGCACCCCCGCCGCGGAATAAAAAGCGATATCCGGGCAAAAATTATTCAGCGTTTGCTGAAAATCGATGGGTTTGAAAATGGCGTTGCTGGCGTGAAATTCACCACCACACAGAAACGCGCGGCAATGGGGTTTCTCTTTCAGTGCCAGAAAGGTATTTAGCGAATAACAAACGGCGGTAAAGGGGATTTCATTATCAATTGCTTCAATAATCCACGGTGTGGTGGTGCCACAGTCAAAAAAGAGGGTCTGATCGGGTTCTACCAGCGTCGCAGCCAGTTTTGCCGCCCGGCGTTTTTCTTCCACCAGGCGGGATTTTTGATCGCTTAACAGGTAATGGCTGGCGCTGCGCGGTTCCAGAACAATATAGCCGCCGAGCAAAACGACGGGCGCACTGTGGTTGTTCAGATCGCGACGAATCGTCATCTCCGAAACCCCAAGCAGGGCGGCGGCGTCTTTAAGATGTAACTTATCGCTGCGTTTTAATTCTTGCAGCAGCTGCCCGATACGCTCTTCGCGACGTGTTTCCATAATCCCTCTGAATAGTTATTGAAGCGAGCCGCTCAATACTACACTTTTTAGCAGAGATCAGTCACGCACCCAGCCTTTGCGGATCGGTAATGCAAAACAGAAGCGATACCACGATTGCAGACGTTGATAGAGTTTATGCCCCATCGCTTGCCAGATAATCTGGGCGCTAAGGCAGCCAATCATACCTGCCAGCAATCCACCGAGCATATCCAGCGGCCAGTGGACGCCAAGATAAACGCGCGACCAGGCAATGACGACGGCCAGCACCATTAAAAGTGAGCCGGACCACAGGCGATGCCAGCATAAAAATGCCAGTGCAAAGGTGAAAATCACCGTACCGTGATCGCTCGGGAATGAGTCATCCGCCGCATGATGCAGGAAGTTATAGCCGATATTTTCGACAAAGGGTCGGTCGTGCGGAAAAAGATGCCCCATCGTCCAGGACACAAACAGGCTGACCGCCAGCGCGATAGCGATTTTTATCACCAGTTGCCGTTGTGCTGTAAGCCCCCACAGCCAAAGTACCGCGGCCAGCAACGGCACCACGGTAATCAAATCTTTAGCAATAAAAATCGCCAACGAGATCATCCACGGCGCAGAGTCTGGCGTCGCGTTAATAAGAGAGAATAGAGAGAGATTCAAATTTTCCAGCATAACTTCCCGACGCAAAGTGATTAAAAGGGAGCCAATACAGGCAAGTCGTTGAGAATAAAGTGCAGGTTAAACTGGGTAAAGCGGCATCGTCTTATTTCCCTCAAGCGGCCTGTTTACGGTGGGTGATTGTAACGGGCATAGGTTAAATAAAACTTAAAGAAAGCGTAGCTATACTCGCGATAATGTAAGAATGTGCTTAACCGTGGTTTCAGCTACAAAATTCGCTTTCTCGTTAGCTGCGCTTTTATTAAACTTTGCGCGATTATTATTGGCGAAGAAATTGCATGCAAAATAAATTAGCTTCCGGTGCCAGGCTTGGACGTCAGGCGTTACTTTTCCCTCTCTGTCTGGTGCTTTACGAATTTTCAACCTATATCGGCAACGATATGATTCAACCCGGTATGTTGGCCGTGGTGGAACAATATCAGGCGGGCATTGATTGGGTTCCTACTTCGATGACCGCGTATCTGGCGGGCGGGATGTTTTTACAATGGCTCCTGGGGCCGCTGTCGGATCGTATTGGTCGCCGTCCGGTGATGCTGGCGGGGGTGGTGTGGTTTATCATCACCTGTCTGGCAATATTACTGGCGCAAAACATTGAACAATTCACCCTGTTGCGCTTCTTGCAGGGCATAAGCCTCTGTTTCATTGGCGCTGTGGGATACGCCGCAATTCAGGAATCCTTCGAAGAGGCGGTTTGTATCAAGATCACCGCGCTGATGGCGAACGTGGCGCTGATTGCTCCACTACTTGGCCCGCTGGTGGGCGCGGCGTGGATCCATGTGCTGCCCTGGGAAGGGATGTTTGTCTTGTTTGCCGCATTGGCAGCGATCTCCTTTTTCGGTCTGCAACGAGCCATGCCTGAAACCGCCACGCGTATAGGCGAGAAACTGTCGCTGAAAGAACTCGGTCGTGACTATAAGCTGGTGCTGAAGAACGGTCGCTTTGTTGCGGGGGCGCTGGCGCTGGGATTCGTTAGTTTGCCGTTGCTGGCGTGGATCGCCCAGTCGCCGATTATCATCATTACCGGCGAGCAGTTAAGCAGCTATGAATATGGTTTGCTGCAAGTGCCTATTTTCGGGGCGTTAATTGCGGGTAACTTGCTGTTAGCGCGTCTGACCTCGCGCCGCACCGTACGTTCGCTGATTATTATGGGCGGCTGGCCGATTATGATTGGTCTGTTGGTCGCTGCTGCGGCAACGGTTATCTCATCGCATGCGTATTTATGGATGACCGCCGGGTTAAGTCTTTATGCTTTCGGTATTGGTCTGGCGAATGCGGGACTGGTGCGATTAACCCTGTTTGCCAGCGATATGAGTAAAGGTACGGTTTCTGCGGCGATGGGAATGCTGCAAATGCTGATCTTTACCGTCGGTATTGAAATCAGCAAACATGCCTGGCTGAACGGGGGCAACGGACTGTTTAATCTCTTCAACCTTGTCAACGGAATTTTGTGGCTGTTGCTGATGGTTATCTTTTTAAAAGATAAACAGATGGGAAATTCGCACGAAGGGTAAAAAAATGCCTGATTGCTTTGTGCGATCAGGCATTTTCGAATTAATGGTGATGGTCGTCAATCTGGTGTTCGATAACCATCCCTTCACCTACGCTGGCAAGATGGCGAACATAAGGATGCGGGCGGTAAGCCGGAGCTGGCGCAGGAGCCACATAGACGGTTTGCGGCACAGTCGCGACGCTGACCGCTTGTGGAACGCTGACTGAATCAGGAACCACAACCACTTTGTATCCACTCGGCACATCGACGGTGACACTTTGCGCCATCGCCACACCAGTAAAGCCCATTAAAAGCGCGCCCAACAGTAGACAATTTTTCATAATCATTTCGCCTGAAATAATGCAGCGGGTTAATTTGCGCGAATTATGCAGCCTTCATTCAGGCATTGTGTTGCCGGGCGTGCTGCCGTTTTTATTGGTTAAATGGCGCTTCGTGTTTAAGAACTTTATCGATCACATCCAGTACGCCTTCACGGTTATTGGAGCCTGCCCGGTATTTTGCCGCTGCGACGACCGCGCTGCCGGCATTTTCCATTGCAAAACTAAAGCCAGCCTGACGCAGCATCTCAATATCGTTACCGCCATCGCCAAAGACCACCACTTCGCTGTCGTCTATTCCCCATAATTTCTGCAGTTGGCGAAGGCCATTGGCTTTATGTACGCCGGGGATAATCAGATCGATGCTGCCGTTGCCGGTGTGGACCGGCACCATAATATCGCCGATGGCCTCATGTAATGCTTTTTGTACTTGTGGAATCAGTTCATCGGAAAGATTCAGGCCAAACTTAAAGAAGATATCTTCTAAGTTGTCAAAGTTATCGACGTATTACAGACGGTGATAATACATTTCCGCCACCGTTTTCATGGCATCGTCATATTTTTTGAGTGTATAGGCACTATTTTTTCCGCAGGCAATAATTTCCACTTCCGGGCGCGTCAGCAAATGTTCCACGACAGTAGCAAACGCATCCTTCGACAGCTCGCCATTAAAAACATCTTTGCCTTCGCTCACTACCCAGCCGCCGTTTTCAGCCACAAAGGCAATTTCATTAGCAATTTCAGGGAAGAAAGAGATCAACTGATAATATTGATTCCCGCTGGCGACCACAAAGCGAATGCCTTGTGCTTTCATTTGCTGATACTGAGCCATAAACCGCTCACGGTTATAGGTTTTTTGATCGCTTAAGAAAGTACCATCCATGTCTACCGCAATTAATTTAATGCTCATCAACTATTCTCCATCGCCGTCTGCGTTTTGGTATCGGGTTTGGCGACGGCTTTCGCGACAATAGCCGCGAGAATAACCAGCGCCAGTACAACCAGCATTGCACTACGTAATCCATAATGTTCGCCGAGATAGCCCAGCAGCGGCGGCCCGACGAGGAAAGCCAGATAACCGGTCGTTGCTACCACACTGACGCGGGTTGGTGCATCGGGGCCGGTATCGCTGGCGGCAGAAATGGTCAGTGGGAAGCCCAGCGAGGCACCTAGTCCCCAAAGTACAACAGACACTCCTGCGACCCAGGCGCTATCGACAAAAATAATCAGCCCAATACCCAACGCTCCCATTAGTGCACTGGCCCGAACCACGGCAACGCGACTGTAACGGTCGATGAACCAACCGCCGGTAAAGCGTCCAACAGTCATCCCCAGGGTAAAACCGGCATAAATCAGCGAGCCGGAAGTAGGGCTAAAACCGTGACCGTCAACCATTAATAAGGGTAACCAGTCGTTGGCAGAACCTTCGGCAAAGGCCATCGCCAGCACCACAACACCAATCAGCAGCAACTGGATATCGCGATAAAAAGGTACGCCTTTTTCACCATGCTGGGTGCCATCGGCAGCATTTTTGCCCGTACCGTCAGGGATTGCCTGAATGGCGATATAAATAGGCGCGATGCCTACCAGCGCCGCCAATAAAATGTGCACCGTTGCCGGAACGCCAAAGGCCGTAAGTGCCATCCCGACACCTGCGCCTGCCAGCGTGCCCAGGCTATAAAAACCGTGCATCATCGGCAAAACCGTTTTATTCATTTCTCGCTCAACGGCGGCACCTTCAACGTTTATCGCCACTTCCGCAGAACCAAAACTTGCCCCAAAGACGCCGAGACCAACCGCGAAGAGCAGGGGCGATGTCAGCCAGAGTGCCAGACTTAGTATCATCATCCCGATCAATGCGCAGGACATCGTGACCAGGATGACATTACGCGTCCCAAAGCGTTTCACTAACCACGCCGAGCAGAGAATACCGCTCATTGAACCGATCGACAGACCAAAGAGGACTCCGCCCATTTCAGCGATCGAAACAGAAAGAATATCGCGGATAGCAGGCGTACGGGTTGCCCAGGACGCCATTAACAGGCCCGGCAAAAAGAAGAACATAAACAGCGCCCAGGTTCGGCGTTTCAATGCATTACGTGAAGAATTTACGGTCATAGATCACGTCAAAATAAGAAGAGGGAAGACAACATTAGCAAGGTTGTGTACATTTGTACACAATTGCAGAGAGAGGAAATGACATGCGTCGCGCTAACGATCCGCAACGGCGAGAAAAAATTATCCAGGCCACGCTGGAGGCGGTGAAACTTTATGGAATACATGCTGTTACGCACCGCAAAATTGCTACCCTTGCCGGGGTACCGTTGGGATCGATGACCTACTATTTTTCAGGAATTGATGAGTTGTTGCTGGAGGCGTTCAGCAGTTTTACTGAGATCATGTCCCGGCAATATCAGGCATTTTTTAGCGATGTTAGTGATGCTCAAGGCGCATGCCAGGCTATCACCGATATGATCTACAGCTCACAGGTTGCAACGCCGGATAACATGGAGCTGATGTACCAGCTCTACGCGCTGGCTAGCCGAAAACCGCTATTAAAAACGGTAATGCAAAACTGGATGCAGCGCAGTCAGCAAACGCTCGAACAATGGTTTGAACCCGGAACCGCCCGCGCGCTTGATGCGTTTATTGAGGGGATGACGCTGCATTTTGTCACCGACCGTAAGCCGCTATCGCGCGAGGAGATTTTGAGGATGGTTGAGAGGGTTGCAGGGTAGTAGATAAGTTTTAGATAACAAAAAACCCACCAACCTTGAACCGAAATGGCGGGGTTGATGGGCTCCACAAAATGGGGACATCAAAGAAAAGCAGTGGCACTAATTAAGACTGATGCCCTGCGGAAAAGTTCTGCGGTTGTGCAAAAAAATTTCATTTTCAGGGCAACTTCAGTTTTATCCTAATCCTGGCCATACCATGACGATGATTGTCCCTGCCAGCGTCAGCAGGACGTTGGCGATTGCGTAAGTGCCCGCATAGCCCAGCGCCGGGATATTACTGCGAGCTGTATCACTGATGATCTCCATTGCCGGCGCGCAGGTGCGTGCGCCCATCATTGCGCCGAACAACAGTGCGCGGTTCATTCGCAATACATAAGCACCGAACAAGAAGCAGATAACCACTGGCACCAGACTGACAATCAATCCGGCAATCAACATTTGACCGCCAATCGCGCCCAGGCCGTTATTAATACCGCTACCGGCGCTCAGACCAACGCCTGCCATAAACACCATCAAGCCGAACTCTTTCACCATGCTTAATGCACCTTGCGGAATGTAACCGAAGGTCGGGTGGTTAGCACGCATAAAGCCCAGCATAATTCCGGCGAATAACAACCCGGCAGCGTTCCCCATGCCGAAACTGAATGTGCTGAACTGGAAGGTGATCATCCCGATCATCAACCCAATAACAAAGAAGGCGCAGAATGCCAGCAAGTCAGTGACCTGGCTGTGAATCGAGATAAAGCCGATGCGATCGGCGATGGTTTTTACCCGGCGGGCATCGCCGCTGACTTGTAAAACGTCACCTTTGTTAAGCACGACGTTGTCATCTATCGGCATCTCAATCTGGCTACGAATGACGCGGTTAAGGAAGCAACCGTGATCGGTCAACTTCAGTTGTGCGAGACGTTTACCTACAGCGTTATGGTTTTTAACGACCACTTCTTCAGTGACGATACGCATGTCGAGAAGGTCACGATCGAAAACTTCTTTACCGTTACGGAAGCTGGGATCGAGTCGGGCATGGGCGTCGGGATAGCCTACCAACGCTATTTCATCGCCCATTTGTAGCACGGCATCACCGTCTGGATTTGCCAGAATCCCGTTACGTCGAATACGTTCAATGTAACAGCCAGTTTGTCGATAAATACCCAGTTCACGCAGATTTTTGCCGTCGGTCCAGGCTACCAGCTCCGAGCCGACGCGGTAGGCGCGGATCACCGGCAAATAAACCTTACGGTTGGCATCTGTGTCCAGGCCACGTTCGCGGGCGATTTGCTGGGCGCTGGTCTGTAAGTCCTGATGCTGCAATTTTGGCAAGTAACGCGCACCAACAATCAAACTCACCAGACCGATTAAATAGGTTAAGGCATACCCGAGGCTCAGATTATCCAGTGCCAGTGAGAGCTGCCTACTTTCCATGCCGGAATGACGCAGTGTATCGCCAGCACCGACCAGAACCGGTGTTGACGTCATAGAGCCTGCTAACATACCGGCCGTCAGGCCAATATCCCAGCCAAACAGCTTACCTAACCCTAAGGCGATGACCAGCGCACTGCCAACCATCACCAGTGCTAACATTAGGTAATTTTTCCCATCGCGAAAAAAAATGGAAAAAAAGTTCGGTCCGGCTTCGACCCCGACGCAGAAAATAAACAGCATAAAGCCAAGATTAAGCGCGTCGGTGTTAATGCTGAAATGTTGTTGGCCTAATAACAGCGATACGACTAAAACGCCAATGGAATTACCCAGTTGGATCGAACCAAGTCGTAATTTCCCGAGACATAGCCCAAGCGCGAGGACCACAAATAATAACAGAATGTAATTCCCATTTAACAATTCGGCGACGTTTATATTCACGGAGGCTAACTTCTTGTTTACTAGTAAGCTGTTGAAAGAAATGGTAATTTACGATAATGTTTTTTACCAGAATTCAGGGCGCAGATTCATTCAGCGCACCTAAACGATAGTAAAGTAACAATATATTTTACTAGTGTAATCACATTAGGTATCAACGGCTATATGAATTGCGTTGGCCTATATTAGCATGGAATGCGAAGCGGCTTTATCTTACTGAACGCCACACTGGCGAAAAATGTGTTCGATAGACGCAGTGTCAGGAGGAACGAGTGAAACATAAACAACGTTGGGCGGGGGCAATCTGCTGTTTTGTCCTCTTCATTGTGGTGTGCCTTTTTCTGGCGACGCACATGAAAGGCGCTTTTCGGGCTGCCGGGCATCCTGAAATCGGCTTGCTGTTTTTCATTCTTCCTGGAGCAGTTGCCAGCTTCTTTTCACAGCGTAGAGAAGTCCTGAAACCTCTGTTTGGCGCAATGCTGGCGGCACCCTGTTCCATGCTTATTATGCGGCTGTTTTTTTCACCGACGCGCTCATTCTGGCAAGAGCTGGCATGGTTATTAAGTGCGGTGTTCTGGTGTGCGCTGGGGGCACTGTGTTTCTTATTTATCAGTAGTTTGTTTAAACCACAGCACAGAAAAAATCAATAAAGCCCTCAACGCGAGGGCTTGTCAGACGATCAGGCGTCCAGATTCTCTTTCACCCATGCAGCAAAATCGGTATAGCCGCCGATATGTTGCTGATCGACAAAAATCTGCGGCACGGTTTCTACGGGTTTACCTGCCTTTTGTTGTAGATCTTCTTTAGTGATCCCTTCCGCACGAATATCTACATACTGATACTGAAAATCATCGCGTTCATTGCTCAATTTCTCAGCCAGATCTTTTGCACGCACACAGTAAGGGCAACCCGGACGACCAAAAATAACGGTTTGCATTATTTCTCTCCTCATAGATTTATGCCTGTAATGATCACGCTAAAATGTATTCGCTGAAAGTAGGTTTAACCTGTTGCATTAATTGCTAAAAGCTATAACTGTTAAACACAATACAGTGAAAAGTTTTAGACTGAAGGCTCACTTTGCAGAGGGAAGCGTATGCGCGCGATCGGTAAATTGCCTAAAAGCGTGTTGATACTGGAATTTATCGGAATGATGTTGCTGGCGGTGGCGCTGCTGTCGGTAAGCGGCTCCCTGTCGCTGCCTGAGCCATTTTCTCGGCCAGAAGTGCAGATTCTGATGATTTTTCTCGGTGTTTTGCTCATGCTTCCCGCTGCGGTGGTGGTTATTCTTCAGGTGGCAAAACGTCTTGCCCCACAGCTGATGAACCGTCCACCGCAATATTCACGTTCAGAAAGAGAAAAAGATAATGACGCCAACCATTGAACTTATTTGTGGCCATCGCTCCATTCGCCATTTCACTGATGAACCCATTTCCGAAGCGCAGCGTGAGGCGATTATTAACAGCGCCCGTGCGACGTCTAGTTCCAGTTTTTTGCAGTGCAGTAGCATTATTCGCATTACCGACAAAGCGTTACGTGATGAATTAGTGACGCTGACCGGCGGGCAAAAACACGTAGCGAAAGCGGCGGAGTTTTGGGTGTTCTGTGCCGACTTTAATCGCCATTTACAGATCTGTCCGGATGCACAACTTGGCCTGGCGGAACAACTGTTGCTCGGTGTCGTTGATACGGCAATGATGGCGCAGAATGCATTAACCGCAGCGGAATCGCTGGGATTGGGTGGGGTATATATCGGCGGCCTGCGCAATAATATTGAAGCGGTGACGGAACTTCTGAAATTACCGCAGCATGTTCTGCCGCTGTTTGGGCTGTGCCTTGGCTGGCCTGCGGATAATCCAGATCTTAAGCCGCGTTTACCGGCCTCCATTTTGGTGCATGAAAACAGCTATCAACCGCTGGATAAAGACGAACTGGCGCAGTATGACGAGCAACTGGCGGAATATTACCTCACACGTGGCAGCAATAATCGCCGGGATACCTGGAGCGATCATATCCGCCGAACAATCATTAAAGAAAGCCGCCCATTTATTCTGGATTATTTGCACAAACAGGGTTGGGCAACGCGCTAAAACCGCCACGCCGATGTATGATACGCGGGCTTTTGACCAGGTCTGACAGAGAGGTGCAGGGTGAAAATTGCCATATTGTCCCGGGATGGAACGCTCTATTCGTGTAAGCGGCTGCGTGAAGCCGCTATACAGCGCGGTCACCTGGTTGAAATTCTTGATCCGCTTTCTTGCTACATGAACATAAATCCTGCGGCGTCTTCTATTCACTACAAAGGCCGCAAGTTACCCCATTTTGACGCAGTGATCCCGCGTATTGGCACCGCCATTACCTTTTATGGGACGGCGGCACTGCGCCAGTTCGAGATGCTGGGGAGCTATCCGCTCAATGAGTCGGTCGCCATTGCCCGGGCGCGTGACAAATTGCGTTCCATGCAACTGCTGGCGCGTCAGGGCATCGACCTGCCTGTCACGGGCATTGCGCATTCGCCGGATGATACCAGCGATTTAATCGACATGGTCGGTGGTGCGCCGCTGGTGGTCAAGTTGGTTGAAGGCACGCAGGGAATTGGCGTCGTGCTGGCGGAGACGCGTCAGGCGGCCGAAAGCGTGATTGACGCTTTCCGCGGTCTGAACGCGCATATTCTGGTGCAGGAATATATCAAAGAGGCGCAAGGGTGCGATATCCGCTGTCTGGTTGTTGGCGATGAAGTGGTCGCTGCGATTGAACGGCGGGCGAAAGAGGGCGATTTTCGTTCCAATTTGCATCGTGGCGGCGCGGCAAGCGTCGCCAGTATCACACCACAGGAGCGTGAAATCGCGATAAAAGCCGCGCGAACGATGGCGCTGGACGTTGCTGGTGTGGATATTCTGCGTGCTAATCGCGGGCCGTTGGTGATGGAAGTGAATGCGTCGCCGGGGCTGGAAGGAATAGAAAAAACCACCGGTATCGACATCGCGGGTAAAATGATCCGCTGGATCGAACGCCACGCTACGACAGAATATTGCCTGAAAACGGGTGGTTAGTCGCAATCACATTACTGATCATGGTTTTGCCTGCGCTTTTTGCGTAAGCTGTGCCGGTCTTTTTATCGAAAGAGGTTGTACAAAATTATGACATCGCTGGTCGTTCCTGGTCTGGATACGCTGCGTCAATGGCTCGATGACCTGGGGATGAGTTTTTTTGAATGTGATAACTGTCAGGCTCTGCATCTGCCCCATATGCAGAATTTCGACGGTGTCTTTGATGCCAAAATCGATCTGATCGATAACACGATCCTGTTTTCTGCCATGGCGGAAGTCCGACCTTCAGCCGTATTGCCGCTGGCGGCGGATTTATCTGCCATCAATGCCAGTTCGCTGACCGTGAAAGCATTTCTTGATATGCAGGATGATAATCTGCCAAAGCTGGTGGTTTGCCAGTCTTTATCCGTTATGCAGGGCGTAACCTATGAGCAGTTTGCATGGTTCGTGCGTCAGAGCGAAGAGCAGATTTCGATGGTCATTCTTGAAGCTAATGCCCATCAACTGCTGTTACCGACTGACGATGAAGGGCAAAACAACGTTACCGAAAACTATTTCCTCCACTGATAACTCCTTTCGAGTACGCAGTCGCTGCCGCAGTGACTGCGTGCTGCAAAATTATCTGCTGCTTTTAACCTTTTCTTAAAGATTATTTCACTTCTCTTGTGGCGATTTGGCTTTATCACATAGAGCAAATACGCATAAAAATTTGTTAAATACCGTTTTTTAATCCGAGCTATAGTCTCAAACCCTGGCTAAAGTTATTCTTGCGATGCTTTTATATAGCGAGCAGTGCTGGCCGGGAGAGAGTTCTCTTTTCTTACACCGCGCCGATAAAAAATATGCACGTTTATTGCATATCTTTCAGTGTGACAACTTTTGTTCGTTTGTTAACGAACTTTCAGAAGGAAAGAGATATGACCGCCTTAAATAAAAAATGGCTATCGGGTCTGGTTGCGGGTGCTCTGATGGCCGTCTCTGTCGGCACGCTCGCGGCTGAACAAAAAACACTCCACATTTATAACTGGTCTGATTATATCGCCCCGGACACGGTGGCCAATTTTGAAAAAGAAACCGGTATTAAAGTCGTCTACGATGTTTTCGACTCTAACGAAGTACTGGAAGGCAAATTAATGGCGGGTAGCACCGGCTTTGACCTGGTGGTGCCGTCAGCAAGCTTTCTTGAACGCCAGTTGACTGCGGGAGTTTTCCAGCCGCTGGATAAAAGCAAATTGCCGGAGTGGAAGAATCTCGACCCGGAACTGCTGAAGTTGGTTGCCAAACACGACCCGGATAATAAATTTGCTATGCCCTATATGTGGGCGACAACCGGGATTGGCTATAACGTCGATAAAGTCAAAGCGGTACTGGGCGAAAACGCGCCCGTCGATAGCTGGGACTTGATCCTCAAACCTGAAAATCTGGAAAAACTGAAAAGCTGCGGCGTCTCTTTCCTTGATGCACCGGAAGAAGTGTTTGCTACCGTGCTGAATTATCTCGGTAAAGATCCCAACAGCACTAAAGCAGATGATTACACCGGACCGGCAACCGATCTGCTGTTAAAGCTGCGCCCGAACATTCGTTATTTCCATTCATCTCAATACATTAACGACCTGGCAAACGGCGATATTTGCGTCGCTATCGGCTGGGCAGGTGATGTCTGGCAGGCGTCAAACCGCGCGAAGGAAGCGAAGAATGGCGTAAATGTCTCGTTCTCGATTCCGAAAGAAGGGGCGATGGCGTTCTTTGATGTCTTCGCCATGCCTGCGGATGCCAAAAATAAAGACGAAGCCTATCAGTTCCTGAATTACCTGCTGCGCCCGGATGTGGTGGCGCATATTTCCGACCATGTGTTCTATGCCAACGCGAACAAAGAAGCTACGCCGCTGGTAAGCGCGGAAGTGCGTGATAATCCAGGGATTTATCCTCCGGCGGACGTTCGTGCGAAGTTGTTCACTCTGAAAGTGCAGGATCCAAAAATAGACCGTGTGCGCACCCGCGCGTGGACCAAAGTGAAGAGCGGAAAATAATCCGTAGTCGTAGATGCCGGACGGGCGCACCACACCCGCCGGCAATTCGCACCATTATGGTGCGCTTGCACACATTCAATGCCGGAGAGCAGCCGTGAATGACGCTATCCCTCGCCCGCAGGCGAAAACCCGTAAGGCGCTGACGCCGCTATTAGAAATCCGCAACCTCACCAAATCCTACGATGGTCAACATGCAGTGGATGATGTCAGCCTGACCATCTACAAAGGTGAAATCTTCGCGCTGCTGGGCGCATCCGGCTGTGGCAAGTCCACGCTGCTGCGTATGCTGGCAGGTTTCGAACAACCTTCTGCCGGACAGATAATGCTTGATGGCGTCGATTTGTCACAGGTACCGCCTTACCTGCGCCCCATCAATATGATGTTTCAGTCTTACGCGCTGTTTCCGCATATGACCGTGGAACAGAATATCGCTTTTGGCCTGAAACAGGACAAATTGCCGAAAGCGGAAATTGCCAGCCGGGTCAATGAGATGCTCGGCCTGGTGCATATGCAGGAGTTCGCCAAACGCAAACCGCATCAGCTTTCCGGCGGTCAGCGACAGCGTGTGGCACTGGCCCGAAGCCTTGCCAAGCGCCCGAAACTATTACTGCTCGATGAGCCGATGGGCGCACTGGATAAAAAGCTGCGTGACCGGATGCAGCTTGAAGTGGTGGATATTCTGGAGCGCGTCGGTGTGACCTGCGTGATGGTTACTCACGATCAGGAAGAGGCGATGACCATGGCGGGGCGTATCGCCATTATGAATCGAGGGAAATTTGTCCAGATTGGCGAACCGGAAGAGATCTACGAGCATCCGACCACTCGCTACAGCGCCGAATTTATTGGCTCGGTTAATGTCTTTGAAGGTGTACTCAAAGAGCGTCAGGAAGATGGTCTGGTGCTTTATTCGCCGGGGCTGGTG
Organism: Escherichia sp. WS1450; assembly: GCF_046487395.1. Classification (NCBI taxonomy): domain Bacteria; kingdom Pseudomonadati; phylum Pseudomonadota; class Gammaproteobacteria; order Enterobacterales; family Enterobacteriaceae; genus Escherichia; species Escherichia sp. WS1450. The sequence goes on from NZ_JBJQJO010000004.1 coordinate 89,625, forward strand.
CATCCACTGAAAGTCGATGCAGATGCTTCAGTGGTTGATAACGTGCCGGTACACGTAGCGCTGCGTCCGGAAAAAATCATGCTTTGCGAAGAGCCGCCCGCCAATGGTTGTAACTTCGCGGTGGGGGAGGTGATACACATTGCCTATCTCGGCGATCTTTCAGTGTATCACGTTCGTCTGAAAAGTGGGCAGATGATCAGCGCCCAGCTACAAAACGCCCATCGTCATCGTAAAGGGTTACCGACCTGGGGCGATGAAGTGCGTTTGTGCTGGGAAGTGGACAGCTGTGTGGTGCTGACGGTTTAAGGAGCAAAAATGAGTACACTTGAACCTGCTGCCCAGTCGAAACCGCCGGGCGGATTTAAGCTGTGGTTGTCGCAGCTGCAAATGAAGCATGGGCGCAAACTGGTGATTGCGCTGCCGTATATCTGGCTAATCCTGCTGTTTCTGCTGCCATTTCTGATTGTCTTTAAAATAAGCCTGGCGGAGATGGCGCGCGCCATTCCACCTTATACCGAACTGATGGAGTGGGCTGACGGGCAACTTTCCATCACTCTTAATCTCGGTAATTTCCTGCAACTGACCGACGATCCGCTCTATTTCGATGCTTATCTCCAGTCGCTACAGGTGGCGGCGATTTCGACTATTTGCTGTTTACTGATCGGCTATCCGCTGGCGTGGGCGGTGGCGCACAGTAAGCCTTCGACCCGTAATATCTTATTACTACTGGTGATCCTGCCGTCGTGGACCTCGTTTCTGATTCGCGTTTATGCCTGGATGGGAATATTAAAAAATAACGGCGTTCTGAATAATTTTCTGCTGTGGCTGGGGGTTATCGATCAACCTCTGACCATTCTGCATACCAATCTGGCTGTTTATATTGGCATTGTTTACGCCTATGTGCCGTTTATGGTGCTGCCGATTTATACCGCGTTGATTCGTATTGATTATTCGCTGGTGGAAGCGGCACTGGATCTCGGTGCAAGACCGCTGAAAACGTTCTTTACTGTGATCGTGCCGCTGACCAAAGGCGGGATTATTGCCGGATCGATGCTGGTTTTTATCCCGGCTGTGGGCGAGTTTGTGATCCCTGAACTGCTCGGTGGCCCGGACAGCATCATGATCGGGCGCGTGCTATGGCAGGAGTTCTTTAACAATCGCGACTGGCCGGTGGCCTCAGCGGTAGCGATCATCATGTTGCTGCTGCTAATTGTGCCGATAATGTGGTTCCACAAGCATCAGCAAAAAAGTGTGGGAGAACACGGATGAATAATTTACCGGTAGTTCGTTCGCCCTGGCGGATTGTGATTTTGCTGCTGGGCTTCACCTTTCTCTACGCGCCAATGCTGATGCTGGTGATCTATTCATTCAACAGCTCGAAGCTGGTGACGGTGTGGGCCGGCTGGTCAACACGCTGGTATGGTGAGTTATTGCGCGATGACGCAATGATGAGTGCGGTTGGTTTAAGCCTGACAATTGCGGCCTGTGCGGCGACGGCGGCGGCGATCCTCGGGACGATTGCGGCGGTCGTGCTGGTGCGCTTTGGCAGGTTTCGCGGATCAAATGGCTTTGCCTTTATGATCACCGCGCCGCTGGTGATGCCAGATGTCATCACGGGCTTGTCGCTATTGTTGTTATTCGTCGCGCTTGCTCATGCCATTGGCTGGCCTGCGGACCGCGGTATGCTCACCATCTGGCTGGCGCATGTCACTTTCTGTACGGCTTATGTGGCAGTCGTTATTTCGTCGCGTCTGCGGGAACTGGATAGCTCGATAGAAGAAGCAGCGATGGATCTCGGTGCGACGCCACTGAAAGTGTTTTTTGTCATTACGCTACCGATGATCATGCCCGCGATCATTTCTGGCTGGTTACTGGCTTTTACTTTGTCGCTTGATGATCTGGTGATCGCCAGCTTTGTTTCCGGGCCGGGAGCCACCACGTTACCGATGCTGGTCTTTTCCAGCGTGCGGATGGGGGTGAATCCGGAAATCAACGCCCTGGCAACATTGATCCTCTGCGCGGTCGGAATTGTCGGATTTATCGCCTGGTATCTGATGGCGCGCGCAGAAAAACAGCGGATACGCGACATCCAGCGTGCAAGACGTGGCTGAAGACACTAAAATTTGCCAACCTGGCTACATAATGCCGCGCATGTCGCGGCATTGTTTTCATGGAAGACGAAACGTTGGGATTTTTTAAGAAAACATCTTCATCTCATGCTCGCCTGAATGTGCCTGCGCTGGTGCAGGTGGCGGCGCTCGCCATTATTATGATCCGTGGCCTCGACGTGCTGATGATTTTCAATACGCTGGGCGTGCGCGGTATTGGCGAGTTCATTCATCGCAGCGTACAAACCTGGAGTCTAACGCTGGTCTTTTTAAGCAGTCTGGTGTTGGTTTTTATTGAGATCTGGTGTGCGTTTTCACTGGTGAAAGGGCGTCGCTGGGCGCGCTGGCTGTATCTGTTGACACAAATCACGGCCGCAAGTTACTTGTGGGCGGCTTCGCTGGGGTATGGTTATCCGGAGCTGTTCAGCATTCCCGGTGAATCAAAACGTGAAATCTTCCATAGCCTGATGCTGCAGAAGCTGCCGGATATGCTCATCCTGATGCTGCTGTTCGTTCCCTCGACCAGTCGGCGGTTCTTCCAGTTGCAATAATGTGTATAATCGTCGCCCCTGATGATGTGAAGGTCAATGTATGCAGTGCGCACTTTACGACGCGGGTCGCTGTCGTTCCTGTCAGTGGATAACGCAGCCGATTCCTGAGCAACTCTCCGCTAAAACCGCCGATCTTAAAAATCTGCTCGCCGATTTTCCGGTTGGGGAATGGTGTGCGCCAGTGTCAGGCCCGGAACAAGGGTTTCGTAATAAAGCCAAAATGGTGGTGAGTGGTAGCGTTGAAAAACCACTGCTCGGTATGCTGCATCGAGACGGCACACCGGAAGACCTTTGTGACTGCCCGCTTTATCCTGCCTCATTTGCGCCCGTTTTTGCGGCGCTAAAACCGTTTATCGCCCGAGCGGGGTTAACGCCCTACAACGTGGCGCGTAAGCGTGGCGAACTGAAATACATTCTGCTGACCGAAAGCTAGAGCGATGGCGGTATGATGCTGCGCTTTGTACTGCGTTCTGAAACCAAACTGGCGCAACTGCGTAAGGCGCTGCCGTGGTTACAGGAACAACTACCGCAGCTGAAAGTTATTACCGTCAATATTCAGCCGGTACATATGGCGATTATGGAAGGGGAGACGGAGATCTACCTGACGGAACAACAGTCGCTGGCGGAGCGTTTTAATGACGTACCGCTGTGGATCCGTCCGCAAAGTTTCTTCCAGACTAATCCGGCGGTCGCCAGCCAGTTGTACGCCACCGCGCGCGACTGGGTACGACAGCTGCCGGTTAAACATATGTGGGATCTGTTCTGCGGTGTGGGGGGCTTTGGTTTACACTGCGCGACGCCTGACATGCAGTTAACCGGGATCGAAATTGCGCCAGAGGCCATTGCCTGTGCAAAGCAGTCAGCCGCTGAACTGGGCTTAACGCGTTTACAATTTCAGGCGCTGGACTCCACTCAGTTTGCCACCGCCCAGGGGGAAGTGCCGGAGCTGGTGCTGGTTAACCCGCCGCGCCGCGGCATTGGTAAACCGCTATGTGATTATCTCTCAACGATGGCACCGCGTTTTATTATCTACTCCAGCTGTAACGCCCAAACCATGGCGAAAGATATCCGCGAACTGCCAGGTTACCGCATCGAACGGGTACAGCTTTTTGATATGTTCCCGCACACCGCGCACTATGAAGTGCTGACGCTGCTGGTGAAGCAATAAAAAAGCCGCAGGTGCGGCTTTCTGAATCTTACTGTGGGAACCACTGGTCATTGATTTTCTGATATGTACCGTCAGCTTTAATTGCTGCCAGCGCGTTATTCAGTTTTTCCAGCAGAGCTTTGTTATCCGGACGTACAGCGATACCCAGGCCGGTGCCGAAGTATTGCGGATCGGTCACTTTTTCAGTCGCAACGCCCAGTTGCGGGTTGGTTTTCAGCCATTCATTAACCACCGCTGTGTCACCAAATACCCCATCAATACGACCATTTTTCAGATCGATAAAGGCATTCTGATAACTGTCATAGGAGACAGTTTTCACTTCCGGGTGCTGATCCTGAATATATTTCTGGTGCGTAGTACCGTTTTCCATCCCAATACGTTTGCCTTTCAGATCGGCAAACGTTTTGTAGGTATCTTTTTTGGCAATCACGACGGCTGAGTTTTCATAGTAGGGCGTGGTAAACGATACCTGTTTGCTACGCTCCGGGGTGATATCCATACCGGAGATTACGGCGTCATATTTTCTGAATTTCAGTGACGGGATCAGGCTGTCGAACGCGTGATTAGTAAAAGTACATTCTGCCTGCATTTGTTTGCACAAGGCTTTTGCCAGATCGATATCAAAGCCGACAATCTCATTATTAGCACCTATAGATTCAAAGGGTGGATAGGTGGCTGAAACGCCAAAATTGATTTTCTCTGCGGCAGAAGCACCGAAAGTAAAGGAAGCAAGTAAAGCGGCAAGAACTAACTTTTTCATGATGGAACTCCCGTCTGTCAATCTTATGATTTTTAGCCGTGTCTGCGGCATGGGATAACAATGCCATCAAGTGAATTTATATGCAATAAATATGATTAAATAATTTACATGGAATAAAAAAAGACGGACAACTTAGTGGGTTGTCCGTCTTCATTATAAGAATTTATGCACTATGCAGGTCGGGTAAGACGTCCACGACGCATCCGGCATCAGCACGCAGCTACATTAATTCCGCCGTTCGAATGCCAGTGCTTTGCGCTCGATCAGACGCATCATCAGCGTCAGCAGGCCGTTGACGACCAGGTAAATAATCCCTGCCGCACCGAACACCATGACATCGTAGGTGCGTCCGTACAACAACTGGCTGTATCCCATCACTTCCATCAGCGTAATGGTGTAAGCCAGAGAGGTACTTTTGAACACTAGCACCACTTCGTTGGAATAAGAAGAGAGCGAGCGTTTAAAGGCATACGGCAGCAGGATCGCCAGCGTATCTTTTTTGCTCATTCCCAGGGCGCTACAGGACTGCCACTGACCTTCCGGGATCGCACGAATGGCACCGTAAAACAGCTGCGTGGTATACGCTGCACTGTTCAGCGACAACGCAATCAGCGCACATAACCACGGTTCTGACAACAGATGCCACAGTGCCGGATACTCCTGCAACGTCGGGAACTGGCCCGGCCCATAATAAATCAGGAAGATCTGCACCAGCAGCGGCGTACCGGTAAACAGCGTGATATAACCCCGCACAAGCCACACCAGTACCGGCGTTTTCAGCGTCAGGATGATGGTAAAAATCAACGCCAGAATCAGTGCCACAATCAGCGAGGCAACGGTTAGCGTCAGGCTGGTGTGCAGCCCTTTCATCAGTTCGGGTAAATACTCAAACATTAGCCAGGCCTCCGCTCAAAACGTGTCGCGCGCAGGTCAATGCGTTTGAGAATGTACTGACTGAGCAGGGTGATCACCAGGTAAATCGCCGCCGCCACAATGTACCAGGTAAACGGTTCCTGGGTACGAGTAGCAATGCTTTTGGTTTGTAGCATTAAATCATTCACACTAATCAAACTGACCAGCGCGGTATCTTTCAGCAGCACCAGCCACTGGTTACCGAGGCCAGGCAGCGCATGACGCCACATCTGCGGCATCACCAGACGGAAAAAGATAGCCGATTTCGACAGCCCCAGCGCCTGGCCGGATTCCCACTGACCCATCGGCACCGCTTTCAACGCGCCGCGCAGCGTTTGCGAGGCATAGGCGGCATACAGCAGCGACAGAGCGATGACACCACAAAGGAACGGGCTAACGTCGAAGTTCTCAATGTCCATCTGCACCGGGATCTGCACGAACCCAAGATTGATAGTGAAGCCATCCGAAAGCGTCAGCAGCAGCTGCGAGGAGCCAAAATAGATAAACAGCACCACCAGAATTTCTGGCAGGCCACGCAGAATGGTTACCAGCGCTGAACCTGCCCACGCGACAGGACGCCATTTTGCCGACTCCCATACCGCAAAGAACATCGCCAGCGCCAGCCCGACAATCAATGCACAAACGGCAAGGCCGACGGTCATCCCGGCGGCGCTTGCTAAAGGAAAAAATTCATTCATCAGGAATTACTTCTGGAACCATTTGTTGTAGATGGTTTCGTAAGTGCCATCTTTCTTCACTTTTTCCAGCGCAGTGTTGAGTTTCTGCTGCAGTTCAGTGTTGCCCTGACGTACCGCGATGCCGAGGCCAGTACCGAAATAATCTTTATCGGTCACTTTATCGCCCACTGCCGCCAGTTTCGGGTTGTCTTTCAGCCACTCGGTGACCACTGCAGTGTCACCGAATACGCTGTCGATACGACCGTTTTGCAGATCCAGTTTTGCGTTCTGGTAGCTGTCATACGGAACGGTGGTGATTTCCGGGTGCTTATCCATAATGAACTTCTGGTGTGTCGTCCCGTTCTGAACGCCGACTTTTTTGCCTTTCAGCTGATCAACACTGGTGTATTTGCCTTGCTGACCCACAAACAGGGCAGAGTTGTCATAGTACGGCGTGGTAAACAGCACCTGCTTTTCACGCTCCGGAGTGATATCCATGCCCGCCATCACTGCTTCTACGCGACGGAATTTCAGGCTTGGGATCAGGCTGTCAAACGCCTGGTTAGAGAAAGTACAGGTTGCATCAATCTCTTTACACAGCGCCTGTGCCAGGTCGACGTCAAAACCAACGATCTGGTTGTTTGCATCAATCGATTCAAACGGAGGATAGGAGGCTTCGGTAGCAAAACGAATGGTTTCGGCAGCTGTGGCGGAAAGACTAAAACCTGCAATTAACGCGGCAATCAGAACTTTTTTCATTGTTGTTATCCCGAATATTAGTGAGAGAGATAGTTTTTAAATGCTTCGGTTTGCGGCTCGGTAAAGCAGCTCGCGTCGCCTTGTTCTACGATATGACCGTTTTCCATATACACCACTCGGCTGGCGGTTTTACGCGCCACTTCAACTTCGTGGGTGACGATCACCTGGGTAATATTCGTTTCTGCCAACTCACGAATGATGCTGACGATTTGTGCCGTAATTTCCGGGTCCAGTGCGGCGGTCGGTTCATCGAACAGCAGTACCTGCGGTTCCATCATCAACGCACGGGCAATAGCAACACGCTGCTGCTGACCACCAGAAAGATGCAGCGGGTAACGATCGCTATAAGGTTTGAGACGCAGACGTTCCAGCAGTTTTTCTGCACGGGCCAGCGCCTGATCTTTGCTCAACCCCAGTACACGGCAGGGCGCTTCAATCAGGTTTTGCTGCACGGTCAGATGCGGCCACAGGTTGTATTGCTGAAACACCATGCCAACGTTACGACGCAAATCGCGAATCGCTTTGTCAGAGGGTGTTTTGGTGAAATCGAAATGGTTGCCTGCAATGTTGAGCGTACCGGAGCGCGGCATCTCAAGCAGATTGAGTACACGCAGCAGCGAGCTTTTACCCGCGCCGCTGGGGCCAAGTAACACCAGCGTTTCGCCCTGTGGGCAATCCAGCGTGATATCGAACAGCGCCTGATGCGCGCCGTAGAAGCAATTAATGCCGTTTAATTGAATACTCATTGACACTCGTATACTGGCAGTCTGATAGCTATTGAGGTCGAAGATAGTACCTTTGACAGAATAATTATGCAATATTTCTGCTTTAAAAGTTAAAAGCAAAGCGCATTATTCAATAAACATAGCACAAAATAACGGGGGCGGTGGTCGGCGAGCATAAATGTCGGCATTCCTCACGAAATGCCGGACAATTTACGGGGTTTATTGGTTGATCAAGGCTTTAGCGATTCTCGATGGACTGACGGAGCGTACCCGCTGTGGCGTGAACGCTACCGCCTAAGTAGCGCACATCGTCGATGACCCAACACTGGCCTTCCTGAATCATTAACACTTCATCCTGCCATCCTTGGTCACCCTGTTTGAGATCCACGCGCAATGGAATGTTACGGGCATCACGATTAGGGATAGTCGATGCACTGGCAACGTGGGCGCTGTCTGGCAAGGTGGTTCGACTGGAGAACGGATCGCTGCTTAACAATTCACGATGACTATTATCGCGGCTGGCATCGCTAAGTAGGGTTGCCAGTTTGTCACTCAAATAGGGGCGCAGGGCGGTAATGTCATTGCTGCGATGTTGAATGCGGTAGTCATAGAATTGTTGAGCCACGCTGTCAGGGCCACCCTGGACACAGGAACCGGTGCGGGGGCCGTTATCTTTATAAGCTGGCGTGACGGTGGTACAGGCACTCAGCAGCAGTGCACATGGAATAAGTAGAGATAGTGAACGGTAGCGCATAATCATTTCCTTATTAGCTTGCTGTCTGTGTCACACTACGACCAAACACTATCAGATTATTTAATACATTGTTTTTAGTACAATTCTGAAACAATCTGAACACCTGATTAGGTTTGAGTCCATTGCTGGCTACCCACTCAAGGTTGCTCGTAGCTGACTTACTTAAATTACTCAAACAATAGACAGTGTAAACCATTTGTGAGGTTGAGCGTGTTATATGGCTGAAATGATCATTTAAGGTAAATGTGATAGTTCTGAAATGGCGGGATAAATCCTCCTGTAGAGGTTAAGAGCATCTGCAAGAAGCCAGTTTCACATTTATAACGCGTGATAAATGAACGCGGTTATTGTCTAATCATTACAGAATTTTTCACATGCAATAAGAGATCCTGCGATTAAGATGATTGCTAAAATTATATTGTATTTTTGAAAATGAGCGAAATTTGATAGTCCCAGCTTTGACTTTTGATAATATTATATATGCTACAGTTGTGGGTAAAGAATTTAAGCTAATGAGTTTGAGTGAAGAATAAATCAAACTGTATCAGTATTTCGTTAATTAATATGAGTATAAATGCGTTGTGCTTTTATAATAAAGCACGAGGAGTTCAGTGGAATATCTTTTCCCTTGGGTGATTTTTAATATGATAAACAATATATCTGATCAAGCATCATCATTTCCAGGCACACAACTGAATCAAAGTGATAATTTCCTCGATTCACTGAGGGAATTTTTCGCGATATTAAATTCCAGTCGTAAGGGTGAGTTGTCTACATGGGACACCATCTACTTGCATCTGATATTAGCAATAAATGCTGATAGTGATCTCATAAAAAATGATGAGTTGCTAGCGGAAAATATTCCATCAGCGAATTATCAATTTAATATATTTTTTAGTAATGCTTTCGAGATTGATGTTAAAAAATATCTTGGCAAATCAGAAGATAACGAAGTTGAAATAAAAGTGGGTAATGAAAGAATTACCATTGGAATACGTAATATATCGAATGGAAAACTTGAAAGACAAAAATTTCTTTTCCCACTGGACTATGAGAATAAATTACAACATCAATTAGACAAGTATTTTACGATTGAATTGCACCCATTATTATACAGGCATACTATGGGTAGTAAGATTGCGAATGTGATTTTTGAAAAATTATACAGTCGTATTGACTTTAACAAAGAGCAATATATATCCTTTATAAAGGATGCGTTTATTCATTTTTATGATTATAGCAGGCGATATGCAATTAGTGAGAATATCGCAAAAGACGCTGTAACAAACAATATCGCATTGATGAGCACTTTTTATGACAGTGATAATACGTCAGGTGAGGTTTTAAATAATGATTTTACAGAAGAAGAGTCATTTGAAACTGCGTTAGATGTAGAGCATGCAATAGTGCTTGGATTTGCTGATGATAATTTTGAAACAAAACCTGTTCATTATCAGGATTTATTAACACGATTTAGTGCCTTTCAAGATACCGTGTTTAATTTGTTTCCTGAAATGCACTCTTCGCATTACAACGATATTTGTAGCATAAGTGTGGATATGACAAAGGGAACGCAATGCATGATCCACTTGATGGTGAATGAAGAAGTTTTCATGTCTCTGCCTGTTCCAGTTGCCACGATGGTACGTGAAGATGCAAGTAATTTAGTCAATCTTAAAACACTACTCAATGATGGTTGTTTCATTAAATATAGTCATTTTAATGACGTGGCATTAATAAAGCAAAACATAAGTAATCTCTACTTATCACACACTGTTGTGAATGAAAGCATATTGAAAAAATGTTGTTTTGAAAACGGCAGTTTAGGTGATGTTAAAATAACAAATAGCAATATAGTAAACAATGTATTCAAAAATGTTTCGTTTAGATCTGTTAAAATTAACAACGTAAATACTCATTCTTTAAAATTTATTAATTGCCATTTTTTTAATGTTGATATGATAAGAGTTAATTTCAGCAAATGTCTTTTTCATGACTGTAGTATGCATGGTGTCAAGATAAAACCATGGTTGCCAGTAAAATGGACAAAAGAGTTAATAAATGATTATTTGTATGGCTGTTTACTATCTCTGTACTCTATCTGTGCAAGGGATATATATAATATGAGCGCCGGGAATAACGTGAAGGTTGCTGCGGATGCTTTCCTTGAAATTATTTTCTCTCTTAAGAATAAATATTGCATTAAACTATTAAGCGCTCAGGATCGGGCGTTTATTTACGAATTTGCAAGAATGATCTTCGCTTATATTAATGACAAAAGCATTGAGATCTTATTACTTTCTTGTTTTGCGGCGTCTGACCAAAAAGCAATCCAGAGGTATATACCTCAGTCACAAGATGGGGAAGACTTTAGGAGTCATTTACAATATAAGTTGCCTCTTTCCGCTCATTAATGTTGTTGGTGCAACATAATAAGACAGGTAAGCGGTACCCTATAATGAAACCAATATCGGGTTATGCAACGGATAATCGTAAAGACTTAAGTGGGTGTTTTTGACACAATGAGATGATTTCCTAAACTGATCAAAACCTTCTTCCCAACATGGCATATCAGTCCGATAATGCTTTAGAGATCGAAGGCTTAACAAACAAGGAGATCGATCATGCAATTTTCTACAACCCCAACTCTGGAAGGCCAGACCATCGTCGAATATTGCGGTGTGGTGACCGGCGAAGCGATTTTAGGTGCCAATATTTTCCGTGATTTCTTTGCCGGTATCCGCGATATCGTTGGCGGACGCTCCGGTGCCTACGAAAAAGAGCTACGTAAAGCGCGGGAGATCGCCTTTGAGGAACTAGGCTCCCAGGCGCGGGCACTGGGGGCCGATGCCGTGGTTGGTATTGATATCGACTACGAAACGGTCGGGCAAAACGGCAGTATGCTGATGGTTAGCGTCAGCGGTACGGCGGTGAAAACGCGTCGATGAGAAGAGTCTTCTGGCTGATCGCTGTCGCTCTGTTACTGGCAGGGTGTGCAGGCGAAAAAGGCATTGTCGAGAAAGAGGGATATCAGCTTGATACCCGACGCCAGGCGCAGGCGGCGTATCCGCGCATTAAAGTGCTGGTGATCCACTACACCGCAGATGATTTTGATAGCTCGCTGGCGACACTGACCGATAAGCAGGTCAGTTCGCATTATCTGGTGCCTGCTGTGCCACCGCGATACAACGGTAAACCGCGCATCTGGCAACTGGTGCCGGAACAGGAGCTGGCCTGGCATGCGGGGATTAGCGCCTGGCGCGGGGCAACGCGCCTTAACGACACCTCTATTGGCATTGAGCTGGAAAACCGTGGCTGGCAGAAATCAGCCGGAGTTAAATATTTTGCCCCGTTTGAACAGGCACAGATTCAGGCGCTTATTCCGCTGGCGAAAGATATTATTGCCCGTTATCACATCAAGCCGGAAAACGTAGTGGCGCATGCGGATATTGCGCCGCAGCGCAAAGACGATCCGGGGCCGTTATTCCCCTGGCAACAACTGGCGCAGCAGGGGATTGGTGCCTGGCCGGATGCGCAGCGGGTGAACTTTTACCTTGCCGGGCGCGCGCCGCACACACCGGTAGATACCGCATCATTGCTGGAGCTTTTGGCGCGCTACGGTTATGACGTTAAACCTGATATGACACCGCGCGAGCAGCGGCGCGTGATTATGGCGTTCCAGATGCATTTCCGCCCGACGTTATACAACGGCGAAGCGGATGCAGAAACTCAGGCGATTGCCGAAGCGTTGCTGGAGAAATACGGGCAGGATTAGCGCGGCAGTTTTCCGTGGTCGCGTAGCCAGGCGGCAGTTTTCTCGATACCTTCATCCAGGGTGAGGACTGGTTGATAACCTAACTCTTCCTGCGCACGCGTAATATCCAGCGTAAAGTCAAAATTCAACTTGGAGACGCCGTAGTGGGTCAGCGGCGGCTCTTTTGCTGACTTGCGGCCTAAACGCTCCATGCTGCGGGCGATCATATCCAGCATCGGGTAGGGGACGGAACGAATACGACAGTCAATATTCAACTCGTCGATCAGCTTCTGCACGATGCTGCGCAGTGTGCGATGCTCGCCGTTGGTGATGTTGTACACACGCCCGGAAGGTAGCTTATCGCAGGCTTCCTGGCTTGCCAGCCACATGGCGTGCACGGCATTTTCATAGTAGGTCATATCGACCAGCGCACTGCCGCCGTGCGGTAACAGAATGCTGCCGTAGTGGTGCATCATATGCGCCAGACGGGGGATAAAGACTTTATCGTGCGGTCCGAACAGACTTTGTGGGCGCAGAATAGTAAAGCGCGTTTGTGGATTCGCCTGCGAAAGCATATTGATCACTTCTTCGCTGGCTGCTTTGCTGCGGGCAAACTCGTTGGCAAAGCGGTGAGGGCGAAAATCTTCTTTAATATCGCGATGGTGGTGATAATCGAAGTACAGGGAGGGGGAAGAGATATGAATAAAGTTACGCACACCCCAGGCGACAGCCCATTCACCCAGGCGGCGAGTGGCGCGAACGTTAGCCAGATCGAAAGCCTGTTGTGTCCCCCAGGGCGAGGTAAAGCTGGAGCAGTGCCACAGCGTATCAATGCCCGCGAGCATCACTTTAGCTTGTGATGAGACCAGCTCGGTCAGATCCGCCGGAACAAACTCTGCGCCCATTTTTTCCAGCAATTTACCCATTGCCTCGTTGCGACCGGTCGCTCGCACGCTGATGCCTTTCTGGCATAAAAACTCTACCGCGTTTCGACCTAAGCCGCTGGTGGCGCCGGTAACCAGTACCTTCATATCAATCCACTGTTGTTGAGAAAATAACGTGCGCATTCTTCCGTGATTTCCCCCATGATGCAATGGGAAACATGAAAGAATAACGCAGGTTTTGTCGATTAATCTGTGCTTTGTTCTGCCAGTCTGGCGATTCGTTTTGCCATTCCGCGAAAAATAAACAGATGCGCGGGGATCATCAATAACCAGTAAAACAGCCCCGGCATACCGTGCGGATGCCAGAATGCGCGAACATCGATAGTACGATAGTCACCTTTATCTTCCAGGGTAAAACACAGTCGTCCCAGCCCCGGCGCTTTCATGCCAAATAACAGCGTAAGTTGTTTTTCCGGTTCAACGACAATCACTTTCCAGCTATCCACCGCATCGCCGGTCTGCAAATATTCACGCTCCGGGCGGCCTTTCGCCAGCTTATGACCGATCGCGCGGTCCATCAACGCCCGGGTTTGCCACAAAATATTGCCAAAGAAATAACGCTCTTTACCGCCGATTTGATTCACCACCTGCCATAAAGCCGCAAGGCTGGCGGACGTTTTAACGGTAAACCCCGCCTGTTTGGCGAAATAACCGTACTCCGGTCGCCAGCGGGCAAAGGCCTGAGCGTCGTAGCCCCAGTCGCTGGAGTTGACCAGCTTTTCTTCTTCTTTCAGGGTGCGACGTACCGCGTCATCGAAAGCGATCAGCCGTTGTGGGATGAGTGCACGTAACGCGGTGTCATCTGCCAGCAGATCGTGTTTCAGCCCCTGAATCAACGCTTTGGCGGTGGTGGGCGGTACGGAAGTAATCACATTGAGAAACCACACCGAAATCCAGCGGGTCGGAAAGGGGATGGGGATCAACCAGCGACGCTTACCGCTCACCGCCATAAAATGTTCAAACTGTTGCTGATAACTGAGCACCTCTGGTCCGGCGGCTTCGAAGATGCGGTGTTCGTTGGCTGGATGGTCTAACAGCGCCACCAGATAGTGCAGCAAGTTTTCCAGCGCGATGGGCGTGGTGCGTGAACGTACCCAGCGTGGCGGCGTTAACACTGGCAGGTTGTAGACCATATCGCGCATGACTTCGAACGCCGCTGAACCTGCGCCAACGATAATTCCGGCCCGCAGTTCGGTCACTGGTACATTCGCTTCACGAAGAATGTCCGCCGTAGCCTGACGAGCACGCAGATGATCCGACTGCTCATGTGGCGGGGCCTGCAACGAACTGAGAAAGATTAATTGCTTAACTGGTACTTCACGTAGCGCATCGCGGACGTTGAGAGCCACCTGGCGCTCCTGAGCGATAAAATCGCCGCTTTCGCCCATGCTGTGCACCAGAAAATAGACGGTATCGATATCCTGTAACAGGGCCGGAAGGTTATCCGGCCAGCTGAGATCGACTTTATGGCAACTGACGTTTGCCAGTTGCAGCTTTGCAAGCCTGTCGACATGACGTGCCGCCGCCAGGATCTGATGCCCTTGCTGGCTGAGAGTTCGCACCAGATGCTGACCAATGTAGCCACTGGCACCGAGAACTAAAATGCGTTGCGGCACGTCTCCCTCCTTAACGCGCCAGGAATGCGCGCCAGTGGGCGGCGACTTCAGCCAGTTGCTCGCGCGAGACGTCGAGATGCGTCACCAGGCGGACAATCGGCGAGGCGTTAATCAGCACGTTTCTCGCTTTCATGTATTCGCCTAACGCGGCAGCATTTTCTTCCCCGACGCGAACAAACAGCATATTGGTGTCCTGACGCATCACATCCGCGCCTGCTTCACGCAACTGCTCCGCCATCCAGGCGGCATTGTCATGATCTTCCTGCAAGCGTGCGACGTTATTTTTCAGCGCATACATCCCGGCGGCTGCCAGAATGCCGGACTGGCGCATCCCGCCACCGGTCATTTTCCGCCAGCGAATTGCACGTTTAATGTAGTCACGGTTACCGACCAGTAACGAACCGACTGGCGTACCAAGACCTTTCGACAGACAAATGGTGAACGAATCACAATATTGCGTGATCTCTTTTAGTTCGCAGCCATAAGCCACGATGGCATTAAAGATGCGCGCACCGTCAACATGCAGCGCCAGATTGCGCTCGCGAGTAAATTCCCATGCTTCTTTCAGGTATTCCCGCGGCAGCACTTTGCCGTTGTGGGTGTTTTCCAGACTGAGTAATTTGGTGCGGGCGAAATGGATATCGTCGGGTTTGATTTTCATCGCCACTTTATCCAGCGGTAGCGTGCCGTCGGCAGCCGCGTCGATGGGTTGCGGTTGAATACTGCCCAGCACCGCCGCGCCACCGGCTTCAAACAGATAGTTATGCGCGGCCTGACCGACAATATACTCTTCGCCGCGTTCACAGTGACTGAGCAGAGCGACCAGGTTGGCCTGAGTGCCGGTAGGCAGAAAAATGGCGGCTTCTTTACCGGAAAGCTCTGCTGCATAGTCCTGCAGAGCATTAACGGTAGGGTCGTCTCCGTAAACGTCGTCCCCAACCGGGGCGGCCATCATCGCTTCGAGCATGGCGCGGCTCGGTCGGGTAACGGTATCACTGCGTAAATCAATCATGGCATGTCCTTATTATGACGGGAAATGCCACCCTTTTTACCTTAGCCAGTTTGTTTTCGCCAGTTCGATCACTTCATCGCCGCGTCCGCTGATGATTGCGCGCAGCATATACAGGCTGAAACCTTTGGCCTGTTCGAGTTTGATCTGCGGTGGAATGGCTAATTCTTCTTTGGCGACCACCACATCCACCAGCACCGGACCGTCGATGGAAAAGGCGCGTTGCAGGGCTTCATCGACTTCAGAGGCTTTTTCCACGCGAATACCCGTAATTCCGCACGCTTCGGCAATGCGGGCAAAGTTGGTGTCGTGCAGCTCAGTACCGTCTGTCAGGTAGCCTCCGGCTTTCATCTCCATCGCCACAAAGCCCAGCACGCTGTTATTAAAGACGATAATTTTCACCGGCAGTTTCATCTGCACTACTGAGAGGAAATCGCCCATCAACATGCTAAAACCGCCATCGCCGCACATGGCGACCACCTGACGTTCCGGCTCGGTTGCCTGCGCACCCAACGCCTGCGGCATGGCGTTAGCCATCGAACCGTGGTTAAACGAACCTAACAGACGACGCTTGCCGTTCATTTTCAGATAACGTGCCGCCCACACCGTTGGCGTACCAACGTCACAGGTAAAGATGGCGTCATCGGCGGCAAAATGACTAATTTGCTGCGCCAGATATTGCGGGTGAATGGCTTTCTCGCTCGGTTTAGCTAAATCGTCCAGCCCTTTGCGGGCGTCGCGGTAATCTTCCAGCGCTTTATCCAGAAACTTGCGATCGGCTTTTTCTTCCACCAATGGCAGCAATGCACGCAGAGTCGACTTGATATCGCCGACCAGTGCCATATCCACCTTGCTGTGAGCGCCGATGCTGGCTGGGTTGATATCAATCTGAATGATTTTGGCATCGGTCGGGTAGAAGGCGCGGTAGGGGAACTGAGTACCGAGTAGCACTAACGTGTCGGCGTTCATCATGGTATGGAAACCTGACGAGAAGCCAATTAATCCCGTCATTCCGACATCATACGGATTATCGTATTCGACATGTTCTTTACCGCGCAGGGCATGAACAATAGGCGCTTTAATTTTCCCGGCAAACTCAACTAACTCTTTATGCGCCCCCGCGCAGCCGCTGCCACACATCAGGGCGATATTGCTGGAATAACGCAGCAGTTGCGCCAGTTTGCGTAACTCTTCTTCTTCCGGCGTCACGACTGGCTGTGGCGCATGATACCAGTGCGAGGTTGCCCCTTCTGGCGCAGGTTTTAACGCCACGTCGCCCGGTAACACGACAACGGAAACGCCACGGTTAAGCACCGCTTTGCGCATGGCAATCGCCAGCACTTGTGGGATCTGCTCTGGGCTGGAAACCAGCTCGCAATAGTGACTACATTCGCGGAATAACTCTTGTGGGTGGGTTTCCTGGAAATAGCCGCTGCCAATTTCGCTGGAGGGAATATGAGCGGCAATCGCCAGTACCGGAACGTGATTGCGGTGGCAATCGAACAGGCCGTTGATTAAGTGCAGGTTTCCGGGGCCGCACGATCCGGCACAGACCGCCAGTTCTCCTGAAAGTTGTGCTTCAGCGCCAGCGGCAAAGGCCGCCACTTCTTCATGGCGGGTGGACATCCACTCGATGGTGCCCATGCGATTAAGACTGTCACTAAGACCGTTCAGAGAGTCGCCCGTGACTCCCCAGATGCGTTTCACGCCTGCCGATTCGAGTGTTTTGGCGATATAAGCTGCAACCGTTTGTTTCATGGTTCTCCATCTCCTGAATGTGATAACGGTTACAAGTTTAGTTCATCTGACGGAGGGGGAAGGGATGGGAGAAAAAGGAGGCACTAACGGTTAAATAGCCCGATGAAAGGAATATCATCGGGCATAAGGCGATTATGCGAGAACCAAATCTCCCTGCGGATGGCAGGAGCAGGCCAGCACGTAACCTTCAGCGATTTCGGCGTCGGTCAGCGTCATTGTGCTGCTCACCGTATATTCACCGGAAACCACTTTCGTCTTACAGCAGCCGCAAACACCCGCACGGCAGGCAGCGACAACCGGAACTTTATTGCTTTCCAGCGCCTCCAGTAGCGTGGTGCCAACCGGGGCGTAAAATTCTCGTGCCGGTTGCAGTTTGGTGAATTTCAGACCGCTGGTCGCCGCTTCCGCTACTGGGGTGAAGAATTTCTCTTTAAAGAAACGCGTCACGCCGAGCGCTTTCACTTCCTGCTCTACCCAATCCATATACGGAGCCGGGCCGCAGGTCATCACGGTACGTGAAGCTAAGTCAGGGACACCTGCCAGCAGTTCGCGAGTGAGACGACCAGCGATAAAGCCTTCGGTAACGTTATTTTCTGCCACCAGCGTCACCGGATAGTTGCGCCACTCATCGGCGAAAATAACATCCTGCGGCGAACGCATGTTGTAGATCACCTGCACATCGGCCTGCGGACGGTTCTTCGCCAGCCAGCGACGCATCGACATAATCGGCGTGACGCCGCAGCCTGCCGCCAGCAACAGGAATTTATCTTCTGCTTTATCGTCGCAGGTAAATTCCCCCATTGCGTCTGAAAGCCAGAGATAATCACCGCGTTTTACATCGCGCGTCAGCCACTGGGAGCCGACTCCGTCATCAATCCGCCGCACAGTCAGGGTGATGTATTCACTCACGCCTGGCGTGGAGGAAATGGTGTAAGCACGCAGCGTTTCCGCTGAGTTACGCACGCTGACCAGTGCATATTGCCCGGCGCGATATGGGTAGTAATCGTGGCAAATCAGGGAAATCGTCCACACATCCGGCGTTTCTTGCGTAATGTGATGAACCTGCATCCGCCACGGGCATTGATTCGTTGGCATCGTCATCGACAAATTCCTTACGCGCTCAACAGTTGCTTCATGTCTTCTTCAACAGTGGTGATAGAACGCAGGCCGAATTTCTCGTTCAGCACCGCCAGCAGGTCTGGTGTCAGGAAACCAGGTGCAGTCGGGCCGGTGACGATATTTTTCACACCCAGAGAAAGCAGTGTCAGCAGAATGACAATCGCTTTCTGTTCAAACCAGGAGAGCACCAGTGACAGCGGCAGATCGTTGACACCGCAGCCCAGTTTTTCTGCCAGCGTTACCGCCAGAATAATTGCTGAGTAAGCATCGTTACACTGACCAGCATCCACCAGACGCGGCAGACCTTCGATATCGCCAAACTCGAGTTTGTTAAAGCGATATTTACCACAGGCGAGAGTGAGGATCAGGCAGTCATCCGGCACGCTGGTGGCGAAATCGGTGAAGTAGTGACGCTCGCCGCGTGCGCCGTCACAGCCGCCAAGCAGGAAGATATGACGCAGTTTTTCACGGCTTACCAGATCAATCAGCGTATCCGCTGCGCCAAGCAGCGTTTGACGACCAAAGCCCACGGTGATCAGGTGCGGAATTTCGCTGTACGGGAAGCCTGCCATTTGTTGCGCCTGGGCAATGACCGCAGAGAAATCTTCGCCATCCAGATGACGCACACCCGGCCAGCCAACGATGCTGCGGGTCCAGATACGATCGTCATAAGCGCCTACGGTTGGGTCGATGATGCAGTTCGAGGTCATCACGATGGGGCCAGGGAAACGAGCGAACTCCACTTGCTGATTCTGCCAGCCGCTGCCGTAGTTACCGACCAGATGCTTGAATTTACGCAGCTCCGGGTAGCCATGCGCAGGCAGCATTTCGCCGTGGGTGTAGACATTAACGCCCGTGCCTTCGGTCTGTTCCAGCAGGTTGTAGAGATCTTTGAGATCGTGACCGGAAATCAGAATGCATTTACCCGCCGTCGCTTTGACGTTGACCTGGGTTGGGGTCGGGTGACCGTATTTACCGGTTTCGCCTGCGTCCAGAATGCTCATCACTTTGAAGTTCATCTGGCCGATTTCCATTGAACACTCAAGAAGCGCGTTCATATCGGCAGGCCAGGTTCCCAGCCACGCCATGATTTTATGGTACTGGGCATAAATATCGTTGTCGTATTGACCGAGAACATGCGCGTGTTCCATATAGGCCGCCGCACCTTTCAGGCCATACAGGCACAGCAGGCGCAGGCCGAGAATGTTTTCGCCAATCGCCGCTTTATCTTTGTTAGGGGTAAATTCTGCTGCCTGACGTTGCAGCTCGCCAAGATCATCGCTCACCAGTTGCAGGTCAGCCATCGGGTTATCGACGCGGGCGTTGGCATCTACAGCCAGGCATTGTGCTTTCAGCGCCTCGCGCAGGGCAATCGCTTCACGAGCGTAGCCGACTATACGCGGAGAATCGAAGTTAACGTTGGTCAGGGTTGAGAAAAATGCGCGTGGCGCAAAGCTGTCTACATCGTGGTTGATGATGCCGTATTCACGCGCTTTTACCGCCCAGGCCGAAAGCCCTTGCAGCGCCGCGATGAGTAAATCCTGAAGGTCAGAGGTTTCCGCCGTTTTACCACACATCCCCTGCGCGTATGAGCAGCCGTTTCCTGCCGGAGTACGGATAGTTTGTTCACATTGCACACAAAACATGATCACACCTTTTAAAGTTATATTTAATATACATGTTTAAGGTTAAGACGCTTAACGCAGGGATAAAAGGGATTTTTCATGCAACTTTAAGGGAGATTGATTTAGCGCAATTTTGGCGGCAGGGATCTACCGCCAGAGAGGTATTACGCAGAGAAAAAGGCGATGAGGATCGGCACTAACAGGCTAAGAATAAAACCGTGAACAATTGCCGCCGGGACCATATCCAGCCCGCCAGTACGTTGAAGAACGGGCAGGGTGAAATCCATCGACGTCGCACCGCATAAGCCCAGTGCGGTAGAGCGGCTGCGGCGAATCAGCCCAGGGATCAACATAATTGCAATCAGCTCACGGGCCAGATCATTAAAAAACGCCGCGCTCCCGATTACCGGACCAAAAGATTCGGTCAATAAAATACCGGAAAGAGAATACCAGCCGAAACCAGAGGCCATTGCCAGCGCGGTATTGATGGGAAGATCAAGAATAAAGGCGTTAATTAAACCACCAATTAATGAACTGGCAACCACCACCACGGCGACAATCATTCCCCGGCGATTAAGGACAATCTGCTTTAAGGTCATGCCATTATTGCGCAACTGAATACCGACGAGGAAAAGTAGCAGAATTAAGGTGTATTCACTGGCTTCGGTCGCGTGTTGTAAGAAAGCCAGTCCACTCAGACCAATGGCAAAACCAATCACTACTACGCCGCACAGTTTTAGCGACTCCAGCGCCATCGCAATACGCGACGGGAGTTTTTCTTGCTGATGGTGATTGCGCCATGGCAGGCCTCGTTCCAGCCACATAAGGGCGGCAATATTACACAGTAAAATAACGGTAATACTGACGGCAGAATAATGCAGAATCGCCAACAGGTTACTGGCGAGGTTATCGAGAAACGCCAGACTGATACCCATAAAAAAGAGAATGAGGTAAACCATCCAGCTTAATAGCTGATTAATAACTCTTAATGCAGCTTTTTGGCGAAGAGGAATGAGGTAACCCACAATCAGGGGAACCAGAATGATTAACAGCCCAGAAAACATGAAAACCCAGTCCTTGCAAAGATGAAGTCGAAATGCGCGATGACACACTACTGAAAGCGGAAGGACGAGTAAAGTTGCAATTAAAAGGAAATGTTATGCATAAGGATCGGTAGGGTATTCATTTTCATTTAAAGATATTCTTGCGCTTTAATTACAAACCGCACCGGTGTTGGTGGCGTCAAAATCGCCGAGGCGTTCCCTGAAGGCCGGGGCAGCCCACATGGATGTGGGCTGAGGGCGCGTTTTACAGGGATGTTACCTCGCGCCCGACCCGGTAGCCGCAAGGGATAAGTCGAGGGCACCGCGCAGCGGCGATTTTGTTCGCCAGAGCCCGGGGGTGCAGGGGGCGGCGGCGATTGGCCGCCCCCTGCGCGCTCCCTGCGCCAGTGACTATATGTGGCTTAACACATCAAGGAGCGCAACAGGAAGATGAATCAATATATTTAAAAAAGGCCTGACATTGCGCCAGGCCTTCTGCGTTAATTAATTACGTTTTTCCAGCAGGGTCCGGTAAATCAGACCACCGATAATGCCGCCGACAATTGGCACCACCCAGAAGAACCACAGTTGTTCTAATGCCCAGCCGCCCTGGAAGATAGCAACCGCGGTGCTGCGCGCCGGGTTAACAGAAGTGTTAGTCACCGGAATACTGATTAAGTGAATCAGGGTTAAGGCCAGACCAATAGCGATCGGCGCAAAACCAGCAGGAGCGAATTTGTCGGTTGCGCCGTGGATCACCAGCAGGAAACCTGCACTCAATACCAGTTCAACTACCAGCGCGGAAAGCATGGAATAACCGCCTGGCGAATGCTCGCCATAACCGTTAGAAGCAAAACCGCTGGCTGCCGCGTCAAAACCTGTTTTACCACTGGCAATTAAATACAGCAGCGCCGCCGCAACAATACCGCCGACAACCTGGGCAATTACGTAGCCAACGACTTCTTTTGCCGGGAAACGTCCGCCAGCCCATAAACCAATAGTGACCGCCGGGTTAAAATGACCACCAGAAATATGACCAACAGCAAAGGCCATCGTCAGAACGGTCAGACCGAATGCCAGCGCCACGCCGGCAAAACCAATGCCTAATTCCGGGAAGCCTGCGGCCAGTACGGCACTACCACAGCCACCAAAAACAAGCCAGAAAGTACCAAAACATTCAGCTGCTAATTTTCTGAACATATCCACCTCAATTAAAAATTGACCCTGTGAAAAATATGGTCGTTTTATAGGGTCGTCGTAAAAAAGTGACGACGGAAATAATGCGCGGCTATTTTAAAAACGAAGGCGAGTCATTCACCAGATAAATAAATCCAGTAAATTTGATTTAGGGCAACAGCGGGTTGCCCCATATAGTCATTTGTCTGATTGACAGTGTAGTGCAAGCAAAAGATTTAATCCTTTAGGCGTAATAAAAAATAATTTATCATGCTAATTATTTGATTTTGTTGTTTTTGCAGGCTTATCAGCAAGAGGGAGTATAACGCGATTATTCGCTCATTTTTCAGACATTTGCCATGCTTAAATGTGATGTCATCACGTATTAGCATGGCCTTTCCCGTTATACTGCCAGCGTAAAGGATAAGTCACATATTTCTGGAGGGGATATGATTCTTGAGCGCGTTGAAATTGTGGGTTTTCGCGGTATCAACCGTTTGTCGTTGATGCTGGAACAAAACAACGTCCTGATTGGGGAGAACGCGTGGGGTAAATCCAGCTTGCTGGACGCCTTAACCCTGCTGCTATCGCCAGAATCAGATCTCTACCATTTTGAGCGCGACGATTTCTGGTTCCCGCCGGGAGATATCAACGGGCGAGAACATCATCTGCATATTATTTTGACCTTCCGCGAATCGCTGCCAGGCCGACATCGGGTTCGCCGCTATCGGCCGCTGGAAGCGTGCTGGACGCCATGCACCGATGGCTATCACCGTATTTTTTATCGTCTGGAAGGGGAGAGTGCGGAAGACGGCAGCGTGATGACACTGCGCAGTTTTCTCGATAAAGACGGACATCCGATTGATGTCGAGGATATTAACGACCAGGCACGCCATCTGGTGCGTTTAATGCCGGTGCTGCGCTTGCGTGATGCCCGTTTTATGCGCCGTATTCGTAACGGCACGGTGCCAAATGTCCCTAATGTGGAAGTCACCGCGCGCCAGCTCGATTTCCTCGCCCGTGAGTTATCCTCACATCCGCAAAATCTCTCTGATGGGCAGATTCGTCAGGGACTTTCCGCAATGGTGCAACTGCTTGAGCATTATTTCTCTGAGCAGGGGGCCGGACAGGCGCGATATCGTTTAATGCGGCGGCGGGCCAGCAATGAGCAACGAAGCTGGCGCTATCTGGATATCATCAACAGGATGATTGACCGACCTGGTGGGCGCTCGTATCGGGTTATTTTGCTCGGCCTGTTTGCTACTTTATTGCAGGCAAAAGGCACATTGCGGCTGGATAAAGACGCCCGTCCATTGTTGCTGATCGAAGATCCAGAAACCCGTTTACACCCCATTATGCTTTCAGTTGCCTGGCATCTGTTGAATCTTCTGCCATTGCAGCGCATTGCCACCACCAACTCGGGTGAGTTGCTTTCGTTAACGCCGGTAGAGCATGTTTGCCGACTGGTACGTGAGTCCTCGCGCGTTGCCGCCTGGCGTCTGGGGCCGAGTGGTTTGAGTACCGAAGATAGCCGACGCATCTCTTTCCATATTCGTTTTAATCGTCCGTCATCGTTGTTTGCACGCTGCTGGCTGCTGGTGGAAGGCGAAACGGAAACCTGGGTTATCAATGAACTGGCGCGTCAGTGCGGACATCATTTTGATGCCGAAGGGATCAAGGTCATTGAGTTTGCCCAGTCCGGGCTAAAGCCACTGGTTAAATTTGCCCGGCGAATGGGGATTGAATGGCATGTACTGGTCGATGGCGATGAAGCAGGGAAGAAATATGCCGCTACGGTACGCAGCCTGTTGAATAACGATCGGGAAGCCGAACGAGAACATTTAACGGCGTTACCGGCGCTGGATATGGAACATTTTATGTATCGCCAGGGATTTTCCGATGTGTTCCACCGCGTGGCGCAAATCCCGGAAAATGTACCGATGAATCTGCGCAAAATTATCTCGAAAGCGATCCATCGCTCTTCCAAACCCGATCTTGCCATTGAAGTGGCAATGGAGGCAGGACGTCGTGGTGTGGATTCCGTACCGACGCTGCTGAAAAAAATGTTCTCACGCGTGCTGTGGCTGGCGCGCGGTCGCGCGGATTAACCGCGAAACATCGTGGCCATTTGTGGCTGAATAGCGTCGAGCATCTCATAGCGCCGACGGTATTCAGCCCGTTTTTTACTGGCGATTTCGGCAATCTCTTTTCGTGCTATCTGTGCCGGAAGGCGGTAATGGCGTTCAGCATCACATACGCCGCCAACCGACTCCCAGAACGCGTTGTAATCAGCATGGATCTTGCCTTCTTTATCGCGATAACGCAGGCTGCGGTAAATATGTGTTTCATTGCTGACGGCAATGATCTGCTCTACCTGCAAACGTTGGGCAAACAGACAGGCTGCTTCCATCACAAGGCGTTTGGGAAATAGCCCGTGGCAGGCTTTCGTCGCATTCTGGATTTCCTGATGTGGAATTTCCCATTTTGCGCCTTGCAGTCCGCCAATAAACATTGTTCTTTTCCCCTGATATTCACACAGGGTAAACGTGATCTCTGCCAGAGGAATACCTTCGCTGTTGCGGAACAGGATTGTGCTGTCACCTTCTTTATCCATTGAGATCATCATGGTCAGCTCAAGTGTGAACTGCTCGCCGTTTTTGCCTTCCAGCTTCGCCAGTTGCAGCCCGGGGGTATTCAAATATAAGCTGAATTCTTCCGCCGACATACACCCGCGGAGTAACGCATAATGGTAACGTAACGCCTCCAGCAATTGCTTACGGCTAAGATTCGCCGCAAGGTAAGGGCGATGCAGACGCACAGGCAGTCGCGGCTGGCGCGTTAACAACACATTGAGATTAGGCCAGTGGGAAAGTTCGTTCATCCACTCAACGCTTAAACGCGGCATAATCAACGAGCGCAGCAAAAATTTCTGGCGAAAACTACGGCGATGCCAGAATTTACCCGGCCGACACTGTCCACGTGCCAGACTAAGAAAAAGTGACAGGCTGCTGAGAGATTCAGATGGCGTAAAGGTCCGTTCAGTTAGCTGCGACATATTCATGAAATCAATGGTTATACATGACGTCGATTTCACCATTGCGTATCTTAACCAAACATCAATAGTGTGATTACTAACGTAAATTTTAGGGTTTTGTTGATATTTCGTTGAAGTTAATGACCCGGATTGGCATATGGAGTATTCAGAATATTTATGAAAAAGCGGAAAACCGTGAAGAAGCGTTACGTTATTGCGCTGGTGATAGTCATTGCCGGGCTGATTACGTTATGGAGAATTCTTAACGCACCCGTGCCGACTTATCAGACGCTGATTGTGCGCCCCGGTGATTTACAGCAAAGCGTGCTGGCGACCGGAAAGCTGGACGCGCTGCGTAAGGTTGATGTGGGCGCGCAGGTCAGCGGTCAGTTGAAAACGCTGTCGGTGGCGATTGGCGATAAAGTAAAAAAAGACCAGCTTTTAGGGGTTATTGATCCTGAACAGGCTGAAAACCAGATCAAGGAGGTGGAAGCAACGCTGATGGAGCTACGCGCGCAGCGGCAGCAGGCGGAAGCGGAGCTGAAACTGGCGCGGGTGACGTATTCCCGTCAGCAACGTCTGGCACAAACGCAGGCGGTTTCACAGCAGGATCTCGATACCGCCGCGACGGAGATGGCTGTGAAACAGGCGCAAATTGGCACCATTGACGCGCAAATCAAGCGCAATCAGGCCTCACTCGATACGGCTAAAACCAATCTCGATTACACCCGCATCGTTGCCCCGATGGCCGGGGAAGTCACGCAAATCACCACTCTGCAAGGCCAGACGGTGATTGCCGCACAACAAGCACCGAACATTCTGACGCTGGCAGATATGAGCACCATGCTGGTAAAAGCGCAGGTTTCTGAAGCGGATGTAATCCACCTGAAGCCGGGGCAAAAAGCCTGGTTTACGGTGCTTGGCGATCCGCTGACGCGCTACGAAGGGCAAATCAAGGATGTGCTACCGACGCCGGAAAAGGTTAACGACGCTATTTTCTATTACGCCCGTTTTGAAGTCCCCAACCCCAATGGTTTGCTGCGGCTGGATATGACCGCGCAAGTGCATATTCAGCTCACCGATGTGAAAAATGTGCTGACGATCCCTCTGTCGGCGTTAGGCGATCCGGTTGGCGATAATCGTTATAAAGTCAAATTGTTGCGTAATGGTGAAACACGCGAACGTGAAGTGACGATTGGCGCACGTAACGATACCGATGTTGAGATTGTCAAAGGGCTGGACGCGGGCGATGAAGTGGTGATTGGTGAGGCCAAACCAGGAGCTGCACAATGACGCCTTTGCTCGAATTAAAGGATATTCGTCGCAGCTATCCTGCCGGTGATGAGCAGGTTGAGGTGCTGAAGGGCATCACCCTCGATATTTATGCTGGTGAGATGGTGGCGATTGTCGGCGCTTCGGGTTCCGGTAAATCGACCCTGATGAATATTCTCGGCTGCCTGGATAAGGCCACCAGCGGCACCTATCGCGTAGCCGGTCAGGATGTTGCCACGCTGGACGCCGATGCGCTGGCGCAACTGCGTCGCGAACACTTCGGCTTTATTTTCCAGCGTTACCATTTGCTTTCGCATTTAACCGCCGAGCAGAACGTTGAAGTACCCGCCGTCTATGCCGGTCTTGAGCGGAAACAGCGGCTGCTTCGCGCCCAGGAGTTGCTGCAACGACTGGGGCTGGAAGACCGTACAGAGTATTATCCGGCACAGCTTTCGGGTGGTCAGCAACAGCGCGTCAGCATCGCGCGGGCATTGATGAACGGCGGTCAGGTAATTCTTGCCGATGAACCAACCGGCGCACTGGACAGCCATTCTGGCGAAGAGGTGATGGCGATCCTGCATCAGCTGCGTGATCGCGGGCATACGGTGATTATCGTTACCCACGATCCGCAGGTCGCTGCTCAGGCCGAGCGGGTGATCGAAATTCGCGACGGCGAAATTGTGCGCAATCCTCCCGCCGTTGAAAAAGTGAATGTTGCTGGCGGGACGGAACCTGTTGTCAACACGGCCTCTGGCTGGCGGCAGTTTGTCAGTGGTTTTAACGAGGCGCTGACGATGGCATGGAGGGCGCTGGCAGCGAATAAAATGCGTACTTTACTGACCATGCTGGGGATTATTATCGGTATTGCGTCGGTGGTTTCAATTGTCGTGGTGGGCGACGCCGCCAAACAAATGGTGCTGGCGGATATTCGTTCTATTGGTACGAATACTATTGATGTCTATCCCGGGAAAGATTTTGGCGATGACGATCCGCAATATCAGCAGGCGCTGAAGTACGATGACTTAATCGCCATCCAAAAACAACCGTGGGTCGCCTCAGCCACACCTGCCGTCTCGCAAAACCTGCGCCTGCGTTATAACAATGTTGATGTTGCTGCCAGTGCCAATGGCGTGAGCGGCGATTATTTTAATGTCTATGGCATGACCTTCAGTGAAGGGAACACCTTTAATCAGGAGCAGCTGAACGGTCGTGCGCAGGTGGTGGTGCTCGACAGTAATACTCGCCGCCAGCTTTTCCCCCATAAAGCAGATGTGGTTGGCGAGGTGATTCTGGTCGGCAATATGCCCGCCAGAGTCATTGGTGTGGCGGAAGAAAAACAGTCGATGTTTGGTAGCAGTAAAGTGCTGCGTGTCTGGCTACCTTACAGCACGATGTCCGGGCGAGTTATGGGCCAGTCGTGGCTGAACTCCATTACTGTCAGGGTGAAAGAAGGATTTGACAGCGCCGAGGCGGAACAGCAACTCACGCGTTTACTTTCACTGCGCCACGGTAAGAAGGATTTCTTTACCTGGAACATGGACGGCGTCTTGAAAACCGTTGAAAAGACCACACGTACTTTACAACTGTTTCTTACGCTGGTGGCGGTGATTTCGCTGGTGGTGGGCGGTATTGGTGTAATGAATATTATGCTGGTGTCAGTGACCGAGCGGACGCGGGAAATTGGCATTCGCATGGCTGTAGGTGCGCGAGCAAGCGATGTTTTGCAACAGTTCCTGATCGAAGCCGTGCTGGTTTGCCTGGTCGGTGGCGCGTTGGGAATAACACTGTCACTGTTAATTGCTTTCACCTTGCAGCTTTTCTTACCCGGCTGGGAGATTGGTTTTTCACCTTTGGCGCTGCTGCTGGCGTTTCTCTGCTCGACGGTCACCGGGATTTTATTTGGCTGGTTACCCGCACGAAATGCGGCACGACTGGATCCAGTAGATGCTCTGGCACGAGAGTAATTTTGAGATAAAAATGCCAGCCGATCGGGCTGGCATTTTGCCTTTAGGATGTACACAATGAGACAGAAGAGCTATGCGACTGCCGCTTCTACTTCGACGGGCACAATAACACTGGCGTGATTGCCTTTTGGCCCCTGGTGGACATCAAACTGAACGGATTGTCCAGCTTTTAGCGTTCTGTAACCATCCATCTGAATGGTGGAATAATGAGCGAAAATATCTTCGCCGCCGCCTTCAGGGCAGATGAAACCAAACCCTTTGGCATTGTTGAACCACTTAACAGTACCCTTTTCCATGCTTCGACATCCTTCGCAAATCTTATACAAGTAAGATGGAATAAACCGGGGTCAGAGAGGGGGCTGTTCAAAACCTCGCCAACTCTAGAAATACAATTTAGAGAATTAGGGCGAGCCGTCAAGCATTTGACAGGGGCCAGGGGGCAGGTATGAATCAAAAATTTGAAGCAGTTAACGCTATTGACAGGAATGTGACAGATGTCGCTGATGCCAACGATAGATGATAGTTATCTATCATGTGGAGTAGATTGGTCAGGCAAATAAGCTCTTGTCAGCGGCAGGGCGTTCTGCCGATAACCGTAACCGAAGATGATAACTGACAATGGGTAAAACGAACGACTGGCTGGACTTTGATCAACTGGCGGAAGAAAAAGTTCGCGACGCGCTAAAACCGCCATCTATGTATAAAGTGATATTAGTCAATGATGATTACACTCCGATGGAGTTTGTTATTGACGTGTTACAAAAATTCTTTTCTTATGATGTAGAACGTGCAACGCAATTGATGCTCGCTGTTCACTACCAGGGGAAGGCCATTTGCGGAGTCTTTACCGCCGAGGTTGCAGAAACCAAAGTGGCGATGGTGAACAAGTACGCGAGGGAGAATGAGCATCCATTGCTGTGTACGCTAGAAAAAGCCTGAATGCAGGCATAAAAATTGGGGGAGGTGCCTATGCTCAATCAAGAACTGGAACTCAGTTTAAATATGGCTTTCGCCAGAGCGCGCGAGCACCGTCATGAGTTTATGACCGTCGAGCACTTGTTACTGGCGCTGCTCAGTAACCCATCTGCCCGGGAGGCGCTGGAAGCGTGTTCTGTGGATTTGGTTGCGCTCCGTCAGGAACTGGAAGCCTTTATTGAACAAACCACACCCGTTCTGCCTGCCAGTGAAGAGGAGCGCGACACACAGCCGACGCTGAGTTTTCAGCGTGTACTGCAACGTGCGGTCTTCCATGTCCAGTCCTCCGGTCGCAATGAGGTTACCGGTGCAAACGTTCTGGTCGCTATTTTTAGCGAACAGGAGTCGCAGGCGGCATATCTGTTGCGTAAACATGAAGTCAGCCGTCTCGATGTGGTGAACTTTATCTCTCATGGCACGCGTAAAGACGAGCCGACACAGTCTTCTGATCCTGGCAGCCAGCCAAACAGCGAAGAACAAGCTGGTGGGGAGGAACGTATGGAGAATTTCACGACGAACCTGAATCAGCTTGCGCGCGTGGGAGGAATCGACCCACTGATTGGTCGTGAGAAGGAGCTGGAGCGTGCTATTCAGGTTCTCTGCCGTCGCCGTAAAAACAACCCGCTGCTGGTGGGGGAATCTGGTGTCGGTAAAACCGCGATTGCGGAAGGTCTTGCCTGGCGAATTGTTCAGGGCGATGTGCCGGAAGTGATGGCTGACTGTACGATTTACTCTCTCGATATCGGTTCTCTGTTAGCGGGCACAAAATATCGCGGCGACTTTGAAAAACGTTTTAAAGCGTTGCTCAAGCAGCTGGAGCAGGATACTAACAGCATCCTGTTTATTGATGAGATCCACACCATTATCGGTGCGGGTGCAGCCTCTGGTGGCCAGGTCGATGCGGCTAACCTGATCAAACCGCTGCTCTCCAGCGGTAAAATTCGCGTAATTGGTTCGACAACCTATCAGGAGTTCAGCAACATTTTCGAGAAAGACCGTGCTCTGGCGCGTCGCTTCCAGAAAATTGATATTACTGAACCGTCGATCGAAGAAACTGTTCAAATCATCAATGGCCTGAAACCGAAGTATGAAGCGCACCACGACGTGCGTTATACCGCAAAAGCGGTGCGTGCAGCGGTAGAGCTGGCGGTGAAATACATTAACGATCGTCATCTGCCGGATAAAGCCATTGACGTTATCGACGAAGCGGGCGCTCGCGCACGCCTGATGCCGGTAAGCAAACGCAAGAAAACCGTTAATGTGGCGGATATTGAGTCCGTGGTGGCCCGTATTGCGCGCATTCCAGAGAAGAGTGTTTCGCAGAGTGACCGCGATACCCTGAAAAACCTCGGCGATCGCCTGAAAATGCTGGTCTTCGGTCAGGATAAAGCCATTGAGGCGCTGACTGAAGCCATTAAGATGGCGCGTGCAGGTTTAGGTCACGAACATAAACCGGTCGGTTCGTTCCTGTTTGCAGGCCCTACCGGGGTCGGGAAAACAGAGGTGACGGTACAGCTTTCGAAAGCTTTGGGCATTGAGCTTCTGCGCTTTGATATGTCCGAGTATATGGAACGCCATACCGTCAGCCGTCTGATTGGTGCGCCTCCGGGATACGTTGGTTTTGATCAGGGCGGTTTGCTGACTGATGCGGTCATCAAGCATCCACATGCGGTGCTGCTGCTGGACGAAATCGAGAAAGCGCACCCGGACGTGTTCAATATTCTGTTGCAGGTGATGGACAACGGTACGCTGACCGATAACAACGGACGCAAAGCGGACTTCCGTAACGTGGTATTGGTGATGACCACCAACGCTGGGGTACGAGAAACTGAGCGTAAATCGATTGGTCTTATCCACCAGGACAACAGTACCGATGCGATGGAAGAGATCAAGAAGATCTTTACGCCGGAGTTTCGTAACCGTCTCGACAACATTATCTGGTTCGATCATCTCTCCACCGACGTGATCCATCAGGTAGTGGATAAATTCATCGTCGAGTTGCAGGTTCAGTTGGATCAGAAAGGTGTTTCTCTGGAAGTGAGCCAGGAAGCGCGTAACTGGCTGGCCGAGAAAGGTTACGACCGGGCAATGGGCGCACGTCCGATGGCGCGTGTCATCCAGGACAACCTGAAAAAACCGCTCGCCAACGAACTGTTGTTTGGTTCGCTGGTGGACGGCGGTCAGGTGACGGTTGCGCTGGATAAAGAGAAAAATGAGCTGACTTATGGATTCCAGAGTGCACAAAAGCACAAGGCGGAAGCAGCGCATTAATCTGATTGTCAGGTAGGTTGGTGAAGTCCGTAATCTCGAAAGAGGTTACGGACTTTTTGTTTGTAGGCTGGGGCGGTGAAAACCCTATTTTTGGAGGTGAAGGTAAGTTGTTGATAATTAATGGTGCTGGAAGGTAAGAATAAAAAAGGGTGCCAGCAGGAAAATGAGATGATTTTGCTTTATTAACAACGAGCTAAACGTGTAGTATTTGAGTTCACTGCCGTACAGGCAGCTTAGAAATCGACGGGGTGCGGTAAAACCTTTGCGAACGCGTTCACTGCCGTACAGGCAGCTTAGAAAGCTGTATTCGGCAAATGAAGTGGATGTTGATGGTTCACTGCCGTACAGGCTGCTTAGAAATTCGTACTTAACGAACTGTTGCTCCTCTGCTGGTTCACTGTCGAACAGGCAGATAAAATGCGAAAAAAGCTCGTACTTTCGTACGCGCTTTTCTTTAAATATGACGGTGAGGGGGGGATTGACTCGCTTCGCTCGCCCTGCGGGCAGCCCACTCACTGTGTTCGTGGTCTGTCCAACTGGCTGCGCCAGTTGTCGAACCCCGGTCGGGGCTTCTCATCCCCCCTGGAGTGCAATATGCGAAAAAAAAGCTCGCACTTTCGTACGAGCTCTTCTTTGAATATGGCGGTGAGGGGGGGATTCGAACCCCCGATACGTTGCCGTATACACACTTTCCAGGCGTGCTCCTTCAGCCACTCGGACACCTCACCAAATTGTTTTGCTGCCAAACCTCATGGGTGGCAACGGGGCGCTACTATAGGGAGTTGGAGTAAAACGGTCAAGAAGAATTTTAATGATAATTATTGTTTGCTCATACTGTAAACAAGTTGTGCAGTATATCTACATCGAGACAAGTTATGGATTTATACTTCCAAAGTACTTCATACATATCACAAAATAAAAAGGCCGGTTAAACCGACCTTTTACTCGTTCTTTCTCTTCGCCCATCAGGCGGTAAAACAATCAGCGACTACGGAAGACAATGCGGCCTTTGCTCAGGTCGTACGGGGTCAGTTCAACAGTCACTTTGTCGCCCGTCAGGATGCGGATGTAGTTTTTGCGCATTTTACCGGAGATGTGTGCAGTAACCACGTGACCGTTTTCTAACTCTACGCGGAACATGGTATTAGGCAACGTTTCAAGAACGGTACCTTGCATTTCAATATTGTCTTCTTTGGCCATCTAATCCTCTGGGGTATCACTACCGTAATTTGAACCGGCAAGATAATGCCGAAGTTCTGTAAATAAGTAAAGATTTGCGCGCTAAATCGCAACAAACAGGTTCGGCACATTACTCCGAAAACACACGGCTAAGCCGCACCAAAAGCGCAACGTATAAGGGAGCGGTGAGATAAACGATGGGCGTTACCTGACGCGAAAAATTCCTTATCGGCAGCGGGGTAATGAGCGTAACCAACTCTGCGACCGCAATTATAACACTCTGGGGAGAAATGTGCCGAAAACATTCATTCTTGTGGTGAAAACAAGCACCGTGGTACCCAGAAATTATTCGGCAATCGTCCGAGGCGCATTTGATTGAGATAATTGAGGTAATCCCGGCGGGGAATTTCGCAGGCACCAAGCGACGCTGTGTGATCGTTAAGGACCTGGCAGTCGATAAGTTTACCGCCATGACCAATAAATTCCTCACAGAATACCAGAAGCGCCGTTTTAGACGCATTTTCCATCCGGCTGAACATGGACTCGCCACAAAATAGCGTTCCCTGGGCCACGCCGTACATACCGCCGACAAGCTCATCTTCACGCCAGACTTCAATAGAGTGGGCATGACCGAGTTCGTGAAGGCGATGGTAGGCTTCGACCACGCCACGCGTGATCCAGGTTCCTTCTTCGCGATCGCTGGCACAGCCTTCAATGACCTGACCAAAAGCGTAATTCATCGTGACTCGATAGGGCGAGCGTTTATGAAATCGCTTCATACTACGGCTGATATGCAGTGATTCAGGCCAAAGCACCGCGCGAGGATCGGGCGACCACCAGAGGATGGGGTCGCTTGGAGAAAACCACGGAAAAATACCACGCTGGTAAGCCATTAACAGGCGCGCAGGGCTAAGATCGCCCCCCAGTGCCAGCAGGCCGTTAGGCTCACGTAATGCGCCTTCCGGGGAAGGGAAGGCTATTGAATGGCGAGAAAGCTGAACCAGGCGCATGACCGCAAAACTCCACGCAAGTCGGATCGTTCAATAATAGCTTACAAACCCTGCTTGAACTGGTAATAACGCCCCTGTCTGGCAAGCAGTTCTGCGTGAGTA
Source organism: Escherichia sp. WS1450 (assembly GCF_046487395.1). Taxonomy (NCBI): domain Bacteria; kingdom Pseudomonadati; phylum Pseudomonadota; class Gammaproteobacteria; order Enterobacterales; family Enterobacteriaceae; genus Escherichia; species Escherichia sp. WS1450. The sequence continues at coordinate 123,890 of NZ_JBJQJO010000004.1, forward strand.
CCTTGCTCAATAATTTGCCCGTTGTCCATCACTATTATTTGTTGGAAACGAGAGAGTCCGCGAAGTCGATGGGTGACCATTAACACCGTTTTCTCATGCATCATTTCTGCAAGCAATTCAAGGATCTGACTTTCGGTTGTGGCATCTAAGCCTTCTGTAGGTTCATCCAGCAATACCAGCGGCGCATCATGTAACAGCGCACGGGCGATAGCCAGACGGCGCAGTTCACCACCGGAGAGCTGGCGTCCGCCTTCACCCAACCAACTGTTGAGACCTGCATCCTCGAGCAGCTTCTCCAGACCAACGCGACGCAAGATCTCCGCCAGAGCCTCATCACTACTGCCAGGTGAGGCGAGTAACAGATTATCACGCAGCGTGGCGCTAAACAGATGCACTCGCTGAGGAACAACGCTGATGGTCTGTCGTAGAGCCGCTTCATTCAGGCTGGCTATGGGGCTATCGTTAAGCAAAATCTTGCCTTGTTGCGGGTCCCATGCGCGGGTCAGCAGTTGTAACAGTGTTGATTTGCCGCATCCGGTTCGCCCGAGAATCGCTATATGTTCCCCGGCGTTTACCTGAAGAGAAATCCCTTTAAGTGCCTGTTGGGATTGCTCCGGATAAGTGAATTGAACATCCCGTAACGTCAGCGAAACGCGATCGGCAACACGAGTTTGGGTATCAGGGAAGGTGACTTCCGGTTTTTGATCCGTTAAGTCAGTGATCCGAACGGCAGAGGCAATGACTTGCCCCAGATGCTGAAATGCACCCGTTACTGGTGCCAGTGCTTCAAACGCGGCTAACGCGCAGAAGACAAACAGGGCAATTAACGCGCCGGGTTGAGCATTGCCGCCAACGCCGCCAGACGCCATCCACAGCATCAGGATCACCGCTAACGCGCCAATGAGCAGCATTATCGCTTGCGACAATGCGGTGAGTTCAGATTGACGACGTTGCGCTTCCAGCCACTGAATTTCGGTATTCTCTAACTGCGTGCGATAACGATCGCTGGCACCAAAAATGGTCAGCTCAGCTTGCCCTTGCAGCCAGGCCGTCAGTTGTTGGCGATACTGCCCGCGAAGATGAGTCAGATTTTGCCCGGTGCTTTTTCCCGCACGATAAAACAGTGGTGGCATAAGGAAAAGCGTCAGTAACATAATGCCGCCCAGCGTAAAGGCGAGGGTGAAATCAAGGAAACTTAACCCGATTGTCACCACCATAATCACCACAAAAGCGCCCACCAGCGGCGAGATAACGCGCAGGTAAAGATGATCGAGCGTATCAACATCCGCCACCACGCGGTTGAGCAATTCGCCCTGACGATAGCGCGCCAGTCCTGCAGGGGAGAGGGGCAGCAATTTGCTGAAGGTATAAATGCGCAGATGCTGCAACACGCGGAAAGTCGCGTCGTGACTTACCAGACGTTCAAAATAGCGCCCGGCAGTACGGGTGATTGCTGCACCACGCACGCCCGCAGCGGGTAGCATATAGTTGAAGCTGTACAGTCCGGCAACCCCCGCTACCGCTGAGGCCGAGAGGAACCAGCCGGAAAGTGTCAACAGACCGATACTGGCGAGCAGCGTGACAATTGCCAGCACAATACCAAGACTTAACATCCATTTATGACGTTTATACAGTGCCAGATAGGGTAGCAAAGCGCGCATTTAAATCTCCTCCTGACGATGGGCCAGTAATGTGGCGAATGGGCCACCAGCCACACTTAATTCCGCGTAACGTCCTTGCTCAATAATCTGACCATCCTGCATTACCCAAATGACATCCCAGTCAGCAAGATCTTCTAACTGGTGGGTGACCATTAACGTTGTCTGGCGCAGAGAGGCGGCATTAAGCGCCTCCATTACGCGCTGTTCACTGTGAGCATCAAGGCTGGCAGCGGGTTCATCCAACAGTAATAGCGAACAGGGATTTAGTAATGCTCGGGCCACCGCCACGCGCTGTGCCTGCCCCACGGAAAGGCGGGCAGCCTGGTCGCCAACAGGCGTATCAACGCCTTGTGGCAGGAGCGGTAGAAACTCACTGACCCAGGCGTTATCCAGCGCTGTTTGTAACTCGTGTTCGCTGGCATCAGGTCGTGCCAGTAGTACGTTATCCCGTAGTGTTGCTGCCGGTAATTGTGGGTTTTGCCCAACCCAGGAGAGATGTTTACGCCATGATTCCGGTGATAAATCGCGTAATTCTATCCCGTTGATTCGTAGCGATCCCTGATATGAGAGAAAACCAGAAAGCGCGTTCAGCAGTGAGCTTTTACCTGAACCGCTGCGACCAACCAACACTGCACGTTGGCCTGCTGGCAAAGTAAAGTTCAGCGGTCCAGCCAGCGTTTTACCTTCTGGTGATGTAATAAACAGATCCTCGGCTTCAATGGTCACCGGATCGGTTGATGCTAATTCCGCCTCACCACGTTGCGGATGGGCGAGCGGGGTTTCCATAAACGTTTTCAGACTGTCAGCTGCGCCAACAGCCTGGGCTTTAGCATGATAAAACGTACCGAGATCGCGTAATGGCTGGAAAAACTCCGGCGCAAGGATCAGGGCCAGAAAACCCGCAGCCAGCGTCACGCCAGTATCATAGTGACCAAAATCCAGCTCGCCGAGATAGGAAAAACCAAAGTAGACCGCCACCAGAGCAATTGACAGCGAGGTAAAAAATTCGAGAATGCCGGAGGATAAAAACGCCAGCCGTAGCACTTCCATTGTCCGTTGGCGGAAATCTTCCGAAGCAGAACGAATACTTTCAATTTCAGCTTCACCACGACCAAAAATACGCAATGTTTCCATGCCGCGCAGGCGATCGAGAAAATGCCCACTTAAGCGAGCAAGAGCGAGAAAGTTACGTCGGTTAGCATCGGCAGCCCCCATTCCAACCAGCGCCATAAACAACGGAATTAACGGAGCAGTGCCCAGCAGAATGAGCGCCGCAGCCCAGTTAGAGGGGAAGATAGCCACCACAATCAGCAACGGCACCGACACTGCCAGCGCCATTTGCGGCAGGTAGCGTGCATAGTAATCATGCATATCGTCAATTTGCTCGAGTACCAGCGTCGCCCAGCTCCCCGCCGGTTTACCCTGAATCCACGCTGGCCCTGCTTGTTGCAGACGGTCGAGAACCTGACGGCGGATGGCAAAGCGGATATGCTGCCCGGCGTGATAACCCACCCGTTCGCGTAACCAGACCACCCATGCGCGCAGTACAAAGGTCAGAACCAGTAACGTAAAGGGAAGCAGCAGGGCTTCACGGGGAATATTCTCCATAATCATATGTTGCAGAATTCGCGCCATGAACCAGGCCTGGGCAATGATCAATATGCCGCTCACAAAGCCCAGCAGACGAGAAATATTCAGCCAACGTTGGGAGATGACGCTTTGCTGTTTTAACCAGCGGGTTAACTCTTTTTGACGGGATTTATTCATTGCACGCTTAGCAGGTGAGTTATCAGAATTATTTGCAGAGCAATGTTACAACGAGGAAAAAATAAAGGCGACCCATAGTCGCATGGTGTCGCCTTCTTTACTTTTGTTACTGATTTGTAAAATTATTTTGCGTCAGCTAAACCATCGAGGTAGCGTTCCGCATCAAGTGCTGCCATGCAGCCTGTACCAGCAGATGTAATAGCCTGGCGATAAATGTGATCCATCACGTCGCCTGCGGCAAAGACGCCAGGGATGCTGGTCTGGGTGGCATTACCATGAATACCCGACTGTACTTTGATGTAGCCGTTTTCCAGTTCCAGCTGCCCTTCGAAAATGGCAGTATTCGGGCTGTGACCGATAGCAACAAACAGACCGGCAACGTCGAGTGACTCGATGTTATCGCTGTTTTGCGTATCGCGCAGACGAACGCCAGTGACGCCCATCTGATCGCCGGTCACCTCTTCCAGCGTACGGTTGGTGTGTAGAATGATGTTGCCGTTCTCCACTTTATCCATCAGACGCTTAATAAGTATTTTTTCCGCGCGGAAACCGTCACGGCGGTGAATCAGATGCACTTCCGAAGCGATGTTAGACAGATACAGCGCCTCTTCAACCGCGGTATTGCCGCCGCCGATGACCGCAACTTTCTGGTTGCGATAGAAGAAACCGTCGCAGGTTGCACAAGCAGAAACTCCACGGCCTTTAAAGGCTTCTTCAGATGGCAGGCCGAGATAGCGTGCAGAAGCTCCGGTGGCAATAATCAGCGCGTCGCAAGTATATTCGCCGCTATCGCCAGTCAGACGGAACGGACGATTCTGCAAATCAACTTTGTTGATGTGATCAAAGATGATTTCAGTTTCAAATTTGGTGGCATGTTCGTGCATGCGCTCCATTAATAACGGACCGGTCAGATCGTTTGGATCGCCAGGCCAGTTTTCCACTTCCGTGGTGGTGGTCAGTTGGCCGCCTTTTTCCATGCCGGTAATCAGCACAGGTTGCAGGTTGGCGCGCGCCGCGTAGACAGCAGCGGTGTATCCCGCCGGGCCTGAACCCAGGATAAGCAGTTTACTGTGTTTGGTCGTGCCCATGAGATCCCCATAGTTGTTGGCAGACAATGGGCAGAATTGTAGGGAATTTACAGACGTAAAAAAAGAGTATGACGATTTTGTTAACAATTTGTGCAATCGGCAGCATCGATAAGACGGTCAAATTCTCCCGTCATTATCACCTCTGCTACTTAAATTTCCCGCTTTATAAGCCAATTAAATGATGAATAAACGCCTCTGGTAATGAATATCTGGCATGTTGTACTAAAAATCGATGTTTTGCTTTGACAATCCCCTGGTGTTTTGCGAAAACATTCGAGGAAGAAAAAAAACAGTATTCTTATATGCGCATAACCATGCATGTAAATACCATGTTTACCGTGCTAGTGAAATCTACGTATGGCGTGGACAGACGCCATTCGTGATGTCGATAGCTGCCACAAGGCAACGGTCTTCTCACCGTAGACCCAGGCATTGCGCGCCGTGAATCTTCATGATTTCGGTCTATCGTGACGGGTAGCGACTCTGAACAGTGATGTTTCAGGGTCAGACAGGAGTAGGGAAGGAATACAGAGAGACAATAATAATGGTAGATAGCAAGAAGCGCCCTGGCAAAGATCTCGACCGTATCGATCGTAACATTCTTAATGAGTTGCAAAAGGATGGGCGTATTTCTAACGTCGAGCTTTCTAAACGTGTGGGACTTTCCCCAACGCCGTGCCTTGAGCGTGTGCGTCGGCTGGAAAGACAAGGGTTTATTCAGGGCTATACGGCGCTGCTGAACCCCCATTATCTGGATGCATCACTTCTGGTATTCGTTGAGATTACTCTGAATCGTGGCGCACCGGATGTGTTTGAACAATTCAATACCGCTGTACAAAAACTTGAAGAAATTCAGGAGTGTCATTTAGTATCCGGTGATTTCGACTACCTGTTGAAAACACGCGTGCCGGATATGTCAGCTTACCGTAAGTTGCTGGGGGAAACCCTGCTGCGTCTGCCTGGCGTCAATGACACACGGACATACGTTGTTATGGAAGAAGTCAAGCAGAGTAATCGTCTGGTTATTAAGACGCGCTAACACGGAACAGGTGCAAAATCGGCGTATTTTGATTACACTCCTGTTAATCCATACAGCAACAGTACTGGGGTAACCTGGTACTGTTGTCCGTTTTAGCATCGGGCAGGAAAAGCCTGTAACCTGGAGAGCCTTTCTTGAGCCAGGAATACACTGAAGACAAAGAAGTCACATTGACAAAGTTAAGTAGCGGCCGCCGCCTTCTGGAGGCGTTGCTGATCCTTATTGTCCTGTTTGCCGTCTGGTTGATGGCTGCCTTACTAAGCTTTAACCCTTCGGACCCCAGCTGGTCGCAAACGGCCTGGCATGAACCTATCCATAATTTAGGTGGGATGCCCGGTGCGTGGCTGGCAGATACGCTGTTCTTTATTTTTGGCGTGATGGCTTACACCATTCCCGTCATTATTGTCGGCGGTTGTTGGTTTGCCTGGCGTCATCAGTCCAGCGACGAATACATTGATTATTTTGCCGTTTCGCTACGCATCATTGGCGTTTTGGCGCTCATCCTTACCTCCTGTGGTCTGGCGGCAATCAACGCTGACGATATCTGGTATTTTGCCTCCGGTGGCGTCATTGGCAGCTTACTAAGCACTACGCTACAACCACTGCTACACAGTAGCGGGGGAACTATTGCGCTGCTCTGCGTTTGGGCAGCGGGCCTGACGCTGTTCACCGGTTGGTCATGGGTGACCATTGCTGAAAAACTCGGCGGCTGGATTTTAAATATTCTTACCTTCGCCAGTAATCGTACCCGTCGCGATGATACCTGGGTCGATGAAGATGAGTATGAAGATGACGAAGAGTATGAAGATGAAAATCACGGCAAACAGCATGAATCACGCCGTGCTCGTATTCTTCGCGGCGCGCTAGCGCGTCGTAAACGGTTGGCGGAAAAATTCATTAATCCGATGGGGCGGCAAACAGACGCTGCGTTGTTCTCCGGTAAGCGGATGGATGATGACGAAGAGATTACCTACACTGCACGCGGTGTGGCTGCCGACCCTGACGACGTCCTCTTTTCGGGCAATCGTGCAACGCAGCCAGAATATGACGAGTACGATCCATTATTAAACGGTGCGCCAATTACCGAACCTGTTGCTGTAGCAGCTGCTGCTACCACGGCGACGCAAAGCTGGGCTGCACCGGTTGAACCTGTGACTCAGACGCCATCTGTTGCCTCTGTTGATGTTGCACCTGCACAACCTACAGTAGCCTGGCAGCCTGTACCGGGGCCACAAACGGGAGAGCCGGTGATTGCTCCTGCACCGGAAGGTTACCCACAGCAGCCACAATATGCGCAGCCTGCAGTGCAATATAATGAGCCGCTGCAACAACCTGTACAGCCACAGCAGCCGTATTATGCGCCTGCGGCGGAACAACCTGTTCAGCAACCGTATTACGCAACTGCGCCGGAACAGTCTGCGCAACAGTCGTATTACGCCCCTGCGCCAGAACAATCGGTGGCAGGTAACGCCTGGCAAGCCGAAGAGCAGCAATCCACTTTTGCTCCACAGTCTACATACCAGACTGAGCAAACTTATCAGCAGCCAGTCGCTCAGGAGCCGTTGTACCAACAGCCGCAACCTGTTGAACAGCAGCCTGTTGTGGAGCCTGAACCCGTTGTAGAAGAGACAAAACCCGCGCGTCCGCCGCTTTACTACTTTGAAGAAGTGGAAGAGAAGCGAGCCCGTGAACGTGAACAACTTGCGGCCTGGTATCAACCGATTCCAGAACCGGTTAAAGAACCAGAACCGATCAAATCTTCGCTGAAAGCACCTTCTGTTGCAGCAGTACCTCCAGTAGAAGCCGCTGCCGCTGTTTCTCCGCTGGCATCTGGCGTGAAAAAAGCGACACTGGCGACGGGGGCTGCCGCAACCGTTGCCGCGCCAGTCTTCAGTCTGGCAAATAGCGGTGGACCGCGTCCGCAGGTCAAAGAGGGGATTGGCCCGCAGTTGCCACGACCGAAACGTATCCGCGTGCCAACTCGTCGTGAATTGGCGTCTTACGGTATTAAGCTGCCCTCACAGCGTGCGGCGGAAGAAAAAGCCCGTGAAGCCCAGCGCAATCAGTACGATTCTGGCGATCAGTACAACGATGATGAAATCGATGCGATGCAGCAGGATGAACTGGCACGTCAGTTCGCCCAGACACAGCAGCAACGCTATGGCGAACAGTATCAACATGATGTGCCCGTAAACGCAGAAGATGCAGATGCTGCGGCAGAGGCTGAACTGGCTCGTCAGTTTGCGCAAACTCAACAACAACGTTATTCCGGCGAACAACCGGCTGGGGCGAATCCGTTCTCGCTGGATGATTTTGAATTTTCGCCAATGAAAGCGTTGCTGGATGATGGTCCACACGAACCGTTGTTTACGCCAATTGTTGAACCTGTACAGCAGCCGCAACAACCGGTTGCACCGCAGCAGCAGTATCAGCAGCCACAACAGCCGGTTGCGCCGCAGCAGCAGTATCAGCAGCCACAACAGCAGGTTGCGCCGCAGCCACAATATCAGCAGCCGCAACAACCGGTTGCGCCACAGCAGCAATATCAGCAGCCGCAACAGCCGGTTGCGCCGCAGCAGCAGTATCAACAGCTGCAACAACCGGTTGCACCGCAGCCGCAGTATCAGCAGCCACAACAGCCAGTTGCGCCACAGCCGCAGGATACCCTGCTTCATCCGCTGTTGATGCGCAATGGTGACAGCCGTCCGTTGCATAAACCGACGACGCCGCTGCCTTCTCTGGATTTGCTGACGCCGCCGCCGAGCGAAGTGGAGCCGGTAGATACCTTTGCGCTTGAACAAATGGCGCGCCTGGTGGAAGCGCGTCTGGCTGATTTCCGTATTAAAGCCGATGTCGTCAATTACTCTCCGGGGCCGGTTATCACTCGCTTTGAACTTAACCTGGCACCGGGCGTAAAAGCGGCGCGCATTTCTAACTTGTCACGGGACCTTGCCCGTTCACTTTCGACGGTGGCGGTGCGTGTCGTTGAAGTTATTCCTGGCAAACCCTATGTAGGTCTGGAGTTACCGAATAAAAAACGACAAACCGTTTATCTGCGCGAAGTATTGGATAACGCCAAATTCCGCGATAATCCGTCGCCATTAACCGTGGTGCTGGGTAAAGATATCGCCGGTGAGCCGGTGGTTGCCGATCTGGCGAAAATGCCGCACTTGTTGGTTGCGGGGACTACCGGTTCCGGTAAGTCTGTCGGGGTGAACGCGATGATCCTGAGCATGCTTTATAAAGCACAGCCAGAAGATGTGCGTTTCATCATGATCGACCCGAAAATGCTGGAGCTTTCGGTTTATGAAGGCATTCCGCATCTGTTAACGGAAGTCGTTACCGACATGAAAGATGCTGCCAACGCTTTGCGCTGGTGCGTAAATGAAATGGAACGTCGTTATAAGCTGATGTCCGCCCTAGGTGTGCGTAATCTGGCGGGTTATAACGAAAAAATTGCTGAAGCCGATCGCATGATGCGTCCGATTCCAGACCCGTACTGGAAGCCGGGTGACAGTATGGATGCCCAGCATCCGGTGCTGAAAAAAGAACCGTACATTGTGGTGTTGGTGGACGAATTTGCCGACCTGATGATGACGGTAGGTAAAAAAGTGGAAGAGCTTATAGCACGTCTGGCGCAAAAAGCCCGTGCCGCGGGTATCCACCTCGTACTGGCAACGCAGCGTCCATCGGTTGATGTTATTACTGGTCTGATTAAAGCGAATATTCCGACCCGTATCGCCTTTACCGTATCCAGTAAGATTGACTCACGTACCATTCTTGATCAGGCTGGCGCGGAATCACTGCTGGGTATGGGGGATATGCTTTACTCTGGGCCGAACTCCACGTTGCCGGTACGTGTTCATGGTGCTTTTGTTCGCGATCAGGAAGTTCATGCCGTGGTGCAGGACTGGAAAGCGCGTGGTCGCCCACAGTATGTTGATGGCATCACCTCCGACAGTGAAAGCGAAGGTGGCGCGGGCGGTTTCGATGGCGCTGAAGAACTGGATCCGTTGTTCGATCAGGCGGTGCAGTTTGTCACTGAAAAACGCAAAGCATCAATTTCTGGCGTACAGCGTCAGTTCCGCATTGGTTATAACCGTGCAGCGCGTATTATCGAACAGATGGAAGCGCAGGGGATTGTCAGCGAACAGGGGCACAACGGTAATCGTGAAGTGCTGGCCCCACCGCCGTTTGACTAATTAATGCATCGTAGGCCGGATAAGGCGCGGTAGCGTTGCATCCGGCACTCTATCAACTGAAAATTCAGTATTTTCTTCTTTCCTCAAGCTGATTATTAGCCTGGAATAGAGAGTAGAGGGAACTCCCGGTCGGGAGTGACGTAATTTGAGGAATAATGATGAAAAAAATTGCCATCACCTGTGCATTACTCTCAAGCTTAGTAGCAAGCAGCGTTTGGGCTGATGCCGCAAGCGATCTGAAAAGCCGCCTGGATAAAGTCAGCAGCTTCCACGCCAGCTTCACACAAAAAGTGACTGACGGTAGCGGCGCGGCGGTGCAGGAAGGTCAGGGCGATCTGTGGGTGAAACGTCCAAACTTATTCAACTGGCATATGACTCAACCTGATGAAAGCATTCTGGTTTCTGACGGTAAAACACTGTGGTTCTATAACCCGTTCGTTGAGCAAGCTACGGCAACCTGGCTGAAAGATGCCACCGGTAATACGCCGTTTATGCTGATTGCCCGCAACCAGTCCAGCGACTGGCAGCAGTACAATATCAAACAGAATGGCGATGACTTTGTCCTGACGCCGAAAGCCAGCAATGGCAATCTGAAGCAGTTCACCATTAACGTGGGACGTGATGGCACGATCCATCAGTTTAGCGCGGTGGAGCAGGACGATCAGCGCAGCAGTTATCAACTGAAATCCCAGCAAAATGGGGCTGTGGAAGCAGCGAAATTTACCTTCACCCCGCCGCAAGGCGTCACGGTAGATGATCAACGTAAGTAGAGGCACCTGAGTGAGCAATCTGTCGCTCGATTTTTCGGATAATACTTTTCAACCTCTGGCCGCGCGTATGCGGCCAGAAAATTTAGCACAGTATATCGGCCAGCAACATTTGCTGGCTGCGGGGAAGCCGTTGCCGCGCGCTATCGAAGCCGGGCATTTGCATTCTATGATCCTCTGGGGGCCGCCGGGTACCGGCAAAACAACCCTCGCTGAAGTGATTGCCCGCTATGCGAACGCTGATGTGGAACGTATTTCTGCCGTTACTTCTGGCGTGAAAGAGATTCGCGAGGCGATCGAGCGCGCTCGGCAAAACCGCAATGCTGGTCGCCGCACTATTCTTTTTGTTGACGAAGTTCACCGATTCAACAAAAGCCAGCAGGATGCATTTCTGCCACATATTGAAGACGGCACCATCACTTTTATTGGCGCAACCACTGAAAACCCGTCGTTTGAACTTAACTCGGCACTGCTTTCCCGTGCCCGTGTCTATCTGCTGAAATCCCTGAGTACAGAGGATATTGAGCAGGTGCTTACTCAGGCGATGGAAGACAAAACCCGTGGCTATGGTGGTCAGGATATAGTTCTGCCAGATGAAACGCGACGCGCCATTGCTGAACTGGTGAATGGCGACGCGCGCCGGGCGTTAAATACGCTGGAAATGATGGCGGATATGGCCGAAGTCGATGATAGCGGTAAGCGGGTCCTGAAGCCTGAATTACTGACCGAAATCGCCGGTGAACGTAGCGCCCGCTTTGATAACAAAGGCGATCGCTTTTACGATCTCATTTCCGCACTGCATAAGTCGGTACGTGGTAGCGCACCCGATGCGGCGCTGTACTGGTATGCGCGAATTATTACTGCCGGTGGCGATCCGTTATATGTCGCGCGTCGCTGTCTGGCGATAGCGTCGGAAGATGTGGGTAATGCTGATCCACGAGCGATGCAGGTGGCAATTGCGGCCTGGGATTGCTTTACCCGAGTTGGCCCGGCGGAAGGAGAACGCGCCATTGCTCAGGCGATTGTTTACCTCGCCTGCGCGCCAAAAAGCAACGCTGTCTACACCGCGTTTAAAGCCGCGCTGGCCGATGCTCGCGAACGTCCGGATTATGACGTGCCGGTTCATTTGCGTAATGCGCCGACGAAATTAATGAAGGAAATGGGCTACGGGCAGGAATATCGTTACGCTCATGATGAAGCAAACGCTTATGCTGCCGGTGAGGTTTACTTCCCGCCGGAAATAGCACAAACACGCTATTATTTCCCGACAAACAGGGGCCTTGAAGGCAAGATTGGCGAAAAGCTCGCCTGGCTGGCTGAACAGGATCAAAATAGCCCCATAAAACGCTACCGTTAATGTTATCGTTGCGGTAATGTTGTTACTGTATCCCTGTGGTCGCAGGCTGTGGCCACATCTCCCATTTAATTCGATAAGCACAGGATAAGCATGCTCGATCCCAATCTGCTGCGTAATGAGCCAGACGCAGTCGCTGAAAAACTGGCACGCCGGGGCTTTAAGCTGGATGTAGATAAGCTGGGCGCTCTTGAAGAGCGTCGTAAAGTATTGCAGGTCAAAACGGAAAACCTGCAAGCGGAGCGTAACTCCCGATCGAAATCCATTGGCCAGGCGAAAGCGCGCGGGGAAGATATCGAGCCTTTACGTCTGGAAGTGAACAAACTGGGCGAAGAGCTGGATGCAGCAAAAGCCGAGCTGGATGCTTTACAGGCTGAAATTCGCGATATCGCGCTGACCATCCCTAACCTGCCTGCAGATGAAGTGCCGGTAGGTAAAGACGAAAATGACAACGTTGAAGTCAGCCGCTGGGGTACCCCGCGTGAGTTTGACTTTGAAGTTCGTGACCATGTGACGCTGGGGGAAATGCACTCTGGCCTCGACTTTGCAGCCGCAGTTAAGTTGACCGGTTCCCGCTTTGTGGTAATGAAAGGGCAGATTGCTCGCATGCACCGCGCACTGTCGCAGTTTATGCTGGATCTGCATACCGAACAGCATGGCTACAGTGAGAACTATGTTCCGTACCTGGTTAACCAAGACACGCTGTACGGTACGGGTCAGCTGCCGAAATTTGCTGGCGATCTGTTCCATACTCGTCCGCTGGAAGAAGAAGCAGACACCAGTAACTATGCGCTGATCCCAACGGCAGAAGTTCCGCTGACCAACCTGGTGCGCGGTGAAATCATCGATGAAGATGATCTGCCAATTAAGATGACCGCCCACACCCCATGCTTCCGTTCTGAAGCCGGTTCATATGGTCGTGACACCCGTGGTCTGATCCGTATGCACCAGTTCGACAAAGTTGAAATGGTGCAGATCGTGCGCCCGGAAGACTCAATGGCGGCGCTGGAAGAGATGACTGGTCATGCAGAAAAAGTCCTGCAGTTGCTGGGCCTGCCGTACCGTAAAATCATCCTTTGCACTGGCGACATGGGCTTTGGCGCTTGCAAAACTTACGACCTGGAAGTATGGATCCCGGCACAGAACACCTACCGTGAGATCTCTTCCTGCTCCAACGTTTGGGATTTCCAGGCACGTCGTATGCAGGCACGTTGCCGCAGCAAGTCGGACAAGAAAACCCGTCTGGTTCATACCCTGAACGGTTCTGGTCTGGCTGTTGGTCGTACGCTGGTTGCAGTAATGGAAAACTATCAGCAGGCTGATGGTCGTATTGAAGTACCAGAAGTTCTGCGTCCGTATATGAACGGACTGGAATATATTGGCTAATACCCAATTTTTCTGAATCTAAAAAGCGCCTGCGGGCGCTTTTGCATGGTACTTAACTATATGAAAATAAATGGATTTTATTTTCATGTGTCCAGATAATGTCCATCTTTGAAGAAAAAAGTCCACAATACTGACGTTGTGGGCTTTTCTTTTTCCTGATGGTGTCGTGCCGTCAGTGCAACGAACCAAAGGGAGGGGATGTTGATGTTGTTTTCCCTTCGCACCAGCTTTAAAGCCACTCTTGTTAACGATGATGGTACGCCACGGATCACGGCCGAGGTGAGGAATGTGACACCTGATGATATCGGGAAGGTGGCGGAACTTGTCAGGGATGTTTTTGGTACTCCTTCCGGTACCTGCCGTTCAGACTCTGCGGCCAGGGTTGACAGGCAGGATGTTAACGCCGGGTGGCTTACGCGCCTCTGAATGATGATGCCCTCACTGGTGAGGGTGACAAAAAAGCCCTCTCAATGGCGGGCAAATCTGGTTTTTTGTTTTGTCTCTACAGGGAAAGGGCGCCATATCGGCCCACCCCAACAACCGGATAGCGGGGAATTTCTCCCCCGCTGCGGTTTCTTACGGTTTACACTGCAAGAACGCCGCAAAACGCGCTCCCCAGATATCAAAGCTGAATTCACATAACGAATCGTGGACCATCCAGATGACCAGGGTTATTGTCAGGCATAAAATGCCAACAATAATCGTTTTTTGCGGTATAGCGCTTGCTCCTTTTACAAAGAGGCGCTAACCTTCCACTTGTCACGGTAGGAAGGGTCAGGCCTCGGTTAAACACAGATGTTTTCCGGGGCCTTTCCACATCCGGCCTTCAGGTTTTCCCTCCGGCCATCAGCCGAAAGGCACCCGTTTCTTTTTGTTGCGGCAATATTTCAGGTGTCAGTTGGGGTGGGCTGTATCTTGTCTGATGCATAAAAAATGCCCGCGCTTTGGCGGGCAAAAGACAAGACTTTTCGTTTGTATATCATGGATAATGGACACCCCTTCCTGTTGTCAGGTGGCAGGCACCCGTGGTTAATCTACTGTTTTTGTGCTTTTGTCTCAACCCTGAAGTTTTCATGGAAAATCAGGGTTGCTTCATATGTGCCAGGAAGGTGCGGCTATGATAACTGCCAAAAAAAGCCCGCTTTCCGGCGGGCAAAACAGCAATGTGAGTTGTCTGTCATTGATACTGGACAGCCTTCCTGTTGTCAGGTGGAAGGTACCCGTGGTTAATCTACTGTCTTTGTGCTTTTGTCTCAACCCTGAAGTTTTCATGGAAAATCAGGGTTGCTTCATGTGAACCAGGAAGGTGAGGCGATGGTAACCGCCAAAAAAATGCCCGCTTTCCGGCGGGCAAAACAAGGAAGTACGGATCATGTATTATTGATTACGAGGCATTCCACCATGCCCACGTTTAATTTAGCTAGTTTTCATTTTATTCACAATATAGTTACTTATCATATTTATGAACAAAACTGTAATTTCATCTATAGGTATAAGTGATTTGCATTAACATGTTTCTTCTGTATTGCTGTTGGTTTTCCGATGCTGATATTTATGATACATTCAGGGGCAAATGAGGTTGTTCCACAGAAACGATGTTGAGATATTTCTGCTCCAGAAAGGACAAGCTAAAAAAATAAAGTGAAATTATGATATGTCAGGGATGTTCAGGCATGTCAGTGTCTTATTAATAAACTCGTTGCTGCTGTAATAACACCAAAAAAATCAAAGCATAATCTGCATGTTGTTCCTGATGACCCAATAACCACAAAAGAATAAAAAAATGCCCGCTTTCCGGCGGGCAAAACAGCAATGTGAGTTGTCTGTCATTGATACTGGACACCCTTCCTGTTGTCAGGTGGAAGGCACCCGTGGTTAATCTACTGTCTTTGTGCTTTTGGCTCAACCCTGAAGTTTTCATGGAAAATCAGGGCTGCTTTGTGTGCGCCAGGGAAGGCGCCTCGATGGCAGGCGCAAAAAAAATGCCCGTGCTTCGGCGGGCAAAATAAGGAAGTACAGGTTACATGTTATTGATAAAGTAGCATTGCTCTGTCCATCTTTAATCTAACGAGTTTTGAGTTTTTTCACAATATTGTTACCTGTCATGTTATAGATGAAACTGCAATTTCATCTATAGGTATAAATGATTTGTATTAATGTGTGTCCACTGTTTGTCTGCTTTCTGGTTTTCAGTTGACTGTGTTTCTGATGAATTCAGGAGGTTGTCTTATGAGGCTGTTCCACAGAAACGATATTGAGATTGAACTGCATTTCTCCTCCGGTGAGGATAAGGTTAAATCATTGTTGATGAAAAAAACAAAGATTTAATTTATTGATATAAAGGATTTGTATCAGCGTATGTCCACGCAGTGACCACATTTTCGAGAGGTAGAGTAAGCCCGCAACATTGCGGGCTTTGTCTTATAGTCTGATCACTGTTTCAAGTCGGTGAGGACACCAAAAAGAAAACCCGCAGTTTTTATGCTGCGGGTTTGTTGTTCATGTCTGTGAGATAGGGTGCCTTATCGACCTTACCCTGGCAACCGATTGACGGGGGATTGCTCCCCCGTCGCGGTTTCCTTACTTCTTACATTGTAAGAACGCCGCAAACTCCGCTCCCCAGAAGCTCATCCGTATTTCGCACAGCGAACCGTGCAATATCCAGATGATGAGGATTGCCGTCACGCAGAACGTGATGGCCGTAAGCGATTTTTGCGACATAGCACTTGCTCCTTTTCCGGAGAGGCGCTAACCTTTCACTTGTCAAGGTAATGCGGTTAGGGCCTCGGTTAAACAGAAATGTTTTCCGGGGCCTTTCCACATCCGGCCTTCAGGTTTTCCCTCCGGCCATCAGCCGAAAGGCACCCGCGCGTAATTTAACTGTTTCTTTTTGTTGCGGCAATATTTCAGGTGTCAGTTGGGGTGGGCTGTATCTTGTCTGATGCATAAAAAAATGCCCGCGCTTCGGCGGGCAAAAAACAAGACTTTTCGTTTGTATATCATGGATAATGGACACCCTTCCTGTTGTCAGGGGGAGGTACCCGTAGCTAATCTACTCACTTTGTGCCCGCAGCTCAACCCTGAAGTTTTCATGGAAAATCAGGGCTGCTTTGTGTGCGCCAGGGAAGGCGCCTCGATGGCAGGCGCAAAAAAAATGCCCGCTCTCCGGCGGGCAAAACAATGATCTACGTCACATTATATTGATAACCGGGCATTCCTCCATGCCCATTTTTAATTTAGTCATTTTTCATTTTGTTCACAATATAGTTATCTATCATATTCATGAATGAAATTATAATTTCATCTATAGGTATAAATGATTTGTGTTAATATGTTTCTCCTGTCTAACTGTTTTCTCATTTTTCGATACTAGTATTTCTGATATATTCAGGGGGCGTATGAGATTGTTCCGAAGAAACGATATTGAGATTGAACTGCATTTCTCCTCCGGTGAGGATAAGGTTAAATCAATAAAGGTGAAACTAAGACATGCCCGGGATGTTCAGGCGTGTCAGTGTCTTATTGATGAACTCGTTGCTGCCGGAGGAACGCCAAAAAAACAAAAATATAATCTGCACGTGGTTCCTGATGACCCCATAACCACAAAAGAATAAAAAAATGCCCGCTTTCCGGCGGGCAAAAAACAATTTAGGTCATATTTCATCATGGATAATTAAATACTTGCCCGTGGTTGCGGGAAAGTATCTGCCGTTAATCTACTTGCCTTATGATGTCCTCTCAACCTGATTATTGTTCTTAAATATCAAGATTAATCTGAGTATTCCCCCTGTGAGATCCCGGAAAATCTTCCCACGGTATCCGCTCTGTACCCTGCGGCGACGGGGCGCGTTTTGATGTGAATTTGTTAAAACCCTCCAGTGTGGTAAAGCCGATCCCGCATTCGAGGTTATTGCACTGGTAGTACTTCAGGCGAACTGTGCCTGAATCATTTTCATTGCGACTGGTGCGGATACGTGCGGATGCACCGCATAGGGGACAACGGAACATGGCTTCTCCTTATCTGGCTGAGTGGAGATGGCTCATTTTAATTTTATCCGCCTGAATCTGCTATCCATTCGGGGATTTTCGCTTCCAGCTCCAGTTGTGTGGTGAAGCCGCTTTCATCTATGATGTGCTCCACCCTGGCAATAATCCAGTCCTGATTGTCCACCTCGCTTTTAAAACCTGTTACCCTGCCGTGCATTTCGGGATACAGGTCGGCACGACCCCGTGCCAGAGTGATGGAGAATGCCGCTGCTCCCCGCTGTAACTCCTGCCACTTTGCCGCAGCTGCACGTCGTGCGGTTTCTTCATTCTGGTAAGTCCTGCGCAGAACGTAGACGTTCCCTTCCGCGCCTTCCATGTAATCACCCTCCCGGCTGCTGCTCTTCTCCTGTTTCTGTTTCCCGGCTTCCCTGCGTCGCTTCACGTTCACTTTTTTCTTGTGCCCGAACTTCAGATCGAGCCAGTGCGCCCGGACCCCCGTATACGCATCACGGTCAGCAATGCGAAAGCGGTGACTGTCGCCGCTGCTGCGGGTAATGGCGAACGAAGGCAGGGCTCTTCCGTCCGGCCCGGTTCCGCCACCCGGCAGAATGAATAACAGGCTGCCGTTTTTTACGGTGGCAATCGCACCCAGCATTTCAGCCATGCGGGTCAGGAAGGATATATCGCTCTCTTCGGTCTGGTCAGCGTGGTCAATTTCGATATCCATGAGGATTTCGCTTATCTGTGTCTTCAGGCCGTAGCGGTGAGCGATGGCTGACACAACCTGTTTTACGGTCACGTCGTGCCAGGATACCTCCCGCCTCACGTTGAACTCTTCCCGAAAATCTGCGCTGCTGGCGGTGATGATCAGTTTATCTGGAGGTCCTTCCCACGCAACCTCATCAACGACGTAGGTGCCCTTGTTAACCAGTGATTCTCCTCGCCAGCCAATCATCACTCTCAGGCGTGCGCCACGTGGTGGCAACTGTAACTGCCCGTCCGTATCGTCAAGGGTGAGGGTGACGCGGTCTGCCTCAAAGGCCCGGTTATCCGTCAGGGTCAGCGTCATGAGTCGCTCTGTGAGGTTTGCCAGTGTGTTGTTGTTGATGGTGATGTCGATATCCGGTGACGGAACGGTAACTGACAGCTCTTTCATGGTGTTCTCTCCTGGTGCGTTCTGTAATGGTTTCATGCACCGCAGCGGCGTTGAATGGCTGTTTTGTTGTCGCTGTCAGGAGACAACATCAAAGGGGTGAGATTACCGCGTGTGTGGGTAATGATTACGCAAAATCAACCAGCCAGACAAGGGTGAAACATATGAGTGAAACACGCTTTCATGGTGCGCGCGTAAGGGAAAGTACCGGCCTTGCCACCGCCATTAATGATGTGGATTCCAGTGTTATTGGTATTGTGGCTACGGCAGATGACGCGGATGAAACTCTGTTCCCGCTGAACAAACCCACACTGCTGACCCGCGTCAGTGATGTGCTGGGTAAGGCCGGCACAAAGGGGACGCTTTACAAATCGCTTAAGGCTGTCGCCGACCAGGTGAGCACGAAGGTGATTGTGGTGCGCGTTCCTGATGCCAGTTCTCAGGGCGCCCCGGATACAGGAGTTACATCATTCGGTCATCTGGATCCTGAAGACAGGGCATTTTTTGGTATTGATGAGTCTGAAGATGCACATCCTGTATACCCACACAAAACGCAGGACCAGTATGTCATTGGTGGCACGGATGGCGACGGTAATTATACCGGTATGTATGCACTTCTGATAGCTGAACAGGATGATGCCATCGGTTACCGTCCGCGCATCATCGCAGCTCCCGGACTGGATACTGAAGCTGTCACAAAATCCCTGTGTGTAATTGCAGAAAAACTTCGCGCATTTGTCTACGCGGGCTGTCACAACTGCAAGAAGCCCGCCGATGCAATCAGCTACCGCGCCAGATTTAACGAGCGCGAACTTATGCTGGTCTGGCCGGACTTCATCGCCCATAACCCGAAATCCGGCGCTAATGAGGTCTTCCCGGCTGCGGCGTACGCCTGCGGTTTACGTGCACGTATTGACCACGAACAGGGCTGGCATAAATCGCTGTCCAACGTGCCGGTAAGAAATGTGCTGGGTATTTCCAGCCCGGTGTTCTGGTCCCTTCAGTCCGAAGACAGCGATGCCAACAATCTCAACAACAAGGAAATCACTACCATCATTTGCCGTAACGGTTTCCGCTTCTGGGGCAACCGTACGCCGGAAACGAAGGCGTATATCTTTGAGGTGTACACGCGAACCGCTCAGGTGCTGGCTGATTCCATTGCGGAAGCGCAGTTTGAAACGATTGATGCCCCGCTGACCCCTGCTAATGTGAAAGACGTGTTAAGCGCAATTCGCGCAAAACTGGATGCGCTGGTTACGTCAGGACGTCTCATTGGTGCGGAGTGCTGGTATGACGTGGTGGATAACAGCACCACGGAACTTCGTCAGGGACGCGTGCGTATCCGCTACAAGTACACGCCCGTTCCGCCGCTTGAGGATATGGAACTTTACCAGGCGTTTACTGATGAATTCTTTGGTCCTGCATTTGCGACGCTTGGAGGTGCTTAATGGCCGTACCAAAAAATCTCAGGGTGTTCACGCTGTTTACTGACGGGGTGAACCAGATTGGCAGGGTGACCGGCTTCACGCCCCCCAAACTGACCCGTAAAACGGAAGCCTATCGCGGTGGTGGTATGGCCGGCGCGGTGAATATCGACCTTGGTCTGGATGACGGCGCGCTGGATGCGAGTTTCACCATGGGCGGGCCGACCCGCGAACTGTTCCTTAAGTACGGCGGCACGATCGACGGTACGCTGCTGCGCTTTGTCGGTGAGTACTACAACGATGAAGAGCAGAGCGACCTGTATGAAATTGAGCTTCGCGGCCGCGTGACGGAAATTGATACGGGGGAGGCAAAACAGGGTGAGGTCACGTCTCACACCTATGCGGTCAGGAGTACCTACTACAAACTCAGCATTAACGACCGTCCGGTGCTGGAGATTGATTTACTGAACCACATCGAACGCAAGGACGGCAAAAACGTCTTCCCGGACCGCGTGCGCTCGGCGATTGGTCTTGGTGGTTAATGTTTCCCACGGCGGCGCGCGGCGTCGCCCCCTGATTTGAGGTTTTATGCATGAAAGAAAATCCGGTTGTTGCCCCTGTTACTGACGGTGCTGATGCGGCGGACGTGACCAGTGAGCGCGGCGTGACGCTGAAAACGCCCCTTGTGCTCGGTAACAAAAAAATCACGTATGTGGAAATCACGCCTGCTGTACAGCAGGCCGGTTCACTGCGCGGGCTGTCACTGCTTGACGTGCTGAACATGAAAACGGACGCGATGTTTGAGTTACTCCCGCGCGTCACTTCGCCGCGACTGGACGAGGTTCTGCTTAAGCGCATGGGGTCCGCTGATTTTATTCAGCTGTGCGGGGTGGCGGTTAATTTTTTGGCCGGTCAGGACTCTGGCGGGAAGAGCGGGGCGGCGACGGCAGGCTGATAACCGTCGTGCCCTTTGAGCACATTGAAGACTTTGTGGCGGATATCGCCGTTATTTTCAACTGGTCTCCCGCTGAAATCTTCCTGATGGATCCCGGCGAGGTGGTCGCCTGGCGTGAGCGGGCGGCCCTTCGCAGCGGGAACGCAGAGCATGAAAACGCTTGATATACGGGTCGCCTTCAGCGCTGTTGACAGGCTGACCCGTCCCACCGAAAACGCCCGTCGCATGATGGGCCAGCTTGGCGACTCCATACAGAGAACGCAGGGTGCGATCAAAAACCTGGAACGCTACGCCCGTTCATTTGATCGCGCCCGCGAGGCTGCAAACAAGGCCGGAAACGGCATTGTCAGGGCGCAACGCCAGTTAAGCGCACTTCAGCAAATTCAGCGCGCCGGAACCGTGCTGTCTGACAAACAGAAAAAGCTGATGAACGATTTGAGCCTCAAACTTGAGCGTCTCAATGAGGTCCGTGCGCGTGAAGTTCAGCGAATGCGCGAACTGGGTGGTGAGCTGCGGCGCCACGGTATTGCGCTTTCCGGCAGTGACAACACCATTCAACAGGCCATACGGCGAACACAGCAATACAACGACCAGCTGGAACGCGAACGGCAGGCGCTGGCACGTGTCACGCAGGCACGCCAGCAATATTCCCGTGCTCAGGAGACGGCGGGAAAACTTAAAACGGTCGGACTTACGGCGGTTGGTACGGCGGCGGCAGGCGGCTATGCGGCCGGACGTTTCCTGCAACCGGCGGTCAGTTTTGGTAAGGAGATGTCACGCGTCCAGGCGCTGACCCGTATTGACAAAAACAGTCCGCAGTTTAAGGCGCTGCGCGAACAGGCCATTAAGCTGGGCTCTGAAACGCAGTTTACCGCCGGTGATGCTGCCAGCGGTCAGGCGTTCCTTGCCATGGCCGGCTTCACACCACAGGCCATACAGGCGGCGCTACCCGGCGTGCTTGATCTGGCAATGGCTGCAGGGATGGACCTGGGACAGACTGCCGATATCAGTTCGAATATCCTCACACAGTTTGGTCTGTCCGCTGACCAGATGGATCGCGTGGGTGACACGCTGGCCGCCACCTTCACACGAACCAATACGGATCTCCGTTCACTGGGTGAAACCATGAAGTACACGGGTCCGGTTGCAGCTTCACTTGGCCTGTCCCTTGAACAGGCGGCAGCCATGACGGGTGTCCTTGGCAGTGTGGGGATCCGTGGAAGTGATGCAGGTACGGCGCTGCGTGCCAGTCTGTCACGTCTGGTTGATCCGCCGAAGGCCGCTGCAATGGCACTGAAAGAGCTTGGCGTGGAGACGCAGAATGCTTACGGGAACATGCGCCGGATGGAAAATATCCTGAATGAGCTGTACCAGGCCACCCGAAAATACGGTAATGCCGCGCAGGTCTCCTTTTTCAGGGCTATTGCCGGGCAGGAGTCCTATGTTTCCCTGATGAATCTTGTCACTGCGGCGGGGGAAAATAATCTTCCCCGTCTTACGCAGGAGATTGAACTGGCCACCGGGGAACTTAATCACACTGCCCGTGTTATGGCTGATAACCTGGACGGTGACCTGAAATCACTGAACAGCGCATGGGAAGGACTGCGTATCCGTGTCGCTGACCTCGTTGACGGGCCGCTGCGTTCTGTCACGCAGTCGTTCACCCGGGTTATTGCGAAAGTCACCGCGCTGGCTCAGGCGCACCCTGAACTGACAAAACAACTGCTGATTGCCGGTGGTGTACTGCTGGCTGCGGTTGCGGCCATGGGGGCGCTGTCACTTGCCACTGGTGTGTTGATGGGGCCGCTGGCAAAACTGCGTCTTGGGTTTGCCCTGCTGACCGGCACATCCGGCCTCGGTCGTGCGCTGCCGTTACTGACGCAGCTGCGCGGCGTACTCGGTGGTCCGCTGGGCGGTATCGGTGGCTGGCGCGTGCTGTTTGTCGGTATCACCTCCGGTGCCGGACGGTTTGCTGCACTGCTGGGCGTAGTTGCGGGGCGGCTTCGTGGTGTGCAGGCGGGACTTGGCGCGCTGCGTGGTGGTCTGCTGGCTGCGTTCACTTCACCTGGCGGCGCACTGATTTCACTGGGGCGCGGTATCGGAATACTGGCGCTCAGACTGTCAGGTCTGCCCGCACTGTGGGGGATGGTGAGTGGTGCGGTGGGCGCACTTGGCGGGGCGCTGGGTTTTCTGTTAAGTCCGGTGGGCCTTGTGGTGGCGACACTGGTCGGTGCGGCAGTGCTTATCTGGCGGCACTGGGACCAGCTGAAGGCTGTCGTGGGCGGGTTCTTGTCCGGCCTGTGGCAGGGGCTTACGCCACTGCGCGAGGCTGTGGCACCACTGGGACCGCTGTTTGAGTATGTCGGGCAGACAATCGGGCGTGTGTGGCAGTGGGTCGTGGATTTGTTCGCGCCGGTAAGCACAACAAAGGATGAGCTGGACAAGTGCACGGAAGCCGGGCGTACGTTCGGGCAGAAGGTAGGGGAGTTTATCAGCAATCTGGTGACCGGTCCGGTTACGCTGCTGATTGACTCATTAACCCGGGTGCTGGAAAAACTCGGGCTGATTCCGTCGGCGGTTGAGCGCGCCCGGAAAAAGGCGGAAGAACTAAAACAGAAGGAGTTGCTGAACGAGAAAGCTGCCATGCTTCTGGCGGATGTTAACGTCATTAATCCGCCGAAAAAGGACGAGGATAAAAAAGACGGCGAAAAACCCAAAGGGGGGCAACCACCCCTGACGGGGGAGAATACCGGCACTATGCGCCGCCTGAACAAAATCGTCGATAACACCGGTGGTCTGCTGGATGAGGCGAAACAGGCGAAAAAACGCGCTGGTCCCGGCGATATTATCTTTAAAAACCTGCCGGAAGCGCTGGCCGTTCGTGGTGAGTGGAAGGAGGAACGCTTTAACCGAGCAGCTTCCCTGTTACCGGGTAGTGTCAGTGAGCCACCTGTCAGACTGCCGCAGGTGCCGTCGGTCAGTGTGCCTTCGTTGCCACCGCTGCCAGCGCCACCGCCTGTCAGTGTTTCGCCGCTGATATCCACCACGGCGAACGTGTCGCCGGTCGTGAAGCCGGTGGTGTCCGTGAATAATGTGCCGGTTATTCCTCCGGTCGTCCGTCCGGTACTGTCCGGTAATATTACGCCAGTGGTTCCGCCGGTGATCAAACCGGTTATGACTCACGATGTCATGCCGACGTTCTCCCCGCTAATGACACCAGTGATGGCGGCAACATCCCGTCCGGTGGTTGAGGCTGTGCGCCAGCCCATATCCCCCGCATCGCCCCGACCGCGCCAGAGTGAGCCGGCACCATGGGGATTAACTGGCGAACTGCATATTCACCTGCATGATGTTCACACGCAAAACCCGCGCGAACTGGCAAAAATGGTGGGTGATGCCGTCCGTGCGGAAATGGAACGCCGTATCCGCCAGACAGTCGGTAGTTTCCGTGACAGAGATTAGGAGTACCTCTCATGATGATGATTTACGGCATGTTTGTTTTTGAGTTGCGTACGCTGCCTCATCAACAACTGCAACATAATAAAACCTGGCGCCACGTTAAAAATGAACGCATCAATCGTTCGGCCAGCTGGCAGTATATCGGGGCGGGTGACGACCAGATCACGTTGTCCGGTGTGCTTTATCCCGAAATTACCGGCGGTGAGGTTTCCCTCAGCCTTTTAACGACGCAGGCTTACACTGGTCGCCCATGGCCGCTGATTGACGGTGTGGGGCAGATATACGGCATGTATGTGATAACGGCTGTCCGCACAACGCGAAGCGAACTTGACCGCCACGGTAAGGCCAAAAAAATTGAGTTCACTGTCAGTCTGGAACGCTGTGATGAGGATTTGCGGGAGAGTATGGCCTCGTCGCCGGTGTCTGATATGCTTTCGGGAATGAAAGGGAAGTTAAGTTCGGTCTGGAATACCACAGTAAGCGGCGTAAATGATCTGATGTGAAGGTAATGTGCCGCATTCTTGCGGCACCTGCATGATGAATTATTTATGAATGCCCGTTCCTTTTCCCCGCTCATTCCATTTCTGGTGGTGTTTCCGGCCAGCTTATTTCAGGCTCCGTGCTGATATCCAGTGCGTTCAGCTCGTCGATATAATCCAGCACGGCATTCAGTTTTGCCGTTTCTTCTGGTGTCAGACTGCGACCTGCCCGCAACTTAAGGTTGATGAGGTCGATGGACTTCATCGCCTGATCCACCCGTTCCTTGCGTTGCTGTCTGGCAACCTCCAGCTCTTCGGCTTGCTGCCGTTCTGTATCGGTTACCCACGCCTCACCGTTCCAGGTATCCCATGGTGTGGCAGGCTGTTTTGTCGTTGTCCCTTCCGGGTAGTCACCTGGTTGGGTAATCTGGACCGGATTACCGTTCTCTGTGCTGTATACCGTCTCTCCACGATGATCGGGGACATACTCCCACCCGTCCAGCGTGGACGTCCGGCAAATCACGTAACCCGGCATTGCCTCTGGCGGGGCATCGGCGCATGAATGTGCCGGGGTACCCACCCCCAGGGCGAGATACTCCACAGAGGATGAGGTGTATTCCCGGGTTTCCTCATCATAGTGATATACAGTGATATCGCCTGCGAAAGTGGCGATACCGTTTTCATCCAGAACTGCAGTGTTACTCATTAAACTGCCCTCACAATATAATTAAAAGCGATATTGCGCGGTCTGATCGCTATCCATCTGTCTTTTTCATTACTCACCAGCTTACCGGCTCTGGCTATTGCCCATCTGTCAACTGGTTTTGTGCCGTACAGGATGCCGTTACCGGTTCTGGGTTGATCAGGGGTTATGTTTATGATGTCGTTATCATGTGATGCAAATGAAATCCCTGCCTGAATATCTGCACCTCCCGCTACGCCGTGGTACGCCTGTATGGCGGTACAAATATATGTTGCTTCCTGTGTGGATAACAATAAGCGTCCCCTGTCAATCATTCGCAGGTCATCCCATCCACGAATAAATTCCCCGCGCAAATCTGGTAGCCTGAGGTCAGGGTAGGCCACCGCCAGTTTTGGGTATTTTGTACGCGTGAATGCGGCACCGTTGCACTGTAACCACCCCTCAGGTGGTCTTGACGAAGGCCACGGAACGGGTACGCCAACTGGCAGCGTCGAGCCTTCTCCTAAACCAAAGTAATCAAGAATATCTTTTATGCTTTGTTTACCCATGATGACGCGGGCAACAGACGAAAAAACAGGGGCGTCTGTGATCTGAGCCCAGCGATGAGTGTGGGCTGCCGAGGCTTTGCTGTTGGCAAGGTCATACGCAGCTTTAACAGCTTTTGGTGTGGCCGCCAGCGTTTCGGAATTGCTGTTTGTGGCGCTGCTTAGCTGTACGATGCCTTTGCGTCCGGTGGTTGCATCCTGTCCTGTATACTTGCTCGTCAGCATATCGTGTAAGGCTTTAACCGCTTTGGGGGTGGCGGCCTCAGTCTCTGACTCACTGTTTGTGGCACTGCTCAGCTGTACGGTGCCTTTTGCCGTCAGCGAGGCTGATGGCACACCTGTTATCTGATTCCACGGGTGGGTGTGGCTGGCGGGTGCTTTACCGGCTGCAAGGTCATATGCAGCCTTGACGGCTCTTGGTGTGGCCGCCAGCGTTTCGGAATTGCTGTTTGTATCGCTGCTCAGCTGTACGATGCCTTTGCGTCCAGTTGTTGCATCTGTGTTTGTCACCTCCACCCACTCTGACCATGGGCCGTTACCGTTAAAGTTTCCGGTAACTGTCCTGATAAATTTTCGTGGCGGATCCCAGCTCGTGTATTCATGCTGGCAGAATCCCCATGCACCAACACGGATGCGTAACTCTCCTGCCTTCTCTACAGGATAGTTTCTGTCTGTTCTCGCACCTGAGTCACTCTGCTGGTAATAATCTCCCGCGTCTTCCTTACGCCCCAGAGTGTTCAGGTCTGTTTCCCCCAGGGATGTTGTTGGCTTCACGAACGCCATGCTCAGTGCATCACTTACTGCCTTCGGTGTGGCCGCCAGTGTTTCGGAATTGCTGTTTGTGGCGCTGCTCAGCTGTACGGTGCCTTTTGCCGTCAGCGAGGCTGATGGCACACCAGTTATCTGATTCCACGGGTGGGTGTGGCTGGCGGCTGCTTTACCGGCTGCAAGGTCATATGCAGCCTTGACGGCCTTCGGTGTGGCGGCCAGTGTTTCAGAGGTGCTGTTTGTGGCGCTGCTCAGTTGGGTGAATCCTTTTTCTGTCAGTGTCGCGTCAGGGTGGTTACGGGAACGTGCGTGTTCCGCCATTTTCTCATCAATGTAGTCCGTGGTCGGCAGAATTGTTGTTGTGTCCATGACCAGTTCCACCACGGCGTCGGAGGTGACGGTGATTACTGCACGGAATATCTGCGCCCGCCCTGAACCTTCCTCTCTGGTGGGCTTGTAACTTTCAGCGGTATTTCCTACTGCAATCATTGTACCTGTATCATCAAACACACCAATTTCACGCACCCAGAATCCGCCGGTTTCAGGAGGAATGACCAGTTCGGCGATGAGGCGGTTCGGGTTCTCCGGGTCGGTGAAGACGCGGTTGACAGACTGGCGCCAGACCTCATTGTAAAGCGATGTCTGGTTTTTCTGCGGCTGACGAAGCTCTCCATTGCCGTCCCCTACAGCCATGTGCGTAAGGCGTACAGGTTTACCGCCAGGCGCCGTTGTTGCGGCCAGCTTTGCCAGCCCGATGTCGGTGATAAGGGTTCTGAATTTTCTCGTGCTCATGGTTCAGTCTTCCGGGTAAATGGTGATGATGTCGCCGTCGTAACCTGCGGCAGCGGCGTAAATGGCACCGTGTATTTCCTGGATGATACTAAGCCCCACGAGGTGGCGGCTGACGGGGCGCGCATCGGCAATCAGACGCTCCATTTCTTCATGCACCTCTTCACTTACTCCGGTTTCAAGTGTGCCAATCTCAATGGTGAAGGTCCCGGGCGAGCCGTCAAACTCCCACCATTCTGATACACGGATGAGGTAGCCCAGTGGTTCAACGATGCGGCGGAGTGCACTGATGGTCCCTTTGTGGCGATGTATCATCCATGCGTCCCGAATCACCTGTCGCCTGGTCTCTTCCGGCCAGTTGCGGTCCCAGCTGTCAACGGAACATGCCCATGCAAGGTAGGGCAGGAGGTGAGCAGGGCAGCGGTCCGGCGACCACAGGGTGTCGGCGTCCACCGGTATGGCACTGATGCGTGCTCCTGTCGCCTCTGTGGCGCGCATGAATGGCCCTGCGGACGGTGGAAGCAGTGATGTACTGTGCTGTGCGCTGTCTGTTTTTTTCCTGTCACTCATTGCGTCCTCCTTCGCTGATGCTGAATGTGGTACATCTGGCTGCCTGAGTGTCACTGATGGTGATGTTCTGCGTGGGTTTTATGACCTCAACGCGCTGGACACCGTGAACATGCAGCGCTGCAGTGATGGCTGACAGGGCCACGTCCTGACCGATACGGCCCTGGTCTGCCAGCCATGCACGGAAAGCGGCGTCAGCGGCCGCAAGCATGGGTTCAGACTCCGGCCCTGGATAAAAATACAGCTTCGCTTCCATTTCCCAGTTCACGATGGTAGCACTCTGCACAGTCAGGCGGTCGGCAACCGGGCGCACGTTCTCGGCATTCAGGGCGGTGCGCACCGCGTTCAGTAACGCCTCACCGGCGGTGCCGTCACCGTCTGCTGACAGGATGGAGACGGTGACTGTGGCCGGTGACGGGCTGATGGCGCGCGCATCACGGACAAGACCGCTTGCGCTCCGGGCAAAATACTCATACGCGCCGGACGGTCCGGCCACACTCAGGCCGTCCCAGGCTGACTGGGCACGCAGACGCAGCGATGTGTCGCTTTCCATCACTGCTTCCGTGGTATCAGTGGCCGGATGAATGACCAGGCGGCGGGTGTTGTTGTTGGCGGCCAGATTGTCCAGGTCACTGCCCCGGCTGTGGCTGAGCATGCAGGCGCGGGCGGCTTCATTGATGCGCTGGCGAAGCAGCATTTCACGAAAGGCCATGGCCTGGGAAATGATGTTCAATGGCTCGGATTCCAGAGTAAGGGCACGGGTGACGGCGGCGCGGTATTCTTCCGGGAAGGAGCTCACCATCATGGTTTTAATGTCTGCCAGGATGGACTCAAAATCCGGCTGCGCGATGATGGCCGGTTCCGGTAACTGTGACAGGTCAACGGAAGGCATGATTTACTCCCTCAGGGTGATACTGAATGTGATGTTCTGCATGGTTTCGGTGATGATGCCGGATAACGTCACCACGGCGCGTCCGCCAGCCCGCCAGTTCACATCGACGTTCTGCAGTGCTATACGGGGTTCATGGCGCGCCAGCGCAGTCACCGTGGCGCTCATGCACTGTAAACGCGTGGTGTCGTTCATGGGCTCGTCGATGAGGTCCGGTAACAGGCTGCCGTATTCGCGGCGCATCACCCGGCTGCCTGGCGGTGTGGTCAGGATATCCCGCACGCTGTTTTTCAGGTGTTCGCTGTCGCTCAGCGTGCCGGTTCCCTGCGGGTTCATCCCCCTGTAAACAGCGGTCATTGCGGGCCTCCCGTGGTGCCCGGGCCCGTCCTGACGCCACCGTGGGTGTGCGTATGAACGGTGATACCGTTGGATGTCAGGCTGCCGCCGCTGTGGGATATGCTGCCGCGCATCTCGCCGCCGTTCTGCACCTCCAGGGTGGCGGTGATAAGTTTGCGGGTACACACCACCTCCGACGTGTCCAGGGTGATGCGCGTGTCGGCCTGAATGCTGGCTGTTTTAATCCCCTTAACCTCCAGTGCACCGGCGTCTGCATCGTAGCGGAATACCGCACCGTCCGGTGCTGTCATGATGATTTCCTTCAGTGTGCTGCCCGGTGCCGGGATATCATCGCTCCAGAGGCTGCCGATGATTATCGCGGTTTCGGGATTACCACCGATACAGACGAACGCCACCTGTTCACCGGTGGCTGGCGGCACCCAGACACTGAACGCGCCCGCCCGCGCGGTGCTCCAGCGAAGCCAGCCTGTCTCCAGTCCGCCACTGCGCACCCGGACCTCCCAGGTCTGCGGGTTCACGTCGAAAATCACGCCGGTTCTGATGATGTTGCTGATAAGGCGCATTAATTCCGCGTTCATGCCACAGCCCTCGCGATATTGTCCATAATGATACGCTGAATAAGTCGTTCATCTGCCGGTGTTATTCCAAGAAGTTCACGGGCCGGATAATCCGTATACATCCCTGCGGCCACCCGGTCGCGCTCCCCGAACTGGTGAACGCGGGCAATGCGTGCCGCCACGCCGCTGTAGCCCACCGTCACGCCTGATGCGTCCGCCTTCACTTTCAGATAACGGGCCGTGCGCAGCTTCGCAAACATCGGCACCGTTTTTGTGGTGTCACGGTTGATGCGGCGTGTCCTGATTTCAAGGAAACGGAGGATATCACTCCGGTAAAAGGTACGTATGCCGCTCCGGTCTTCATCCCAGCCGGTGATGGTCTGGCCGTATTTTCCTGAACCGTGATGCCAGTTTTTCAGGGTGCGGTTCTGGTTTTGCCAGATAAAGCTGATGCGCTCCTGAAGGCGTGATATACGGCGTTTACGGCGTGTCCACACCGAACCGTCCGGCGCTTTCTGGGCGCGCATCCGGCTCTGGTTCACGCGCCGCAGCTCCTTACCCACATGCGCGGCAATGCGCTTCACTGCCTGCGGGCTGGTTGCCAGCCGGATATTGACAAACATGTTACTCATTCCTTCAGCGGGAACGAGGTTACGGTATCTCAGTTTCCCCATAACATTCTCCGCGTGTTATCCGGTGACAATGTTCCACGTCACATCCTCCAGAATGTGTGACCAGTCGCCGTCCTGCGGGATGCGTGATTTCGGCTCCGGTAGATGTTCTGTCATGAGGGTGCCGTCATCCCTGCGGGTGACGCGCACGCGTTCACGTAACGGCAGCTCAAACAGCACGTCCGCGCTGTCGTCGTCGTTAATGGCCGCCGTGAACTGAATATCGTTGTTGCGCTCAGGATTAAGCAGCAACTGCGGCTGGTTCTCTGCCAGCCAGACAATCAGTGGAAGCGTCAGGTTGTCCAGATCGCCCGTGTAGTCCATCACGAACATCACCAGCCGGTAGTTGTACACGAACGTCGGCGTCTCGCCGGTGGTCTCTATCCCGCCACGTTCAATGAACACGGTGAACTTTTCCGGGTTGGCCCTGCACCACCGGCACGCTGTACTCATGTGTGTGCTCAGGGATTTACTTTTCAGCATGCGCCTCTCCGTTCTGTCGGTTGAGTCTCCGGCGCTCCATCGCCTCAATGGCCCGTTTGTCTGCGTTGCAGGTTTCCAGTGCATCCAGGAGGCTGTCGCTCCATATCCCGATATTTCCCCAGGTGGGGTGTTCAGGGAAGGGCGGGGGCCGTGTTCCCGTCGTCAGTCCCGCCGGAATGAACCGGAAGGAGGGCGCGGGCAGTGGCGCGTTCCGTGTGTTCGCGCAGCCGGTCAGTAAAACGGTGGTCAGGAAGAGTGCCGGCGCACTCATCCGTCGCAGCAATTTCGCGAAGCTGTTCACGTCTGACTTCTCCTTCCTGTGCCCTTTTCTGTCGCTGCGTCATCACCTCATGCAGTACGGCGGAGGCATCGCTGATAACGGCGGAGGACTCACGCAGCGCCCGGCTGTATTCGCCCAGCTGCTGCTCTGCGGCGTCACGTGCCTCACCGGCACGCCCCAGCCGGTATGACTGCCACATGGCCGCCGCCGTCAGGGTGGTCACCATGAGGGCAACAATCACGGCGTAAACCGGTCTCATGTGCTGCCTCCCGTGTCGCGAAGACACCACTGTCTGAACTCCTCCCGGCGGTTAACCAGCCCCTGTGAGCGGCGTCCGCCACTGTTGACAAAATCGGTCAGTCTCCCGCACATCGCCACCCAGCGGTGCGCCTGTGCGTGCTTCCAGATGGTGGTGCGCTGCCGGTTGCCGCTCCTGTCCCGGTACCACATCAGGCCGGTACAGCCGACGTTGAACGCCGCGTCGGTCATCGCCTCAAAGGCGGACTGGGGCATGGCGGCACCGCTGAAGTTCTGGTTGATACAGTTTTCCGCGTGCCGCAGGTCATTCACCCAGCGGCGGGCCACCTCCTTTTCTCCGTAAACCCGGTTCTCCACGCCCCCTGTTGAACCACATCCCACGGTCATTACTCCTGCAATATCACGGTACGGTGTCGCCCGGCACTCTTCCCGGGTGGCGATTTTTATCTGTGCTTCCCGTGAGGTTCTCAGTTCACCGGGTGCCATGGAGACGCCCAGCGCCACAATGGCCGCCACCGCATAACGTTTTACCGGCAGTTTCACCGCTCTTCTCCGTCCTGTCTCACGCTGTCCAGTGCCCGTCTCTCACCGTCGTGAAGCTCGCGGTTTTCTGAACGTGCCAGGATGCGGGCGATAAGGTCATTGCGGCGCTTCATTGCCTGCTCCGTACGCCTGCGGTGGCACCAGGCATGGATGGCGGAAAGTGACCCCAGAAGCAGCCCGGCCAGCGCAATTTTTTCGCTGATGGTCATAACACCAATGGTTGTTGCCGTCACTGACGCCCAGAAGGTGATCCAGTCACTGACGCGCTGAAAAAATCCCGTCACCATAGCTTTACCTTTTCGCGTTGCTGTTTCCTTTCCGGCTCCGGCATCTCCACCTCCTGTCCCGCTTCCAGAATTACCTGGCGGCAGAGCCCTGGATTGGCATCAAGTACCTGTGCGGTCACCCCCTGCGTGGTGCCGTAGTGCCGGAAACAGAGTAAATCGACGGTATCCCCCTGGAGTGCCCTCACTTTCATCACACCAGCTCCGCAAAAAGACGGGGGCGACCCAGAATATCTGCCACGGACCAGCGCACATCGCGCCATAAGTCTTCCATCTGCTCATCCAGTGCGTCAGCCCGGCGGTCCCCTTTATCAGTGGTGTCCACATCCCGCCAGCGTTCCAGAATCAGGGCGCGGGTGGCGCTGTAGACGGCGTTGCGGTAATGCCATACGTTGACGCTCTCACCGTTGATGGTGGCGGCAGGCACTTCTGCGAGGATGCTGAACCCTGCGGCAGACTGCGCCTTCTGCCACTCTTCCAGCTCCCGCGTGACGTGAGCCACGGCTCCCGTGGCAACGTGCGCCAGACGTGTGGAGGTGATGCGGCCCGGCAGGCGTACTGCAAGGCGCAGCTCCCGCAGCACAATCTCCGGCCAGAATGCCCCGGCGGTGATGGTGGCGTCGCCGTCGTCGGTGTCGGGGATATCGTCCCGTGCAGGGGCGGCTTCCGGTCTTGCGACCATGCTCATAAATCGCTCCTTCAGAAAAAAAGGCGGTGGGTGCCGGGTGTAAGGGGAACGGAAAACCGTAACCGGAACGCCCGGCACGCCGCCTTCTGACGGGGTCAGCCGTTAACCACGTTTCGCCTTCGCTTTCGCCTTCGGCGTCGTGGTCTGTTCTCTGGTTGTATCTTTCTGTGCCGCAGGCTCCTGTGCGGCAGCGGCTTCATCCTGTCCGGCCTTTTTCAGGGCCCGTGAAAGCGTGGCAATCTCACGTTTTACCCCCGCATTCGGGTTAAGGTGCATTGCCTCACGGAACAGCTTCAGACTCACCGCCATGCTGTCGGCATCGGTCAGGCCACGACGGGCAAAGGCGCATGCCTTGCACAGCTTGGCGCGGACCTCATCGGGCATGTCCCGGTTCGCGACAATTTGCCAGAGGGTGTCCAGCGGTTCGATGTAGCCGGACAAATCGGCGTGTGCATCCGTTCCGGCCTGTGTCAGAACAGGGTTGCAGATTTCCTCGGTCAGTACCGTGGCTGCCGTACGCCCGAAGTTGTCAGGCATCGTGAGGTTGTGGCGAACCACATAATCCCCGATGCGCAGTGCAAGCGCCAGGTCGCCACAGTCCACGGCCCACACCATGAGTGTGGCTATCACCTCATCCTGCTGTCCGCCGTCGGCTTCCAGCGTGCCGTCTATCCAGCCTGCAAAACCCGGCAGCATTTCACGCTTGAGCGCGGCCTTTGCCGCTTTTGCCTGGACGCCCTTTATGCGTTGCTGTGCCAGGCGCAGACGGTGAAGGACCTGCTCATGAGCCGTGCGGGCCACGATATCCTCGTTTTCTGCTGCCGTTCCTGCCCGTAAAGCCATCACGTGCTGGAAATGAGCCTGTGCCGGTGTCAGCATGGTTAATCCTCCTCTTCCCCTGCATCCTTGTCTTCAGCCTGCGCTGACAGTGCTTTTATGCCCTCCCGGTACCAGTCCGGCGCGTCATGGTCATATGTGGCAAAGCTGATATTCTCAATCAGTGCGCACTTACCATGGTCCTCAACCACATAGCAGTCGTTAACGGACTGATAGATGGCGATACGGTTGTATTCGGGCTCATCCTTCATGAGACGACGCATGGACCCCTTCTGCCAGTAAACCGACAGGTTGCTGAATGAGGTGATGAGCATTGACTGAGCCGGGAAAAATGGCGCAAGGTACACATCAAGGCCGCCAATGGTCCGCGTTGACACAATGAGCTGTCCGGCAAGCAGTTCGGCATTCGCATTCTGCATGCTGATACTGTTCAGGACCGGCAGGCGCAGGGAGTTAAAGAGGTTTCGCCCCATGATGACAACGAGGTCGTCTGCGTCCTTGTGCCATTCGTCAAGCAGGGATGAGCGTGCATCCTGGACCAGTGCATCGGGATTGGCGTATCTGCCTGTGTATGCCACCGAATTGTCCATATTGCGCGCAGTCAGCATCACGTCTTTCATGACGCGTTGCGGGGCCTGGTCCCTGATATCCTGCAGCCACCCCTTATTGACGTCCTCAAGTCGCGGGTGTTTTTTTATATCCGAGACTTCCGCATGGTGCGTACCGTTAAAACCTGTCATGATGCGATCAAGTGCCACCTGTCTGGCAATCTGGCGACTCACACGCAGCTGGAAGTCAGGGTGTCCGGCCCACATGTCAAGCTGAGGGTAGGAGATGAAGGTGTCGTAGTTCACCTGCTCGCACTCATAGCGTCGCGCTTTCATGTCCACCACATTCAGCGGGTTACGACGATTTGTACCGTCATAACTGCTGTTCGTGCGCGCAACCGGCCCGGTGGTGTCCAGGAGTACCTTTTCACCTTTCTGCTCTGTCACACCAATGCTGTTGGCTTTCTGAAGAAAATCATGGCTTTCCTTTGATGCGTTTTCAAATCTCTGCTGCACTGCCGGCTGTACCGAAAAGCGGGAGGAGAGCGCAGATATCGTGATGTTATTCATCTCCGCCTGTTGTGCCTGGTAAGCAAAAAGCTCGGCCCGCGCGGCATCGCTCATGATCAGATTCATCGGTTATCACCTCTTGTGGTTATTTCTGTCAGTAGTCAGCCAGTTGTCTGGACTGCCCGCCGGTTGCCGTAAAACGACTTTCCTGATCAGCGTCCAGTCCGCGCAGTCTGTTTTTCAGCTCTGCCAGCTCAGTGGACAGGGTGGCGATTTTCTGTCTGTCTGCCTGATGGCGCGATTCCAGTGCACTGAAGCGGTCGAGAAGGTCGGCATGCGATGAGGCTATCCCCTCAACGGCGTCATGAATGCGGGAGAACCGGGTGTCGTCAGCCCTGCGTCCTCGCCCAATCATGTTCATCACGCGGTTAAGCCACTGCGCACCTTCCTCGCTGCGGCGCTCCGTCAGTTCGATCACTTCAGCCTCAATGGCGTCAGAGAACATCGGTGCTTCCGTCTGCTGATTATTGAAGGTCATGACCGAACGGCGCTGCTGCAGGGCGAACTGAAGACGCTCCGTGCCGATGCTTGCCGGGGTGTCTGTCATGGCAAGGCCAATAAGATACGGGGTGCCCGTAGGGGTGAAATTTCGTGCCAGCTCAATACTGGAGTAAATTTTCTTACCCCGGGAGACCAGATTTTTCATGCGGTCGGTGGGTTCGATTTCCGCATACAGCGCAGTACGACCGACCAGCGGACCTTCGGTGATTTCTTCTGTGCTCAGTGCCGTCACATCACCCATGGCGGAAAATTCACTGGACGGAACCGGTGAAAGCCAGTGCTCCACGTTCACGCGTGCGCCGTAAATCTCAGGGTTGAAGTTACTGGCCGCCGCGCGCAAATCTGCGGCACTGATTTCGCGACCGTCTGCGGTGGGACCGGAAACGGCCACGCGGAATGTTTTACGGGATGTTTTTTTCTGTTCAGGCATTGTCGGGCCCTCGTGATGATCGTTTGTCTCATGATGGCAAAACGGGGCAGGGACAGACAAAGTGCGTTTGTTGTAAGCGAATGCCGACAACACCGGGCATGGCAGGAGGCCTGTAAGGGGTGAGTAAACTGCCTGAATCACATGAGGGGGAGAAATGATTCAGGATACATTTGTTCGCCAGCGGGCACGCCAGCTGTACTGGCAGGGTTACCCTGTTGCGGAAATTTCCCGCCTTATGGGTATCAACCAGAACACGATCCATTCGTGGAAAAAACGCGACCAGTGGGATGAGACGCCCCCGGTTCAGCGTGTCACGCAGTCCATGGATGCGCGACTCATTCAGCTCACGGAAAAACAGAATAAAACAGGCGGGGACTTTAAGGAAATTGATTTGCTGACCCGTCAGCTTAAAAAGCTGCATGACGGTCTGCCGGATGAGACGGCAACAGGAAAGAAAGGCCGGGCGAAAAAACACAAAAATCATTTCACGCCGGAACAGATCGCGGCGCTGCGGGAAAAAATTACCGACAGGCTGGCCGGACACCAGCGCAAATGGCTTGATGCTATCGGTGCCTGTGAGCGTGCCGGAATTACTGACAGGATGATCCTGAAATCCCGCCAGATTGGGGCGACCTGGTATTTTGCGCAGGAAGCGCTGCTGATGGCGCTGCGTGACGATGTGGCACAACCTTACCAGCGTAACCAGATTTTTTTGTCTGCGTCTCGTCGTCAGGCGCTCCAGTTTAAAAGCATTATTCAGAAGGCTGCATCTGAAGTTGATGTGGAACTGAAAGGGGGCGATAAAGTCATCCTCTCCAACGGTGCAGAGCTGCATTTTCTCGGCACTTCTGCGGCCACCGCGCAAGCGTACACAGGGAATCTGTATTTTGATGAGTTTTTCTGGACGGGGCGTTTCGCAGAGCTGCGCAAGGTGGCTGCTGCTATGGCAACGCTGGATGGTTTGCGGTGTACCTATTTTTCCACGCCATCAAGTGAAACACATGAGGCGTATGCATACTGGAACGGCGATCACTGGAATGAAGGGCTTCGTACTCATAAACGTCAGCATTTTGATGTGAGCTGGAATGCGCTTCATAACGGCCTTATCTGTCCTGACTATATCTGGCGGCAAATTGTGACGCTGGAAGATGTGGTCAGTCAGGGATGGACGTTAACCAACATTGACAAAATCCGGCGCAATAACACTGAAGACGAGTTCCGCAATCTCTACATGTGTGAATTTGCTCGCGAAGGGGAATCGGCATTTAACCTGAATATCCTGATTGGCTGCGGTGTTGACGGATACGACGAGTGGCCGGACTGGAAGCCGTTTGCACCGCGTCCGATGGGGAACCGCCCTGTGTGGATTGGGTACGACGCCAACGGCAGTAGCGGGAACGGTGACAGCGGGGCGGTTGTCGTGGTGGTGCCGCCAGCCGTACCGGGCGGGCGTTTTCGCACCGTGGAGACGCGGCGGGTGCAGGGGCTGGAGTTTGAGGCGCAGGCGAAGGTGATTGAAGAGTTCACCTTTCGCTATAACGTTGAGCATATCGGTATTGACGTAACCGGCGGTCACGGGGATGCGGTGTATCAGATTGTGAAGCGCTTTTTTCCGGCAGCCATTCCCTACACCTTCACCCTGTCATCAAAGCGCACGCTGGTTCTGAAGATGCTGCAGCTCATGCGCGCCGGGCGGTGGGAGTACGACCGCAGCGAGCGCGAACTGGTGAGCGCCTTTAACGCGGTACGCAAAACAAAAACGCAGGCCGGATTTATCACCTACGAAACAGATCGCGCAAGAGGCGTAAGCCATGGCGATCTTGCATGGGCCACCATGCTGGCCGTTATCAACGAACCTGTCGGCGGTGAACATGATGCCGCCCCCTTCAGTGTTACGGAGTTCTGATGAGCAGAAAAAATAAACAACGACGTACGAACGCCCGCGCAGCGCAGGGCAGCCTTGCGGATTCCCTGCGAAGCGACCCGACACTGAGTGCCTTCACGTTTGAAGGACCTTACCGGCTGTCAGGGGCCGACCTGCTGGACAGCATGTACTGCGCCGACAACGGGCGGTGGTTTGAAACGCCCGTTGACTGGTACGGACTGGCACGGGCTGCCCGCCAGACGTCCTGGCACCAGTCGGCGCTCAGCTTCAAACGTAATGTGCTGCTGGGCTGCTATATTCCACATCCTCTGCTGTCCCGCCAGGAGTTCGCCGGGGTGGCGATGGACTGGTTTGTGTTCGGTAATGCCTGTCTTGAGCTGCGGCGCAACATGCTTGGCGAACCGCTGGCCCTGCGCCGGGCGCTGGCGAAATACATGCGACGTGGCAGCGATATGAAATCATGGTGGTATATACAGGAAGGACAGGAAGAGTACCGCTTTCGTGAGGGGACGATATGCCACCTGATGAATCCTGATATCAACCAGGAGATTTACGGGATGCCGGATTACCTGGGCGGCCTGCTGTCTGCCAGCCTGTCACATTCCGCCGATATCTTCCGCAAGCTCTACTACGATAACGGCTCACACGCGGGCTGTATTGTCTACATCGGTGCGGCGCAGGTTGACCGTGAAAGCATGGAAAAACTGCGGGAAACACTGCAAAGCGCGCGTGGTGGCGGGGCGTTTAAAAATCTGCTCATCCACGCGGCGGGAGGTGGTAAGGATGGCGTACAGATTTTGCCGTTTCAGCAAATCACCGCAAAGGATGAGTTCATGAACGTCAAGGCTGCATCGCGTGATGATGTGCTGTCCGTGCACCGTGTACCGCCGCAGCTGATGGGGGCCATGCCGGGTGAGAAGGGGTCATTCGGGGATGTGGAGAAGGCAGCCCGTGTGTTTGCCATTAACGAACTGATGCCCGTCATGGAAGCAATGAAACACGTCAACGACTGGCTGGGCGAAGAGGTGATCCGTTTTAACCCTTACGCACTGTTAGACACCCAGCCCATATCCTGACGCGCTTCGCTTGTCTGCTGCTTCGCCGGGGCATAAAAAATTTATGCCCCGACTCTCCAGCTCTGCTTAACGAAGTGCTGATGGCGCTCGCTTTTTCAGGTGATTAGCGATGTGCTTTTTCATGTGCATAACAACATCGCCCCAGGCTTCTTCGCTGGGTTTATTGATAAATACGCGAACAGAAATATCGTCTTCCACCCGGACTCTCAGAGACACCCGTTCCGCATCTACTGAATATAATTCAAGTGCAATAACCACGCTTACCGGGTAGCTGCTGTCAGATGACTTAACCCAGGTTCGCACGGCCATGCGGAAAATATTGTCTGGTGCAGATGCGATATTGTGGACTGAAAGAGGACTAAAATCCGCCGCTGTCTTACATGGCAAGCCTGTCTCCACGTAGCGGTGCAGGTCGCCATCATCGTCTTCCCAGTACATGGATGGAAGCCCCAGCCATTCTTCATAGAAATCAATCAGCCTTGCCGCTTCATCCCGCAAAATTTGAGCTGCCTCAGCGCGTTTTTCTTCAGCTTCACGATTGATCTGGCATAAATCATTAAAGTGGCTCATGACATTATCCTCTTTTGAGTTGATGCCTGCCGCTATTCTGACTTTGCCCGGGTTCTCCTGCAAGCTGGTTATTCCTTCAGATAATTTCACAACATCTCCAACCTTGTAGCCATCATCGCCGGGCGGATGCTTACGCAACCCCGCAACTCTGACGACATATTCTCGCTGCCTCAGTGCGATTTTGACGGCCTTATCTTTCACCCCCATCAAATCAAGCTTTTACGTCTTTTTTACGCTCAGCGTGAGAAATACAGCCATTCTGTTGTGTCGCTGCAACATCGTTCAGGGAATGCTATTTACCCCCTGAAACGCGGGCTGTTCCCCCGTCACCTGCGCGCAGAAAAAGGCCTTTTTTCGTGCACGCACGGATCCCCGACGGATCCAGACGCCACACGGGCCGGAAGGGCAAAAAGTCGTTCAAAAAAATTGTGCAAATTTGTGCACTATTGTGCATTGAAATAAACGCCCTGGAGGAGGGCGTTTTGCTCATCTATTTATAGCCTTGCCCCTTACTGGCCAGCGCCCTGATGGCAGGGCGTGCCAACACCATATTTTGGCAATGATGAATTGCCCGGCAAAATTCATCTCTACCCATTGGATGCTCAACTGGCAATGTAAAATACAGGTTCCATGCATCGCCTAAAAGTTGGGCTATCTTTTGTTCTTCAGATGTCAGCAAGCGGTACTCCCCATCCTTGATGTAGTCACTTGTGCCATCGACCTGCTGTTCTGCAATGTGGAAAGCACCTATTGGTTTTGCTTCCAGCGATGCCAAAGCAATCCGTGCCAGTTTTTCCGCTTCTTCGGCTGGCAGTACAACGTTGCTACCAGGTCCGTATGTTTCGCGCCACTGCCTGATTGTCAGTAGTCGCTCTTTGGTTATAGTGGTCATTTGTTAATCCTCAAAACTTTATGCCCGGGCGCAAAAGCACGAGTTTTGTCTTTGCTTATTCGCCAGCCATCCTTACGCGCCTCTTTTGCACAGCCAGTCCATGACGTACCGATATATTCACCGAAGTCTGGCGTTTGATATTTACCATTTGTACACTGGCGACAATCACAATAGAGATGCATGGTGTAACTTGCGGCAATAGCCATATCAGTCTCCTTTGATGCCAGTGTTTACAACCTGACAAGCCTCTTTGAGCACCCAGTCAACAGCGTCTTGCCATGCTCCGGTTTCGACTGGCGGATTCTCACGCTTTACCAGTTCATAGAAACGTACTGCTCTAACCAGTCCATCTGACGGTTTTGCCTGTAGTGCAGCCTGAGCTATGCGGTATACCTGGAGCATACAGGCGTCGTTGATATCCATTCCGAATGGAATATCTGATGACTGAGATTCCACATCTTCCAGCCTGGCAATTTCTTTACGTAAGAAGCCTTTCAGTTCCTGCTTCTGTTTCCTGTTCATATATTTTTCCTTCAAAGTTCGGTTCGCTGACAGGGTTTCTCTTTACGGCAGACAATGACGCTTCCTTTGCTCGAGTCGGTGATTGTTACCGTGCCGTCATCACACTGGACAATGACAACGGTGTTGCTCTTTTTCGCTACGCAGTTCGGCGTGGCTGATTGTGCGAATGGCGCGAAAAACAGCAGAAAAAGTAATATTCTGCTCACTGTTGTTTCCTCCCGTTCTGTGCTGGTCTGGCGAATGAATTGCGTTGTGGTGAAAAGACCATTCGCGCCAGCGCGGCCTTGTGATTGACTGTGTTCAGTGTTCTGGCCAGTCCGCCGTTGTGCCTGCGTGTCCGCTCTTCGTGATATCTCTGCATGATTTTCCCGGCAGGCGTGCACGGCTCCGGTTCCTCCGGCGAACGGCGCGGACGAATGACGACAGTCCAGCTATGGCTCTCGCTGCCCGGCCGCCTGTTGAGTATGTCGGCGATGGTGGTCTCCGTGGTGCGATCGGGGCTGACTATCGTGATTTCCAGCTCGTCGCCCGGTTGTGGCCTTGTGGCAGGCCTGAACAGTGTCAGCACCGGCATACGCTGGCGCATGATGGCCTCAAACTGTGGGCGCTGCATGGTGCAGCAAAATCGCGTCATGCTCCCGCCTCCACTGGCTGCTCTGTGATGATGTGACGGGCTGACTCATCCCAGTACGCTGTTCCCCCGTTATCCAGACGCACACGGGCACCGTTACGCACGGAGATGATGGCCGCGTCAGGCAACTGCACACCCAGCGCATCAAGTTCGCGGGCGATTTGCGTGTCCGTCGCGGTATCCGCAGGCACGACAATCCCCACCCTTACAGGGGTGTCAGATGCCGGTGTGGTGTCGTTTTGTCCGGTTTTTGCGCCCGACGGCTGATTTTTAATCTGATTACGCAGTTTTCTCCGATCGCCCCTGCTTAACGTATTCAGCCAGCTTTCCAGGTTCTCTTCGGGAAGCGTCAGTCGTCCGGGGTCCTGCCTGTTTTCTGGTCCGTGATTGTCTGTTTTTTCATCCCGGGGACAGTTATTGCCACGAGTCCAAGGGGCGACGGGGTCGCCCTGAAGGTCAAAACCCTCGCCCGTGCGGTTGTCTGGTATTGTTTCTTTTTTAACCAGTTTCCACTCGTCCGGATGGGTGCATATGGTGTACCGCTCTCCGAGCGACGGGGCGCAGATTCCGTAGATACGTTGAGGGAATTCACCGTAGTCGTTGGCTTCGTCTGCGGTTTCGTATGCGGTGCGGACCAGATACTGGTTGCGCGGAATGAGCACACCACCCTGTTTCATGATGTAGGTGGCAAAACATCCCACATCTGCGGCAGCCATAATGGCGTCAATATCGTCATGATCGAGGTGCTTCGGTGATGCCGGGTTGCGCTCCATCTGGCTTGCAAGGCGGCGGAGTTCACGCCATACCTGGCGGGGCGGAATGCCGAAAAACTGGAACTGACGGATGCGGTGAAGGCTTGCCCAGGCAATGGCGTTCTCCACGGTTTCCGCCATGGTTTTCCCGGATTCCTCATCAACGTAAGGTTTTCCGGTTTTCGGATCATTGTTGTGGAAAGCGCTGGCGTCCAGGTTCTTACCGATATAGGTTGCGATATAGCTTGCCGGTGTGCCTTTTTCCGGGTCTATCTTCTCGCATTTAAAGCGCGGTGAAATATCGTCCCCCAGTTCGTGGCGATCTGATTTAATTGCTGCTTCGCGCATAATTTCGATGATGCGCTCTGCGTTCTCCGGGGAAGTGAATACCAGCATATGCCAGTGTGGCGTGCCGTCATGGTGTGGCTCAGCGGTTCGCACGCCGTACCAGCCCAGCCCCTCTTTTTTTATTTTTTTTCTTACGGCTGCGAAGAAGTCGTAAACCAGATAATCACTGGCATCTCGTACTGTGGCACCGTTGTATTTCGGGTTCAGGCTGCCGTTCTCGTTCACGCTGTGAAAGCGGGAAGGGGTGGTTACTGTGATGAAGAATGCGACGTCAGCCCGTAATTCGGCCACCATCTCCATCCCTCTGACGCAGACCATCATTTCATTGCGGCGGTTGCGTGGATTACCCAGGCCAGCCCAGTACACGTCCTCCAGACTCAGGCGCTCGCCGTCTTCGTTTTCAATATCCCAGCTTTTGAGAAAGTCACAGGTGCGCTGGCGCTTCTCGCGGAACTCCAGTAGTGACTCATGGCTGATATAGGGGGATTGTTTACGTGACACTCTGCCGGCGGCGCGCAGTAACTCCTCCCGCCAGAGATCGGCGACGTGGCGTAACTGGTTGTTCCACCAGGTCGCGCAGGTGATGCGCAGTACCGCACCCGGAACCCGTTCAGGGTCCGGCGGTGTGCGTCGGTTGTGCCTGATTTCGAGTTCCGGCCAGTATGGCGGGACCATGCCCAGAATTAAGGCTGTGCGTGCCACCTTCTGGTAGGCCAGCAGCCAGATAACCGGGCTGTCATTATCCTTGCCTGTCCGTTCAAGAACTTCATCACATATGCGTTCAAATTCTGCGGCGAATGCCTGGGCTGTCAGTGTGGCGATGCGCTGGATTTCGTCACGGGTGAGTTGCGGCAGTGTGAGCAGTTCTTCAAGGCGATGGCGCACGACGGTGGTTTTGAATGCCGGCGTTGCAAAGCGGTCGTTAACCCTTTCAATACGTTTCAGGCGCGCACGCAGTCCACGGCGAACGAAATTATCGGCCACGTATGCGCTGTTGTTTTTTACACCTTCACTGCGGGCACTTTGCTGTTTCCGGTTCAGTCGTGCCAGATCACGGATCAACACACTGGCAAGAAACGAGG
Organism: Escherichia sp. WS1450; assembly: GCF_046487395.1. Lineage (NCBI taxonomy): Bacteria > Pseudomonadati > Pseudomonadota > Gammaproteobacteria > Enterobacterales > Enterobacteriaceae > Escherichia > Escherichia sp. WS1450. Next base: position 167,637 of record NZ_JBJQJO010000004.1, read on the forward strand.
GCAGGGTGCGAAGTTCGGCTATCGCCTCCGATACCGCCGTTGGCGGATTTTCGCGTCTGTGTCGTGCCAGCTTATCCAGCCTTATCTGCCGCTCTTCGTCCCGGTGAAGGTGTGAATTAATTTGCTTACCTTTGTCCGTGGTTGTCAGGAAGGCCACGGTTTCTTCATCCAGCCGGGCCTCAGTGCGAATGTCTTCGGTGAGGTAGTCACGGATTGCCCGTTGTAATGCGGTTGGCTTCTGCGGTAATGCTCTGCCGAATGTCTCAGGATCAATAACCGGCAGCGGGGCGTTCCACGGGTACGCCAGGTGCGTGTGGTGATGGCTCATTCCGCTTACTCCCCTGCTGTTGCCTTCTGAAATGCAGCCCGGTACAGCACAAGAAGGCGCTGGTATTCAGCGATAAAGTCTTCTGCTGTTTTAATCCCTTTCACGACCACGCTGTGGGTGGTCATTTCCAGAACGAGCACCATTTCTGACGATGACCAGCTGATAACGCTGCTGTCGCACCCGTTGATGTGGAACAGGCCCAGCTCCAGGCTGTGGTTCTGGTCTCTGACATCCACGCGGTAACGGTCGTCAACGGTGAAGGAAAAATCCCCGTATGTGGCAGCGCTGCGGGCTGCCTGTTTACAGGCGCGGCGGTAATAGTCGTGCAGGTCATTGAGACGGGAAGCGAGGCGTGGATCCACCGCCCACATCCAGTTAAAAAAATCCTGAATATCTGAAAGTCCCTTAACGCTCTTCATGAGAACCTCCGGAAACGGACGTGCGGAAGCCTCCCGCGTACGGGGGCGGGATGGCTCCGGGATGTTGATTAGTGGTGGTGCTGGTTAATGAGGTCCTGCAGCTCGCGCAGGTCATCCGCCAGGTAGCTGAATACAGCGGCGGAATACATGTTTGACAGTGCGTGGCTGCGCTCATGCAGCATATTGAAGTGCATGATATGCGCGACGCGGAATGCGCGGAAAAGTCTGCGGTTGATTTCAGTCTGGATGTGACGACGCGCAGCGTATGCGCGCTGTTGTTTGCGGTTTGCCATGGTGTGGCCTCTGTAGTTGCAAGTTTTGAAAACTCACCATCCAGAGGTTGCAATTCTGGGTGGCGAGACGTACAGGGTTGCAACCACCGGCAACTACAGAAACCGGCCCGACCGAAGTCGGCCCCATACGCCCCGCCATAATTCTGGCGCGAAAAAGACGTGGCGATACGGTACGCACAAAAAAACCGCTGGCGCGGTTGTGCGCTGTAGTTGTCAGCGGGGGTTGCAATCCCGGCACCCGTTTTATGAGGTGCAGCGGAAATGTAACCTGACTGATTGCGGCATGGCAAGCGGTTTTTTTGTGTGTGCATAGTGGTTACTCAGTCCGGTAGCAGTTCGCAAAGCACGGTGTCAGCGGCGGTATATCGTGCGTAAAGCCGGGCGAGGACCCATCTTTTAAGGGATATCCCGGCCGTGTCCCGGATGTACTTTCTGATTTCGCTGAATGTCATCCCCTGTTCATCGCGCAGTTCAGTTACCAACTCCACCAGGTGATCGCTGTATCTGGCTCTGTGGTGGAGTTCCCCGTATTTCCTGAACCGGTACCCTCTTTTTCTCAGGTTCAGTCCCACCGTGGATGTCGAGCGCCCCAGTTCATTCGCGAGTTCCCGGATGGTTTTTGTGTGGCGATTCCTGATGAGCGTGTTGAGTTCTTTTGTATTCAGGGGGGGTTGTTTGGTGTGGATAACCCCCTGAGAGAGCAAAAGACGGATGCGGCTTCGTATTGCTGGCCCGGTTCTCTGAAAGTGTTTTGTCAGTTCTGGTACGGTGTGGGAGGGGTATAAACCGACCAGTAGAGCATCTTCCTGTTGTGTCCAGGCTCTGACATGCTTCGGTGGTACACCTGATACACCCATAGGTTTAAGTGCGGGCATAGTTGTTCTCCGTTGTTCTGTTTTGTGTCGGGGTAATGGTCCGGTTTTTTCGCCTTCAACCGGAAAAGAAGGGCGTGTTAGCATTGATGAATCCGCCGTTCAGTGGATCTGGCGGACACTTTGTTCAACACGCCCGGGGGTAAAGATGTCTGGCTGCAAAAATTCCACGAGCCAGGTTACCCTGCACTCTGCGCTGATTAGGGGCAGAGCGATGACGATGAGGGATAAAACACCATGCAAAACAACCAACGTAAAAAATCGAGAGAACGGGATGAGGTCATGTTCCGTCTCTGGTACAGCTACTGGCTGGAGCGCATCGCGGCGGTATTCAATCGTCGCCTTGATGCGATCATCAACATTTTGATCCTTGCGGCGGGTGCGTTCATCGTAGCCGGCTGGCATTTCGGCTGGGTGCTTGGGGCAGTGGTGGTGGTTCTCGGAGCCTGTAATTTCATATGTCGTTTCGGGCAACGTGCGCAGGCGGCGAGTGAGCATGCCCATCGCTACAATGAGTTGATTACCAAAAGCGCCCTCCTCAGTACGGAAGCTCTGCTGGCACGCCTTCCAGAGCTTGAGATGCATGACTCTCCTGTCCTGGAATGCATGGAAAATGTGGCGTACAACAAAGCCTGTATGTCTCTGAATATCAGTCATCGTGAATCTCTCTCTTTCGCTGAAAAGATGATGGCTGCCATTACGATCGGTTTTTCCCGATAAGTGCCCTGCGTGTGTCATCTGACGCTCGCCATGTTCCCGTCAGTCGTTCGGGTTTATGACGTAATCCACGACGTTTTCCACGCGGCGGCGTAATTCCCTGTGTATCTGGCCTGGTGTTGCTGGTTCGCCCGGTTGCCCCAGGCCTGCCACAAAATCGTCGATTTCACTCATAAGCAGGTTGCGCATTACGGCGATATGGTGACGCGCCTCTTTGCCTGGTCTGCGTGCGTTGGTATCGTGTTTGCTGCTCATGTTCTTACCTCGCTTATTATCTCGAGTTCGCGCCATGACTCTGTCAGGACGGTTATCTGTGACCCGTCCGTCAGGTGGACGTAAATCAGTTCGTCACCTGCCGGGCATCGGGTGGTGGTGGCGATGACACTGCTTTCCACTTCGTATTCCATCCCGGATGTATCGGTAAAAAGCGTTTTATTGCGTCTTCTCAGAATTGCAGTCATGGTGTGGCCCTCAGTGTATTCGTGATGACGTGCCAGCCTCAGTGCTCTGAAGCTGACGTCTGAGGTTTTTCAGCTCCTGAGCCAGCCTGATGTTTTCTTCCCGGAACTCAGAAAGCGCCTGCACGGCAAGGGCGATGGCTATCGCTTCTGTCTGGTGCATCATGGCTAATAATATTTCTTCCGGATGTTCCATTAATTCACGGCTTAGTTTGTTTTTTTTCTTAATTAATTTGTTTGTGCCTTCGATTATTTTGTTGACCTGTTCACTGTTATCAATGATTCGGTTTTTTTTATTATTAAGCATTCCTGATTTCTCCTTTTTGAGCGGGTCAACCCCTCCGCGTGAGCGGATGTTTCTGGTTGTTTCTGGTGTTAAACGCCTGTTTATTTACGGCGCTTATCGCCAGTAAATAACGATTCAATGGTGTTAATGCTGTTAATTACCCGCATAATCCCCACAGCGCAAATAATGGCAAGGATAAGAATTAACCATGACATAAATACGCTCATGCTTCCTCCTGAATTACAAAGGGGGTTATTACGTTTCCTTCAGACAGGTCTTTATTAATGGCCTGTAATTCCGTCAGAGCTTCATTATCTCCGGAACCAAAGGCGCAACAGGTCAGGCCCTTGATTGCTGTAGTCAGTGCTGCAAGTGAAACAGCGTCACCGTTAGTGCCACGGCTTGTAAGTCCGTAATGGTAATTCTGAAGCGCGTCGTTAATGAGTTCTTTATAGGCTCTTTTCATCTTGCTGCCTCTTCTGTCTTATTAAGACTCCTTTTGCCTTAGTAGTCGGTATGCTGAAAGCTGCGCCCCTCGATTAAGCGGTCGGCAGTTCGCAAGGCTTCGTGCAGTGTGAAATCCTGTCCGAACTGATTGTCGCCGCTGCTCAGTGCAAAAATGCGGTTTCCGGTAAACGGATTGCGGTGGCATCTGTGGATCACGAGTCCGGCCTGCTCAATCAGCCAGGTGTGTTGACCAGTCTGTTTTACAGCATGACCGCCCGGCGTTGCGTGTGTTTCGCGCAGGCTCCAGCGGTTATTGCTGCGTGGTGCACTGTTGCGGAAATGTGGCTGTGAATAATGTTTTCGCATTATTTATCTCCTGCGCTTATTTTTCCTTCTATGCAATCTTTCATGAATAACAAATACTCATTGGCTTCCTCTTCCGTTTTTAATATTCTCTCCAGATAGAAATTCTGAAAGTGTATATAGACTTATGCTCCTACCTTTGTTGTGGCTATTATGTCTTTTGCTTTAAAGTGCAATGCGTCACTACTTCTGGAGGTTAATCTTTGTCTTGGTTTCATGTTGTTGTCTTCCTTTACTTGAATACTATTGCGGAAATATAGCTACGAATGATTACGTTGTGTGCCTCTACCTGATGAGCCAGATGACAAACGCTGTAAGTCCCGCGCCAACAACTATTGGAAAAAGCCCTTTAGAATAAGCTGCGACGTAATGAACGTTGAGGACAATAAAACGTTCTTTTTGTCCTGTTAGCTTGCCAAGCAGATAAATCACTACTACGCCTAATTCCAGGAATATAATGTTCAAAACGGCATTGATGATATTGCTGGTCATTTTCGTGTTTAGCCGGGCTGGTTGTTTTTGAGTTGCTCCAGTTTTGAAACTCTGGGGGAGTAAACCTGCTTACCTTTAACGGTCTGGCAGTCCTCCTTGTTTGCCGGTGAAAACTTTCTTTTCTTGCGGTCGTACGTCCAGTAGCTTTTCCAGTTGTGCCACTCTGGCGGTTCGCACTCCAGTAGTTCGTCGGCTAGTTCGTCCCAGGCTTTGGCGTTAAACCACCATGTACCGTCTGACTTTTCATCTTCGGGATTTGAGCGCGTTTTGTGACCCGGCATCTGCCCGCGCTGAATGGCGGCGCGTAGCGCAGATTTTGTTACCCCCAGATAGGCAGCCCCTTTTTCCAGTGACACAAGTCCTGCGACTGGGCCGTCCAGTCGTAGGGTTGCGCCCTTTTTGTAGGACGGTCTGGTTTTGGTTTCCAGGTGTTCGTTGTCGTTGGCAGCTTCAATGAATTCATTGTCCGCGCCATCATCCTGAACCGGTTGAGCGCCAGATAACTCTTTGTCGGCAATAATCTCCCGCATTTGTTATCCTCTTGCATTGGTGCGCTTGTTGCGCCTTTTGATGATTTTTGATGACTTGTAAAGATAATCGTACGGTTATCTTTTGTAGGAGATTAATCCCCAAATGAGTATCTTGTCAATAGACTATGCGAAAAAGTTGCGTTTGATACGCAAGACGGAAGGGCTAACTCAAAAGCAATTTGCTGATATTACAGGGTTATCTCTGGCAACTGTCAGGAATTATGAGTCAGGGCAAAAGATCGCCAGAGCAAAGATTGTTGAGGCCGTCCTTCAAGTGGATCGGTTTGAAAAATATATGTTCTGGCTAATCAAAGATAAGACGCTACCTGTTGCCGGTCAGATCGCCCCGGCTCTCTCTCTTGATGGCTCCACGCAGTCGGAGGACGATCAGGTTTCAACCCGCAATACCCAAAAATCACCCCAATCAGGCCGCAATGCTGGCTGACGCTGTATATTGAACGGGCGGCGTTCAGTAAGCAGGGGTTAACAGGTTTATCCGTCGGAGGTGCTGATCATGTCGATTAAGCAACTCAAAGACGGACGTTATCAGGTTGATGTAAGGCCTCAGGGGGCGGGAGGAAGGCGGATTCGTAAGATTTTCACCCTGAAATCAAAGGCGCAGGAATTCGAAAGATACGTTCTTCAGAATTTCCACAATAACCCGTGGCAGGCAAGGCCCGCCGATCAACGGCGGTTATCAGAACTGATTGAGGTGTGGTGGATGCTTGATGGTCGTAATCAGGCATATGGTGATACCTACAGAACCAGACTGGAGAAGGTGATACGTGAAATGGGGGACCCGCGCGCCAGCCAGATGACACGAAAATTCGTGATTGAGTATCGCTCGGATAAGTTGCAGGCGGGACTGATGCCGTCCAGTATCAATCGCGACCTGTGCGCCTTATCTGCGATGTTTTCGTTGTTAATTGACGCGGAGGTTTATCATAACGAAAACCCTGTGCGCGGAATACGTAAACTCAAGGTTCAGAATACAGAAATGGCCTTTCTTTCAGATGACGAGATTGATCGCCTTCTGAAACGGCTTGAGGGTGATGCACGACGCATTGCCATTCTGTGCCTTTCGACCGGGGCCAGATGGAAAGAGGCGTCAACGCTTCGCGGGGAACACATCGTGGGTAACAGGGTGACGTTCTTTAACACAAAGAACGGGAAATCGCGCTCGGTTCCTGTAGCTGATTCCGTTGTGCCGTTAATTAAAACCCGCCGGACCGGCCTGTTATATCAGGTTGATTATCTCAGTTTCAGGGAGATCCTTCAGGAGGTGAAGCCCGACTTACCCAAAGGGCAGGCCACGCATGTCATGCGGCACACGTTCGCCACGCATTTCATGATGAACGGCGGGAACATCGTCACGTTGCAGAGGATCCTGGGTCACGCCACGATTCAGCAAACGATGACGTATGCGCATTTTTCACCGGACTTTTTACAGGATGCGATCAGCTTTAATCCGCTGGCTGAAAGTGTCCATAAACTGTCCATCGACCAGTAATTATTTGTGATAATTTGCTCCCCTTGTTTTTGTTTACTTATTGAAAAATAAGGAAATCAGCAAGAGGAGTAAGTACCGTTAAATCTCCTGCGGGCGCTTTTTTTGTCTCCCTTTGATACCGAACAATAATTACTCCTCACTTACACGTAATACTACTTTCGAGTGAAAATCTACCTATCTCTTTGATTTTCAAATTATTCGATGTATACAAACCTATATAGCGACCTGCTATAGAAATAATTACACAATACGGTTTGTTACTGGAATCAATCGTGAGCAAGCTTGAGTGAGCCATTATGAAAACGAAAATCCCTGATGCGGTATTGGCTGCTGAGGTGAGTCGCCGTGGTTTGGTAAAAACGACAGCGATCGGCGGCCTGGCAATGGCCAGCAGCGCATTAACATTACCTTTTAGTCGGATTGCGCACGCTGTCGATAGCGCCATTCCAACAAAATCAGACGAAAAGGTTATCTGGAGCGCCTGTACAGTTAACTGTGGTAGTCGCTGCCCGCTACGTATGCACGTTGTGGACGGTGAAATTAAATATGTTGAAACGGATAATACCGGCGATGACAACTATGACGGCCTGCACCAGGTGCGCGCCTGTCTGCGTGGGCGTTCCATGCGTCGCCGTGTCTACAATCCGGACCGCCTGAAATATCCGATGAAACGAGTCGGGGCGCGCGGTGAAGGCAAATTCGAGCGCATTAGCTGGGAAGAAGCCTACGACATCATCGCGACCAATATGCAGCGCCTGATCAAAGAGTACGGCAACGAGTCTATCTATCTGAACTATGGTACCGGTACGCTGGGCGGCACCATGACCCGCTCCTGGCCGCCGGGAAATACCCTGGTCGCTCGCCTGATGAACTGCTGCGGCGGTTATCTGAACCATTACGGTGACTACTCTTCCGCGCAAATTGCGGAAGGTTTGAACTATACCTACGGCGGCTGGGCAGATGGTAACAGCCCGTCGGATATCGAAAACAGTAAACTGGTAGTGCTGTTTGGTAATAACCCTGGCGAAACGCGAATGAGTGGCGGTGGGGTGACTTACTATCTTGAACAGGCGCGTCAGAAATCTAATGCTCGCATGATCATCATCGATCCGCGCTATACCGACACCGGAGCCGGGCGCGAAGATGAGTGGATCCCCATTCGTCCGGGAACAGATGCCGCACTGGTTAACGGTCTGGCGTATGTCATGATCACCGAAAACCTGGTGGATCAGGCATTCCTCGATAAATATTGCGTTGGCTACGACGAGAAAACACTGCCAGCCAGTGCGCCGAAAAATGGTCACTATAAAGCTTATATTCTGGGTGAAGGGCCAGATGGCGTGGCTAAAACGCCGGAATGGGCCTCGCAAATCACCGGTGTTCCGGCAGACAAAATCATCAAACTGGCTCGTGAAATCGGCAGTACCAAACCGGCGTTTATCAGCCAGGGATGGGGCCCGCAGCGTCACGCTAACGGTGAAATCGCAACCCGTGCTATCTCGATGCTGGCGATTCTGACCGGTAACGTTGGTATTAACGGAGGCAACAGCGGCGCGCGTGAAGGTTCATACAGCTTACCGTTTGTCCGTATGCCGACCCTCGAAAACCCGATCCAGACCAGCATTTCGATGTTTATGTGGACCGATGCCATTGAACGTGGCCCGGAAATGACAGCGCTGCGTGATGGTGTGCGCGGGAAAGATAAGCTGGATGTGCCGATCAAAATGATCTGGAACTATGCCGGTAACTGCCTGATTAACCAGCATTCTGAAATCAACCGTACCCATGAAATCCTTCAGGATGATAAGAAGTGCGAGCTGATTGTGGTTATCGACTGCCACATGACCTCATCAGCGAAATATGCTGACATCCTGCTGCCTGACTGCACCGCTTCCGAACAGATGGACTTTGCACTGGATGCATCCTGCGGGAATATGTCTTACGTGATTTTCAACGATCAGGTGATTAAACCGCGCTTTGAATGTAAGACCATCTATGAAATGACCAGCGAACTGGCAAAACGTCTTGGCGTTGAGCAACAGTTTACTGAAGGCCGTACACAGGAAGAGTGGATGCGGCATCTGTATGCCCAGTCGCGGGAAGCGATTCCTGAACTGCCAACGTTTGAAGAGTTCCGCAAGCAGGGGATCTTTAAAAAGCGCGACCCACAAGGGCACCACGTTGCTTATAAAGCTTTCCGTGAAGATCCTCAGGCAAATCCACTGACCACGCCATCGGGTAAAATTGAGATTTATTCGCAGGCGCTGGCTGACATTGCCGCGACTTGGGAATTGCCAGAAGGCGATGTGATCGATCCACTGCCGATCTATACGCCGGGCTTTGAAAGTTATCAGGATCCGCTGAACAAACAATATCCGCTGCAGCTTACGGGTTTCCACTATAAATCTCGCGTTCACTCAACTTACGGCAACGTTGATGTGCTGAAAGCGGCTTGCCGTCAGGAAATGTGGATCAACCCGCTTGATGCCCAAAAACGCGGTATCAACAACGGCGATAAAGTCAGGATCTTTAACGATCGTGGTGAGGTTCATATTGAGGCGAAAGTGACGCCACGAATGATGCCGGGTGTGGTCGCACTAGGTGAAGGTGCCTGGTATGACCCGGATGCAAAACGTGTCGATAAGGGCGGTTGTATCAACGTACTGACCACTCAACGTCCGTCTCCTCTCGCTAAGGGGAATCCGTCACATACAAACCTTGTTCAGGTTGAAAAGGTGTAAGGAGTAACCGATGACAACCCAGTATGGATTTTTTATTGATTCCAGCCGTTGCACCGGTTGCAAAACCTGCGAGCTGGCCTGTAAAGACTACAAAGATTTGACGCCAGAAGTCAGCTTCCGCCGCATTTATGAATATGCTGGCGGCGACTGGCAGGAAGATAACGGTGTCTGGCACCAGAACGTGTTTGCCTACTATCTGTCGATTTCATGTAACCACTGCGAAGATCCGGCTTGTACTAAAGTCTGCCCGAGCGGTGCGATGCATAAACGTGAAGATGGTTTTGTTGTGGTCGATGAAGATGTGTGCATTGGCTGCCGCTACTGCCATATGGCTTGCCCGTATGGCGCACCGCAATATAACGAAACGAAAGGCCATATGACCAAATGCGATGGTTGTTATGACCGTGTTGCGGAGGGGAAAAAGCCGATCTGTGTTGAATCTTGCCCGCTGCGGGCGCTGGATTTCGGCCCTATCGACGAGCTGCGTAAAAAACATGGCGATCTGGCGGCCGTTGCGCCGTTGCCGCGAGCTCACTTTACCAAACCGAATATTGTGATCAAACCCAATGCCAACAGCCGCCCGACCGGGGATACCACTGGCTATCTGGCAAACCCGAAGGAGGTGTGAGATGGGAAGTGGATGGCATGAATGGCCGCTGATGATCTTCACGGTCTTCGGGCAATGTGTAGCGGGTGGTTTTATCGTTCTGGCTTTGGCGCTGCTCAAAGGCGACCTGCGAGCAGAAGCCCAGCAGCGTGTTATTGCCTGCATGTTTGGTTTATGGGTGCTGATGGGCATTGGCTTTATCGCCTCTATGCTTCATCTTGGTTCACCGATGCGCGCCTTTAACTCGCTCAACCGGGTAGGGGCTTCAGCACTCAGTAACGAAATCGCCAGCGGTTCGATCTTTTTTGCTGTTGGTGGCATCGGCTGGTTGCTGGCAATGCTGAAAAAGCTGTCACCGGCATTGCGTACGCTGTGGCTGATAGTGACGATGGTTCTTGGCGTCATCTTTGTCTGGATGATGGTGCGTGTGTATAACAGCATTGATACCGTTCCGACCTGGTACAGCATCTGGACGCCGATGGGCTTCTTCCTGACGATGTTTATGGGCGGCCCGTTACTGGGTTACCTGTTGCTGAGTCTGGCTGGCGTCGATGGCTGGGCGATGCGTCTGCTGCCAGCCATTTCTGTACTGGCCCTGGTAGTGAGTGGCGTGGTGTCAGTGATGCAGGGCGCAGAGCTGGCGACTATTCATAGCTCTGTGCAGCAGGCCGCAGCGCTGGTGCCGGACTATGGTGCGCTGATGTCCTGGCGGATCGTGCTTTTGGCTGTTGCCCTGTGCTTGTGGATTGCACCACAGCTAAAAGGTTATCAGCCTGCGGTTCCGCTACTTTCCGTATCATTCATTCTGCTTCTGGCAGGGGAATTAATCGGTCGCGGCGTATTCTATGGTTTGCATATGACCGTGGGGATGGCCGTCGCAAGCTAATCAGTAACAACCGGGGTTTCGACCCCGGTTCTCTTTTATTTCTGCTTCGTTAATGTGTCATAACTGGTCATCAAATTACGATAATCAGGAATGTGGTTAGAGAACAACGTCGCCAGTCCTTCAATATCATTACGCCAGTCACGGTGCAGCTCGCAAGCCACGCCGAACCATGTCATCAATTGCGCACCAGCTTGCGACATGCGATCCCACGCCGAATGCCGGGTAATTTCATTAAAGGTCCCTGATGCATCAGTCACGACAAATACATCAAACCCCTCTTCAATGGCTGAAAGCGCCGGGAATGCCACGCAAACTTCGGTTACCACACCGGCAATAATTAACTGTTTTTTACCTGTCGCTTTGACAGCTTTTACAAAATCTTCGTTATCCCAGGCGTTAATATTTCCCGGGCGAGCAATGTAAGGTGCATCGGGAAACTGTGCTTTCAGTTCTGGAACTAATGGGCCGTTAGGACCGGTTTCAAAACTGGTGGTAAGAATAGTAGGTAAGTTGAAATACTTAGCCAGGTCGCCCAGCGCCAGCACGTTATTTTTAAACTTATCGGGTTCGATATCCCGTACAAGGGAAAGTAAACCAGCCTGGTGATCAACAAGCAAAACGGCAGCATCATTTTTATCAAGACGAACATACGGTTTGGTCATCCTCTTCTCCTTTCGAGAGTCAGTGGTACGTCTGAAATCGGTCAGACGCGATGCATTGCTCTGAAAGCATAGACGGGAAATATGAGTTTGCTGTGACCATGAAATTTTTCGACTGAACGAAGCGTATGAAATTTGTGTTAGATCAATAAAAACAATCAGATGAGATTAATCGTCTCTCCAGCATTAGCGTTATGAATGAGTAATATAAATCGATAATACCTCCGCTGCGATATGCGCGTATTTTCACCCATTGACAATGTTTTTGGCGGTGGCATGATGCGCATGAAATTTGAACTTCCTCACGGTTTTAATTCATGTCCACGTATACCCGGCCTGTCATGCTTTTGCTGTCTGGCCTGCTTTTGTTGACTCTGGCGATCGCAGTGTTAAATACACTCGTGCCGCTTTGGCTCGCCCAGGAACATATGTCCACATGGCAGGTAGGCGTTGTCAGCTCATCCTATTTTACCGGCAACCTGGTCGGTACATTGCTGACAGGGTATGTCATTAAGCGCATTGGCTTTAACCGCAGCTATTATCTGGCCTCCTTCATTTTTGCCGCTGGCTGTGCCGGCCTTGGTCTAATGATTGGATTCTGGAGCTGGTTGGCTTGGCGTTTTGTCGCCGGCGTCGGCTGTGCCATGATTTGGGTGGTTGTTGAGAGCGCGCTGATGTGCAGTGGGACGTCACGTAACCGTGGGCGTTTGCTTGCTGCGTATATGATGGTTTATTACGTGGGAACGTTTTTAGGCCAGTTACTGGTCAGCAAAGTTTCAACCGAGCTGATGTCCGTATTGCCGTGGGTTACAGGTTTGACGTTGGCAGGGATCTTACCGCTGTTGTTTACGCGTGTGCTGAATCAGCAGGCTGAAAACCATGATTCGACGTCAATTACGTCAATGCTAAAACTCCGTCAGGCGCGGCTTGGCGTGAATGGCTGCATTATCTCAGGAATCGTTCTGGGATCTCTATATGGCCTGATGCCGCTGTTCCTCAATCACAAAGGGGTGAGCAATGCCAGCATTGGTTTCTGGATGGCGGTACTGGTCAGTGCGGGTATCCTTGGACAATGGCCGATTGGACGTCTGGCGGATAAGTTTGGTCGACTGCTGGTGTTGCGTGTTCAGGTCTTTGTCGTCATTCTCGGCAGTATCGCGATGCTTAGCCAGGCGGCGATGGCCCCAGCGTTATTCATCCTCGGTGCCGCTGGCTTTACGCTATATCCGGTGGCGATGGCATGGGCTTGCGAGAAAGTTGAACATCATCAACTGGTGGCGATGAACCAGGCCTTACTGTTGAGCTATACCGTGGGAAGTCTGCTTGGCCCGTCATTTACTGCCATGCTAATGCAGAATTTCTCCGATAATTTATTGTTTATCATGATCGCCAGCGTATCGTTTATCTATTTGCTGATGCTGCTTCGCAACGCCGGTCATACGCCGAAACCCGTTGCTCACGTGTAAATGAATTCAAGCAGAGTGTGAACTTACTGTTTCACACTCTGCTTTTTTGTTTCTTCTATCTGACTTGCTTTATTCCAAATTTTATTCGTTTAAAAATAAAATGTGCAGCAGGTTATAATTTTGCATTTCGCTATTTCCGCACTTCTTATTTGCCGCGCATAATCCCTCGTTTTACAGATGCCCCTTTAATTTTGGCGAAGGATTTGTCTATGGCTGGGAATGTTCAGGAAAAACAGCTGCGATGGTACAACATTGCGCTGATGTCTTTTATCACTGTCTGGGGTTTTGGCAACGTTGTTAATAACTACGCCAACCAGGGGCTGGTGGTTGTTTTTTCATGGGTGTTTATCTTTGCGCTCTATTTCACACCTTATGCGCTAATTGTTGGTCAGTTAGGCTCGACCTTCAAAGATGGGAAGGGCGGGGTCAGTACCTGGATTAAACACACGATGGGACCCGGACTGGCTTACCTCGCCGCGTGGACCTACTGGGTAGTGCATATTCCCTATCTGGCACAAAAACCCCAGGCAATACTGATTGCGCTCGGTTGGGCGATGAAAGGCGACGGTTCGTTAATCAAAGAATATTCAGTCGTAGCGTTACAGGGGTTAACGCTGGTGCTGTTTATCTTCTTTATGTGGGTTGCTTCACGCGGTATGAAATCGCTGAAAATCGTCGGTTCTGTGGCAGGGATTGCGATGTTTGTTATGTCGCTCCTGTATGTGGCGATGGCGGTAACCGCGCCTGCGATTACTGAAGTGCATATTGCGACCACAAACATTACCTGGGAAACGTTCATTCCTCATATCGACTTTACCTACATTACCACTATTTCAATGCTGGTTTTCGCGGTTGGCGGAGCAGAGAAGATTTCTCCTTACGTTAATCAAACGCGCAACCCAGGAAAAGAATTTCCAAAAGGGATGTTATGCCTGGCGGTGATGGTTGCGGTTTGTGCCATTCTGGGCTCACTGGCGATGGGGATGATGTTTGACTCGCGTAATATCCCGGATGACTTAATGACTAACGGTCAGTATTACGCCTTTCAGAAGCTGGGCGAGTATTACAACATGGGTAATACTTTAATGGTGATTTATGCCATTGCGAATACCCTGGGACAAGTAGCTGCGCTGGTATTCTCGATTGATGCGCCGCTTAAAGTGTTATTAGGCGATGCTGACAGCAAATATATTCCAGCCAGTTTATGTCGTACCAACGCTTCTGGTACGCCCGTTAATGGCTATTTTCTGACCCTGGTGCTGGTGGCGATCCTGATAATGCTACCGACTCTCGGCATTGGTGATATGAACAATCTCTATAAATGGCTGTTGAATCTTAACTCGGTAGTGATGCCGCTGCGTTATTTATGGGTATTTGTTGCATTTATTGCAGTTGTTCGCCTGGCGCAGAAATATAAGCCGGAATATGTCTTTATTCGTAATAAGCCGCTGGCAATGACCGTCGGAATTTGGTGTTTTGCATTTACCGCTTTTGCCTGTTTGACGGGGATCTTCCCGAAAATGGAAGCCTTCACTGCAGAGTGGACCTTCCAGTTGGCGCTGAATGTTGCAACGCCGTTTGTGTTGGTAGGATTAGGACTGATATTCCCGCTGCTGGCGCGTAAAGCGAATGGTAAATAATTATTGTGGTCGATGACGCTGACTCTGGCAGATCTGACCCGTTTTTACATAATCGAGAAATGCGCGCAAGCCGCAGGACATATACTGGCGGTTTGGGTAATACATTTGGAAGCTGTGCTGTAAGGGCGTTAGAAATAGAGCTCTGAATTATTTATGCAGCGCGGAATAAAAAAGCGGCAACTCAATAAAGTTGCCGCTTTACGGGGAAATTAGAACATTACCTTATGACCGTACTGCTCAAGAATACCTTTCACGCGTTCCATGGTCTCTTTCTTCGGTGGTTTAACACCATCAAGTTTGTATTCTTCACCCATCGCCACCCATTTGTGTTTGCCCAGTTCGTGGTAGGGGAGAAGCTCGATTTTCTCAACGTTGCCCATATCACGGGTAAATTCACCGAGGCGATGCGCTGAATCGTCATCGTCAGACCAGCCTGGGACAACAACGTAGCGGATCCACACCTTCACATTTTTGTTCGCCAGATATTTGGCGAACTCCAGCGTGCGGTGGTTTGAAACTCCAACCAGATTTTGGTGGATCTCGTCGTTCATCTGTTTGAGATCGAGCATTACCAGGTCGGTTACTTCCAGCAGTTCATCAATCACCGGATCGTAACGACGAACAAAACCGTTGGTGTCCAGACAGGTATGAATGCCTTCTTTTTTGCAGGCGCGGAACCAGTCACGAACAAACTCAGCTTGCAGGATTGCTTCACCGCCGGATGCGGTAACGCCGCCGCCGGAAGCGTTCATAAAGTGGCGATAGGTCACCACCTCTTTCATTAAATCTTCAACGGTAACTTCTTTACCGCCATGCGTGTCCCAGGTGTCGCGGTTATGACAATACAGGCAGCGCATCAGGCAGCCCTGGAAAAAGGTGATAAAGCGAATACCCGGGCCGTCTACGGTTCCACAGGATTCAAAGGAGTGAATGCGACCAATAACTGACATTGCGGTGTTTCTCCAGATGTGGCCCATCTGAGGCCGTGTTGGTGCGCAGCTCGAAGGCTACGTCGAGTCTGTTTTGGCAGTCACCTTAAAGTATAGATAGCTGACAAAAAAGGCTCTCGTGCTAAAAAAGGCCCCACTTTCGTGGAGCCTTTATTGTACGCTTTTTACTGTACGATTTCAGTCAAATCTAATTACATAGATTGAGTGAAGGTACGAGTAATAACGTCCTGCTGCTGTTCTTTAGTCAGCGAGTTGAAACGTACTGCGTAGCCAGATACACGGATGGTCAGCTGCGGATATTTTTCCGGGTTTTCCATCGCGTCGAGCAGCATTTCACGGTTCATCACGTTAACGTTCAGGTGCTGACCACCTTCGATGGACGCTTCGTGGTGGAAGTAACCATCCATCAGACCAGCCAGGTTGGTCTTACGAACTTCGTCGTCTTTACCCAGTGCGTTCGGAACGATAGAGAAGGTGTAGGAGATACCATCTTTAGCGTAAGCAAACGGCAGTTTAGCAACGGAAGTCAGAGAGGCTACTGCACCTTTCTGGTCACGACCGTGCATCGGGTTAGCACCCGGTCCGAACGGCGCGCCAGCACGACGACCGTCTGGGGTGTTACCAGTTTTCTTACCATACACAACGTTAGAAGTGATGGTCAGAACAGACTGAGTCGGGATAGCGTCACGGTAGGTGTGCAGTTTCTGAATTTTCTTCATGAAACGTTCTACCAGGTCAACAGCCAGGTCATCTACACGCGGATCGTTGTTACCAAACTGCGGGTATTCGCCTTCGATTTCGAAGTCGATAGCCAGACCGTCTTCGTCACGAATCGGTTTAACTTTCGCATATTTGATTGCAGACAGGGAGTCAGCAGCAACGGACAGACCAGCGATACCACACGCCATGGTGCGGATAACGTCACGGTCGTGCAGCGCCATCAGAGAGGCTTCGTAGCTGTACTTGTCGTGCATGTAGTGGATGATGTTCAGTGCAGTGATGTACTGTTTAGCCAGCCAGTCCATGAAGTGATCCATGCGCTCCATCACTTCATCGTAGTTCAGGAGATCGCCTTTGATCGGCTCAGACTTCGGACCAACCTGCATTTTCAGTTTTTCGTCAACGCCACCGTTGATTGCGTACAGCATGGTTTTCGCCAGGTTTGCACGCGCACCGAAGAACTGCATTTGTTTACCAACGATCATCGGGCTTACGCAGCAAGCGATAGCGTAGTCATCGTTGTTGAAGTCCGGACGCATCAGGTCATCGTTCTCATACTGCAGAGAAGAGGTGTCGATGGACACTTTAGCGGCGAATTTCTTGAAGTTCAGCGGCAGTTTTTCAGACCACAGAATGGTCATGTTCGGTTCCGGAGACGGACCCATGGTGTACAGGGTGTTCAGGAAACGGAAGCTGTTTTTGGTAACCAGGGTACGACCGTCGAGGCCCATACCACCGATAGATTCGGTTGCCCAGATCGGGTCGCCAGAGAACAGTTCATCGTATTCCGGAGTACGCAGGAAGCGAACCATACGCAGTTTCATGACCAGGTGGTCAACCATTTCCTGCGCTTCTTGTTCGGTGATCTTGCCAGCTTTCAGGTCACGTTCGATGTACACATCCAGGAAGGTGGAGGTACGACCGAAGGACATTGCAGCACCGTTCTGAGACTTAACAGCAGCCAGGTAGCCGAAGTAAGTCCACTGGATAGCTTCCTGAGCGTTGGTAGCCGGACCAGAGATGTCGTAGCCGTATTTCGCAGCCATTTCTTTCATCTGACCCAGAGCGCGGTGCTGTTCAGCGATTTCTTCGCGCAGACGGATAGTCTGTTCCAGGTTTACGCCGTTTTCCAGATCAGCCTGCAGAGAGGTGAACTGTGCAAGTTTGTCTTTCATCAGGTAGTCGATACCGTACAGCGCAACGCGACGGTAGTCACCGATGATACGACCACGGCCATAAGCATCTGGCAGACCGGTCAGAACACCGGATTTACGGCAACGCAGGATGTCCGGAGTGTAAACGTCGAACACGCCCTGGTTGTGAGTTTTACGGTATTCAGTGAAGATTTTTTTGATCATCGGGTCCAGTTCGCGGTTGTACGCTTTGCAGGAACCTTCGATCATTTTGATACCACCGAACGGGATAAGAGCACGTTTCAGCGGAGCTTCAGTCTGCAGACCAACAACTTTTTCCAACGCTTTGTTGATGTAGCCAGCGTCGTGAGAGGTGATGGTGGAAGCAACAGCGGTGTCAAAGTCAACTGGCGCGTGAGTGCGGTTTTCCAGTTTAACGCCTTCCATTACTTTGTCCCACAGGGTGGTGGTCGCTTCAGTAGCGCCAGCCAGGAAGGACTCGTCACCCTCGTACGGAGTGTAGTTTTTCTGAATGAAGTCACGGACGTTTACTTCATTCTGCCAGTCACCTTTGGTAAAACCTTCCCAGGCTGTGGCTAACTTTTCATTAAGCTCGGACATGTAACACCTACCTTCTTAAGTGGATTTTTTATTTACTGCGTACTTCGACAACCATTAATGGTGATCGTTTTCACGCAGGTAAATGACCCAGTATGTCAACCCAACCAACAAACCACCGCCGATAATATTACCGATCGTAACCGGAATCAGGTTATCAGTGATGAAGTTCATCACGGTCAGGTGAGAAAAATTTTCCGGTGCAGAACCGACAGCGGTCCAGAATTCCGGAGATGCGAAGTCGCGGATTACAATACCCATCGGGATCATAAACATGTTTGCGATACTGTGCTCAAAACCGCTGGCAACAAACATCGCGACCGGCAGCACCATAATGAACGCTTTATCCATCAGGCTGCGGCCAGAATAACTCATCCATACTGCCAGACATACCATCAGGTTTGCCAGGATACCAAGACAGACGGCCTCAATAAAAGTATGGTGCACTTTGTGGTCGGCGGTTTGTAGGACGTTTAGTCCCCATTGACCATTCGCGGTCATATACTCGCCGGAAAGCCACATTAAAAGTACAAACAGCAGTGCGCCGACCAGGTTGCCAAAATAGACATTTAGCCAGTTTTTCGCCAACTGACCCCAGGTGATTCGCCCACTCGCCTTAGCAACAACAATCAACACTGTGGAAGTAAAGAGATCGGCTCCGCAGACAACACAAAGAATCAGCCCCAGAGAGAAGCAAATGCCGCCAACCAGTTTTGCCATGCCGAAGGGCATTGTGCCTGTGCCAGTGGTTGCTGTGATATAGAAGACGAATGCGATTGAGATGAAAACACCGGCGGTAATCGCCAGATAGAAAGTCTTAAGCGGATGTTTCGTTGCTTTATAGACACCTGCCTCTTCGGCCACTTTGGCCATTGCTGCAGGAAGTAAAAGATCAAAAGGGTTGTCAGCTTTCACACTAACTCTCTCTTTATTAAGTCGGCGACGAGATACTAACAAAGCATTATAGATGAGAAATTGATATAGATCATATCTCGCCTGGCTTATAGGCCCGTAACTCGCATGGTTTTTATGCAAATACGGAGTAAATATTTGATTATCCAAATAAAAATAAATTTTAAAAATTAACAAATGAGTTGAATTTTTTCCGCATCCTCCGCTAAAACAGTTAATTAAAAGGGAGCACCAGGCGAATAAAGTAACAATATCGATCGTATTTATTAAATACAAATTACCGATATTTAACTTTATAATTACAATTATTTTATTAATGCAAATATATGTAAAGCGGGGCATTAAAAAAACGCCCCGTAATATAACTCAGACGAATCATTAAGCCTACATTGCGAAGGCTATTTGATTTTATTTTGCCCAGAATGCTGCTTTGGCGCGCTGCAGCTTTTCGTAGGCCTTCAACAACGACTGATGTGCAGCAAACGCGTGCAGATCGCTATCTACTGGTTGCAAGCCATAAAACGCCGCTTCGCCGCTCATTGCCGCACTGGCGGCTTCCACGGCATCTGCGCCGTACATGCGAACAAACGCATTCAGATATTGCAGCGGCTGGCGATCTTCTTCCTGCGCCAGTAATAACAACGTTTGCAGGCAGCGATAATAGTTGGCGCGTTCCGGACTAAATACTGATGAGTTAAACTCCATCGTCCATTCGGTCCAGACCAGAGCCTGTTCCAGATCGCCACCAGCCAGCGCCAGCATGGCTTTTAATTCACCGATACGCAGGGTGTACCAACCGTTATCCGACCCGGTCGCCAGACCCAACAGCTCACGCACGCGGGTAAAGTCATCAAAACCTTCTTCATCCAGTTGCTCGATGAGGTTCAGGTAATCTTCTTTTTCCCACTCGCTGCCTGGTAACGAAAGAATCGTTTCACGTAAATGGCTGCCCATACTGTTATTCGCCAGCCACAGATCTTCAGCCGGATAAATATCGGACATGCCAGGCACGATAATTCGGCAAGCATAAACGCCCAGATGCTCGTAATCGGCAATATAAACTTCTTTATCTTCTTTGTTGAAGATAGCCATCAGCGTAGCAAACTCTTCTTCCGTAGTGCCGGAGAAATTCCAGTCCACAAACGGATAATCGGCATCCTGCTTGAACAGATCCCAGGAGATTAAACCGCTGGAATCGATAAAGTGCGTTTCGAGGTTGGTATGTTCAGCAACTTCTTCATCATCGAAGGTTGGCGGAGTAAACACATCCAAATCTTTCAGGCCACGACCTTGCAGCAGCTCGGTCACGGTACGTTCCAGTGCTACGCCAAAATCAGGATGTGCACCGAAAGAGGCAAAGCAGGTGCCGTTAGCAGGATTGAACAGTACCACGCAAATCACCGGATACTGGCCGCCAAGCGAACCATCATAAGCAAAGATTGGGAAACCTTCTGCTTCCAGCGTTTCGATGGCTTCAACCACCGCTGGGTAACGCGCCAGCACGTCTGCCGGGATTTCCGGCAAGCTGATGCTTTCAGCAATAATGCGGTTTTTCACGTAGCGTTCGAAAACTTCGGACAACCCCTGAACGCGTGCTTCGTTGCGGGTATTGCCAGCGGACATACCGTTAGAAACGTACAGGTTACCAATGATATTCATCGGAATATAAACGGTCTGATTGTCGGACTGGCGCGTAAACGGCAGACCGCAAATACCACGATCTTCGTTACCGGATTGCAGGTCAATCAGCATACTGCCGGCCAGTTCATTCTCCGGATCGTAAAATGCGCGCAGACGGTCATCGAGCAGCCCTTCTGGCACATCGTCATTTTCGCTCAGTGGGAACCATTTTTCGTTGGGATAATGCACGAACGGACCGTTGGCGATGGTTTCGCCCAGCCAGAAATCAGCAAAAAAGTAGTTGGTTGAGAGACGCTCGAAATATTCACCGAGTGCAGAAGCCAGCGCCGCTTTTTTGGTTGCGCCTTTACCGTTGGTAAAACACAGTGCGCACTCTTTGTCGCGAATATGTACAGACCAGACGTTAGGCACCGGATTCAGCCAGGAGGCCTCTTCAATCTGAAAGCCGAGGTCTGAAAGTTTTTGCTGGAAGCGAGCGATGGAATCTTCCAGTGCGGCATCTTTGCCGGGGATAAATGTTTGCGTCATGAAAATCACTTTAGTCGTACGGAAAGCGCGCAATAATACGGGTTTTATCTCAAAGGCGCTATCACCGCCGCCATGCCGATGAACTGTTGACTATGCTTTTAGTGGATAAACCACGATAAGAGCATAAAAATGAAGGCGTTTGATCTCCACCGTATGGCATTTGATAAAGTGCCTTTTGATTTCCTTGGCGAAGTGGCACTACGTAGTCTTTATACCTTTGTACTGGTTTTTTTGTTCCTCAAAATGACCGGAAGACGCGGTGTGCGGCAGATGTCGCTTTTTGAAGTGTTAATCATTCTGACGCTGGGATCAGCGGCGGGAGATGTGGCGTTTTATGATGATGTGCCGATGGTCCCGGTACTTATCGTCTTTATTACTCTGGCGTTGTTATACCGCCTGGTAATGTGGTTGATGGCACACAGTGAAAAACTGGAAGATCTTCTGGAAGGTAAGCCGGTTGTCATTATTGAAGATGGCGAGCTGGCCTGGTCGAAACTCAATAACTCCAACATGACGGAATTTGAGTTCTTTATGGAGCTACGATTGCGCGGTGTAGAGCAGTTGGGGCAAGTACGTCTGGCGATTCTCGAAACCAACGGGCAAATCAGTGTCTATTTCTTTGAAGATGACAAGGTGAAACCGGGCTTACTTATTTTACCCAGTGACTGTACTCAGCGTTACAAAGTGGTACCCGAGTCGGCGGACTATGCCTGCATTCGTTGCAGTGAAATCATTCATATGAACGCGGGGGAAAAACAATTATGTCCGCGCTGTGCAAATCCAGAATGGACGAAGGCAAGTCGGGCAAAACGGGTGACGTGACAGTAAAAACATCGGCTTTTTGCTAATAATCCGAGAGATTCTTTTGTGTGATGCAAGCCACATTTTTGCCCTCAACGGTTTTACTCATTGCGATGTGTGTCACTGAATGATAAAACCGATAGCCACAGGAATAATGTATTACCTGTGGTCGCAATCGATTGACCGCAGGTTAATAGCAACGCAACGTGGTGAGGGGAAATGGCTCAAATCTTCAATTTTAGTTCTGGTCCGGCAATGCTACCGGCAGAGGTGCTTAAACAGGCTCAACAGGAACTGCGCGACTGGAACGGTCTTGGTACGTCGGTGATGGAAGTGAGTCACCGTGGCAAAGAGTTCATTCAGGTTGCAGAGGAAGCCGAGAAGGATTTTCGCGATCTTCTTAATGTCCCCTCCAACTACAAGGTATTGTTCTGCCATGGCGGCGGTCGCGGTCAGTTTGCTGCTGTTCCGCTGAATATTCTCGGTGATAAAACCACCGCAGATTATGTTGATGCCGGTTACTGGGCGGCAAGTGCCATTAAAGAAGCGAAAAAATATTGCACGCCTAATGTCTTCGACGCCAAAGTGACTGTTGATGGTCTGCGCGCGGTTAAGCCAATGCGCGAATGGCAACTCTCTGATAATGCTGCTTATATGCATTACTGCCCGAATGAAACCATCGACGGTATCGCTATCGACGAAACGCCAGACTTCGGCAAAGATGTGGTGGTCGCCGCCGACTTCTCTTCAACCATTCTTTCCCGTCCGATTGACGTCAGCCGTTATGGCGTGATTTACGCTGGCGCGCAGAAAAATATCGGCCCGGCAGGCCTGACAATCGTCATCGTTCGTGAAGATTTGCTGGGCAAAGCGAATATCGCGTGTCCGTCGATTCTGGATTATTCCATCCTCAACGATAACGGCTCCATGTTTAACACGCCGCCGACATTTGCCTGGTATCTGTCTGGTCTGGTCTTTAAATGGCTGAAAGCGAACGGCGGTGTAGCTGAAATGGATAAAATCAATCAGCAAAAAGCAGAACTGCTGTATGGGGTGATTGATAACAGCGATTTCTACCGCAATGACGTGGCGAAAGCTAACCGTTCGCGGATGAACGTGCCGTTCCAGTTGGCGGACAGTGCGCTTGACAAATTGTTCCTTGAAGAGTCTTTTGCTGCTGGCCTTCATGCGCTGAAAGGTCACCGTGTGGTCGGCGGAATGCGCGCGTCTATTTATAACGCCATGCCGCTGGAAGGCGTTAAAGCGCTGACAGACTTCATGATTGAGTTCGAACGCCGTCACGGCTAATGCCGAAATTTTGCTTAATCCCCACAGCCAGCCTGTGGGGTTTTTATTTCTGTTGTAGAGAGTTGAGTTCATGGAATCCCTGACGTTACAACCCATCGCTCGTGTCGATGGCACTATTAATCTGCCCGGTTCCAAGAGCGTTTCTAACCGCGCTTTATTGCTGGCGGCATTAGCACACGGCAAAACAGTATTAACCAATCTGCTGGATAGCGATGACGTGCGCCATATGCTGAATGCATTAGCAGCGTTAGGGGTAAGCTATACGCTTTCAGCTGATCGTACGCGTTGCGAAATCATCGGTAACGGCGGTCCATTACACGCAGAAGGTGCCCTGGAGTTGTTCCTCGGTAACGCCGGAACGGCAATGCGTCCGCTGGCGGCAGCTCTTTGTCTGGGTAGCAATGATATTGTGCTGACCGGTGAACCGCGTATGAAAGAACGCCCCATTGGTCATCTGGTGGATGCGCTGCGCCTGGGCGGGGCGAAGATCACTTACCTGGAACAAGAAAATTATCCACCATTGCGTTTACAGGGCGGCTTTACTGGCGGCAACGTTGAAGTTGATGGCTCCGTTTCCAGCCAGTTCCTCACCGCACTGTTAATGACTGCGCCTCTTGCGCCGGAAGATACGGTGATTCGTATTAAAGGCGATCTGGTTTCTAAACCTTACATCGACATCACACTCAATCTGATGAAGACGTTTGGTGTTGAAATTGAAAATCAGCACTATCAACAATTTGTCGTTAAAGGCGGGCAGTCTTATCAGTCTCCGGGTACTTATTTGGTCGAAGGCGATGCATCTTCCGCTTCTTACTTCCTGGCAGCAGCAGCAATCAAAGGCGGTACTGTAAAAGTGACCGGCATTGGACGCAACAGTATGCAGGGTGATATTCGCTTTGCTGATGTGCTGGAAAAAATGGGCGCGACCATTTGCTGGGGCGATGATTATATTTCCTGCACGCGGGGTGAACTGAACGCTATTGATATGGATATGAACCATATTCCTGATGCGGCGATGACCATTGCCACGGCGGCGTTATTTGCAAAAGGCACCACCACGCTGCGCAATATCTATAACTGGCGTGTTAAAGAGACCGATCGCCTGTTTGCGATGGCAACAGAACTGCGTAAAGTTGGTGCGGAAGTAGAAGAGGGGCACGATTACATTCGTATCACTCCACCGGAAAAACTGAACTTTGCCGAGATCGCAACATACAATGATCACCGGATGGCGATGTGTTTCTCGCTGGTCGCATTATCAGATACGGCTGTGACGATTCTTGATCCAAAATGTACCGCTAAAACTTTTCCAGACTATTTCGAGCAATTGGCGCGGATAAGTCAACCCGGCTGAATGAATAACGGGCGATAACATAGACAATCCTTTCTTTTCAAAGACGTCGGCACATTGCCGGCGTTTTTTTTCGGACCTTGTGGGGTATTTTTATTAATGGTAGCGTTAATTATCAATGTAACTTGTTGATACATAATGTTTATATATAATTAATCAACGGATGATTCACATGAAGAATACTAAATTATTGCTGGCGATTGCGACCTCTGCAGCCTTACTGACAGGATGTCAGAATACGCACGGTATTAATACCGATTTGGCTATCAGCTCAGGTCTGAATGCTTATAAAGCCGCAACATTAAGCGATGCTGATGCTAAAGCAATCGCCAATCAGGGCTGTGCCGAAATGGACAGCGGCAATCAAGTCGCAAGTAAATCCAGCAAGTACGGTAAACGTCTGGCAAAAATCGCCAAAGCATTGGGTAACAATATTAATGGCACGCCGGTCAACTATAAGGTTTATATGACCAGCGACGTCAACGCATGGGCGATGGCGAACGGCTGTGTTCGTGTCTACAGTGGCCTGATGGACATGATGAACGACAACGAAATTGAAGGCGTTCTGGGTCATGAACTGGGCCACGTCGCGTTGGGTCACTCGCTGGCTGAAATGAAAGCTTCTTATGCGATCGTTGCCGCACGTGATGCGATTTCCGCTACCAGCGGTGTGGCTTCCCAGCTTTCTCGCTCACAATTAGGTGATATCGCAGAAGGCGCGATCAATGCTAAATACTCCCGCGATAAAGAGTCCGAAGCAGATGATTTCTCCTTTGATCTGTTGAAGAAACGTGGCATCAGCACCCAGGGGCTGGTTGGCAGCTTTGAAAAATTGGCCAGCCTGGATGGCGGTCGTACCCAGTCCATGTTTGACTCTCACCCACCATCAACAGAGCGTGCGCAACACATCCGTGATCGTATCGCCTCTGGTAAGTAAATCATTGTCATCTTTCGGGCTGGTCTTCTGCCAGCCCGCTATAATTGCGCAATAAATCCCCATCTGAATACAGACAAAACTGGTTTTTGCACACAACGTTAACGATTTGTGGCGTCGGCGCGTATAATGCGCGCGGTTATGTTAACGGTACGCCTGTTTTAAGGAGATAAAGATGACGGCAATTGCCCCGGTTATTACCATTGATGGCCCAAGCGGTGCAGGGAAAGGCACCTTGTGTAAGGCTATGGCGGAAGCGTTGCAATGGCATCTGCTGGACTCGGGTGCAATTTATCGCGTACTGGCACTGGCGGCATTACATCACCATGTTGATGTTGCATCGGAAGATGCGCTGGTGCCGCTGGCATCCCATCTGGATGTACGTTTTGTGTCGACCAATGGCAATCTGGAAGTGATCCTCGAAGGGGAAGATGTCAGCGGCGAAATTCGTACTCAGGAAGTGGCGAATGCTGCTTCACAAGTCGCGGCATTCCCACGCGTTCGTGAAGCATTATTGCGTCGCCAACGCGCGTTTCGCGAATTACCAGGCTTGATT
Organism: Escherichia sp. WS1450; assembly: GCF_046487395.1. Classification (NCBI taxonomy): domain Bacteria; kingdom Pseudomonadati; phylum Pseudomonadota; class Gammaproteobacteria; order Enterobacterales; family Enterobacteriaceae; genus Escherichia; species Escherichia sp. WS1450. Next base: position 193,803 of record NZ_JBJQJO010000004.1, read on the forward strand.
GCCGATGGCCGCGATATGGGAACGGTGGTATTCCCTGATGCGCCAGTGAAAATTTTCCTTGACGCCTCCTCGGAAGAACGTGCGCATCGCCGCATGCTACAGTTGCAGGAGAAGGGCTTTAGTGTTAACTTTGAGCGCCTTTTGGCCGAGATCAAAGAACGCGACGACCGCGATCGTAACCGAGCGGTAGCGCCACTGGTTCCGGCAGCCGATGCTTTAGTGTTGGATTCCACCACCTTAAGCATTGAGCAAGTGATTGAAAAAGCGCTACAATACGCGCGCCAGAAATTGGCTCTCGCATAAGCGACCGAATTTGCAGTACCCCCGTTGCAATGGAATGACAGCGGGTATGTTAAACAACCCCATCCGGCATGGAGCCAGGTGGACGTTAAATATAAACCTGAAGATTAAACATGACTGAATCTTTTGCTCAACTCTTTGAAGAGTCCTTAAAAGAAATCGAAACCCGCCCGGGTTCTATCGTTCGTGGCGTTGTTGTTGCTATCGACAAAGACGTAGTACTGGTTGACGCTGGTCTGAAATCTGAGTCCGCCATCCCGGCTGAGCAGTTCAAAAACGCCCAGGGCGAGCTGGAAATCCAGGTAGGTGACGAAGTTGACGTTGCTCTGGACGCAGTAGAAGACGGCTTCGGTGAAACTCTGCTGTCCCGTGAGAAAGCTAAACGTCACGAAGCCTGGATCACGCTGGAAAAAGCTTACGAAGATGCTGAAACTGTTACCGGTGTTATCAACGGCAAAGTTAAGGGCGGCTTCACTGTTGAGCTGAACGGTATTCGTGCGTTCCTGCCAGGTTCTCTGGTAGACGTTCGTCCGGTGCGTGACACTCTGCACCTGGAAGGCAAAGAGCTTGAATTCAAAGTAATCAAGCTGGATCAGAAGCGCAACAACGTTGTTGTTTCTCGTCGTGCCGTTATCGAATCCGAAAACAGCGCAGAGCGCGATCAGCTGCTGGAAAACCTGCAGGAAGGCATGGAAGTTAAAGGTATCGTTAAGAACCTCACTGACTACGGTGCATTCGTTGATCTGGGCGGCGTTGACGGCCTGCTGCACATCACTGACATGGCCTGGAAACGCGTTAAGCATCCGAGCGAAATCGTCAACGTTGGCGATGAAATCACTGTTAAAGTGCTGAAGTTCGACCGCGAACGTACCCGTGTATCCCTGGGCCTGAAACAGCTGGGCGAAGATCCGTGGGTAGCTATCGCTAAACGTTATCCGGAAGGTACCAAACTGACTGGTCGCGTGACCAACCTGACCGACTACGGCTGCTTCGTTGAAATCGAAGAAGGCGTTGAAGGCCTGGTACACGTTTCCGAAATGGATTGGACCAACAAAAACATCCACCCGTCCAAAGTTGTTAACGTTGGCGATGTAGTGGAAGTTATGGTTCTGGATATCGACGAAGAACGTCGTCGTATCTCCCTGGGTCTGAAACAGTGCAAAGCTAACCCGTGGCAGCAGTTCGCGGAAACCCACAACAAGGGTGACCGTGTTGAAGGTAAAATCAAGTCTATCACTGACTTCGGTATCTTCATCGGCCTGGACGGCGGCATCGACGGCCTGGTTCACCTGTCTGACATCTCCTGGAACGTTGCAGGCGAAGAAGCAGTTCGTGAATACAAAAAAGGCGACGAAATCGCTGCAGTTGTTCTGCAGGTTGACGCAGAACGTGAACGTATCTCCCTGGGCGTTAAACAGCTCGCAGAAGATCCGTTCAACAACTGGGTTGCTCTGAACAAGAAAGGCGCTATCGTAACCGGTAAAGTAACTGCAGTTGACGCTAAAGGCGCAACCGTAGAACTGGCTGACGGCGTTGAAGGTTACCTGCGTGCTTCTGAAGCATCCCGTGACCGCGTTGAAGACGCTACCCTGGTTCTGAGCGTTGGCGACGAAGTTGAAGCTAAATTCACCGGCGTTGATCGTAAAAACCGCGCAATCAGCCTGTCTGTTCGTGCGAAAGACGAAGCTGACGAGAAAGATGCAATCGCAACTGTTAACAAACAGGAAGATGCAAACTTCTCCAACAACGCAATGGCTGAAGCTTTCAAAGCAGCTAAAGGCGAGTAATTCTCTGACTCTTCGGGATTTTTATTCCGAAGTTTGTTGAGTTTACTTGACAGATTGCAGGTTTCGTCCTGTAATCAAGCACTAAGGGCGGCTACGGCCGCCCTTAATCAATGCAGCAACAGCAGCCGCTTAATTTGCCTTTAAGGAACCGGAGGAATCATGACCAAGTCAGAATTGATAGAAAGACTTGCCACCCAGCAATCGCACATTCCCGCCAAGACGGTTGAAGATGCAGTAAAAGAGATGCTGGAGCATATGGCCTCGACTCTTGCGCAGGGCGAGCGTATTGAAATCCGCGGTTTCGGCAGTTTCTCTTTGCACTACCGCGCACCACGTACCGGACGTAATCCGAAGACTGGCGATAAAGTAGAACTGGAAGGAAAATACGTTCCTCACTTTAAACCAGGTAAAGAACTGCGCGATCGCGCCAATATTTACGGTTAAGTTTTTACTCAAACTTGAACGCGAGAAAAGCACCTGTCGGGTGCTTTTTTCATTTCTCTAATCTGGAACTGGAAGCTGCCTCGCAGAGTTTTGAGCAGTTTTCACCCTCTCGTTAAATTCTTCTGAACGTGCCTCGGGGAACGCAAAATTCCCACCAGACAACCGCTCAACAAAGTTGCACACTTTCCATAAACAGGGAGGGGTGCATGAAAATAACGACAGTCGGCGTATGCATAATTTGCGGAATTTTTCCGTTGCTGATTTTGCCCCAATTGCCTGGGACATTAACCCTTGCGTCTCTGACCGTCTTCGCCTGCGTACTGGTATTTATCCCTTTTAAAACTGTCCGTTATATCGCGCTGACGTTGCTGTTTTTCGTTTGGGGCATATTAGCAGCAAAGCAAATTTTGTGGGCAGGAGAAACCTTAACTGGCGCGACGCAGGATGCAATTGTTGAGATCACTGCTACTGACGGTATGACCACTCATTACGGTCAAATTACTCATCTACAAGGTCGACGTATATTCCCTGCGCCAGGCCTCGTGCTGTATGGCGAATATCTTCCGCAAGCGGTTTGTGCTGGACAACTGTGGTCAATGAAACTCAAAGTTCGTGCAGTTCATGGTCAACTTAATGATGGCGGCTTTGATAGCCAGCGTTATGCCATTGCCCAGCATCAGCCGCTCACCGGCCGATTTCTGCAGGCAAGTGTCATTGAACCGAATTGTAGCCTGCGTGCACAGTATCTGGCGTCATTATAAACAACGCTGCAACCCTATATGTGGAATGCGGTTATTCTTGGTTTAGGTATGGGGGAACGGTTATCCGTTCCCAAAGAAATCAAAAATATCATGCGCGATACTGGAACGGCGCATTTAATGGCGATATCGGGATTGCATATCGCTTTTGCGGCGTTGCTGGCTGCCGGACTCATTCGCGGTGGGCAAGTTTTTCTGCCCGGGCGCTGGATCCAATGGCAAATGCCATTAATTGGCGGAATCTGCTGTGCTGCTTTTTATGCCTGGCTGACTGGGATGCAACCTCCTGCATTGCGTACCGTGGTGGCGCTTGCCATGTGGGGAATGCTTAAGTTAAGTGGGCGACAATGGAGTGGCTGGGATGTATGGATATGTTGTCTGGCGGCAATTTTGTTGATGGATCCTGTTGCCATTCTCTCGCAAAGTTTATGGCTCTCTGCCGCTGCGGTCGCGGCACTGATTTTTTGGTATCAGTGGTTTCCCTGTCCGGAGTGGCAACTGCCGCCGGTATTGCGCGCGGTTGTTTCCCTCATCCATCTGCAGCTGGGAATCACCCTCCTGCTTATGCCCGTGCAAATCGTCATATTTCATGGCATTAGTCTGACCTCGTTTATTGCAAATCTATTTGCAATTCCCCTGGTGACATTTATCACGGTTCCATTGATCCTCGCCGCGATGGTTGTGCATTTAAGCGGGCCGTTAATCCTGGAACAGGGGTTATGGTTTCTTGCCGACCGGTCTTTGGCTTTACTTTTCTGGGGGTTAAAGAGTTTGCCGGAAGGGTGGATCAACATTGCTGAACGTTGGCAATGGCTAACATTTTCCCCATGGTTCTTACTGGTGGTATGGCGATTAAACGCCTGGCGAACGTTGCCAGCAATGTGTGTGGCTGGAGGCTTGCTGATGTGCTGGCCGCTGTGGCAAAAACCTCGACCTGACGAGTGGCAAGTGTACATGCTTGATGTCGGGCAAGGGCTGGCAATGGTGATAGCCAGAAACGGCAAAGCGATTCTCTATGACACGGGACTGGCCTGGCCCGAAGGGGATAGTGGGCAACAACTGATTATCCCCTGGCTCCACTGGCATAATCTTGAACCGGAAGGCGTTATTCTGAGTCATGAACATCTGGATCACCGGGGAGGGCTGGACTCAATATTGCACACATGGCCGATGTTATGGATCAGAAGTCCGTTAAACTGGGAACATCATCAGCCCTGTGTGCGTGGCGAAGCGTGGCAATGGCAAGGATTGCGTTTCAGCGCGCACTGGCCTTTACAAGCTAGCAACGATAAAGGAAATAACCATTCCTGTGTGGTTAAGGTTGATGACGGGACGAATAGCATTCTTCTAACCGGTGATATTGAAGCCCCCGCTGAACAAAAGATGCTAAGCCGTTACTGGCAGCAAGTGCAGGCAACATTGCTTCAGGTACCTCACCATGGCAGTAATACCTCATCATCGTTGCCATTAATTCAGCGAGTGAATGGAAAAGTGGCACTCGCATCGGCATCGCGCTATAACGCATGGCGATTGCCCTCCAACAAAGTTAAGCATCGCTATCAACAACAAGGTTATAAGTGGCTTGATACTCCACATCAGGGTCAAGTGACGGTCAATTTTTCAGCGCAAGGCTGGCGGATTAGCAGCCTCAGAGAGCAAATTTTACCTCGTTGGTATCATCAGTGGTTTGGCGTGCCAGTGGATAACGGGTAGAATATGCGGCTATTTCAACAAATGCTGGTTTTTTGAATGCATAACGACAAAGATCTCTCTACGTGGCAGACATTCCGCCGACTGTGGCCAACCATTGCGCCTTTTAAAGCGGGTCTGATCGTGGCGGGCGTAGCGTTAATCCTCAACGCAGCCAGCGATACCTTCATGTTATCGCTCCTTAAGCCACTTCTTGATGATGGCTTTGGTAAAACAGATCGCTCCGTGCTGGTGTGGATGCCGCTGGTGGTGATCGGGCTGATGATTTTACGTGGTATCACCAGCTATGTCTCCAGCTACTGTATCTCCTGGGTATCAGGAAAGGTGGTAATGACTATGCGTCGCCGCCTGTTTGGTCACATGATGGGAATGCCTGTTTCATTTTTTGACAAACAGTCAACGGGTACGCTGTTGTCACGTATCACCTACGATTCCGAACAGGTTGCTTCTTCTTCTTCCGGCGCACTGATTACTGTTGTGCGTGAAGGTGCGTCGATCATCGGCCTGTTCATCATGATGTTCTATTACAGCTGGCAACTGTCGATCATTTTGATTGTGCTGGCACCGATTGTTTCGATTGCGATTCGCGTTGTATCGAAGCGTTTTCGTAACATCAGTAAAAACATGCAGAACACCATGGGGCAGGTGACCACCAGCGCAGAACAAATGCTGAAGGGCCACAAAGAAGTATTGATTTTCGGTGGTCAGGAAGTGGAAACGAAACGCTTCGATAAAGTCAGTAACCGAATGCGTCTTCAGGGGATGAAAATGGTTTCAGCCTCTTCCATCTCTGATCCGATCATTCAGCTGATCGCCTCTTTGGCGCTGGCGTTTGTTCTGTATGCGGCGAGCTTCCCAAGTGTTATGGATAACCTGACTGCCGGTACGATTACCGTTGTTTTCTCTTCAATGATTGCACTGATGCGTCCACTGAAATCGCTGACCAACGTTAACGCCCAGTTCCAGCGCGGTATGGCGGCTTGTCAGACGCTGTTTACCATTCTGGACAGTGAGCAGGAGAAAGACGAAGGTAAGCGCGTGATCGAGCGTGCGACTGGCGACGTGGAATTCCGCAATGTCACCTTTACTTATCCGGGACGTGACGTACCCGCATTGCGTAACATCAACCTGAAAATTCCGGCAGGGAAGACGGTTGCTCTGGTTGGACGCTCTGGTTCGGGTAAATCAACCATCGCCAGCCTGATCACGCGTTTTTACGATATTGATGAAGGCGAAATCCTGATGGATGGTCACGATCTGCGCGAGTATACCCTGGCGTCGTTACGTAACCAGGTTGCTCTGGTGTCGCAGAATGTCCATTTGTTTAACGATACTGTTGCTAACAACATTGCTTACGCACGGACTGAACAGTACAGCCGTGAGCAAATTGAAGAAGCGGCGCGTATGGCCTACGCCATGGACTTCATCAATAAGATGGATAACGGTCTCGATACAGTGATTGGTGAAAACGGCGTGCTGCTCTCTGGCGGTCAGCGTCAGCGTATTGCCATCGCTCGAGCCTTGTTGCGTGATAGCCCGATTCTGATTCTGGACGAAGCTACCTCGGCGCTGGATACCGAATCTGAACGTGCGATTCAGGCGGCATTGGATGAGTTGCAGAAAAACCGTACCTCTCTGGTGATTGCCCACCGCTTGTCTACCATTGAAAAGGCAGACGAAATCGTGGTCGTCGAGGATGGTGTCATTGTGGAACGCGGTACGCATAACGATTTGCTTGAGCACCGTGGCGTTTACGCGCAACTTCACAAAATGCAGTTTGGCCAATGATCGAAAAAATCTGGTCTGGTGAATCCCCTTTGTGGCGGCTATTGCTGCCACTCTCCTGGTTGTATGGCCTGGTGAGTGGCGCGATCCGTCTTTGCTATAAACTAAAACTGAAGCGCGCCTGGCGTGCCCCCGTACCGGTTGTCGTGGTTGGTAATCTCACCGCAGGCGGCAATGGAAAAACCCCGGTCGTTGTCTGGCTGGTGGAACAGCTGCAACAGCGCGGTATTCGCGTGGGGGTAGTATCGCGGGGATATGGTGGTAAGGCTGAATCTTATCCGCTGTTATTGTCGGCAGATACCACCACAGCACAGGCGGGTGATGAACCTGTGTTGATTTATCAACGCACTGGCGCGCCCGTTGCGGTTTCTCCCGTGCGTTCTGATGCGGTAAAAGCCATTCTGGCGCAACACCCTGATGTGCAGATCATCGTAACCGACGACGGTTTACAGCATTACCGTCTGGCGCGTGATGTGGAAATTGTCGTTGTTGATGGTGTGCGTCGCTTTGGCAATGGCTGGTGGTTGCCGGCGGGGCCAATGCGTGAGCGAGCGGGGCGCTTAAAGTCGGTTGATGCGGTAATCGTCAACGGCGGTGTCCCACGCAGCGGTGAAATCCCCATGCATCTGCTGCCGGGTCAGGCGGTGAATTTACGTACCGGTATGCGTTGTGACGTTGCTCAGCTTGAACATGTAGTGGCGATGGCGGGGATTGGACATCCGCCGCGCTTTTTTGCCACGCTGAAGATGTGCGGCGTACAACCGGAAAAATGTGTACCGCTGGCCGATCATCAGTCTTTGAATCATGCGGATGTCAGCGCGTTGGTAAGCGCCGGGCAAACGCTGGTAATGACTGAAAAAGATGCGGTGAAATGCCGGGCCTTTGCAGAAGAAAATTGGTGGTATTTGCCTGTAGACGCACAGCTTTCAGGTGATGAACCAGCGAAACTGCTTGCGCAACTAACCTCGCTGGCTTCTGGCAACTAGTTACGCCGCGGCAGCGTTCGATTGATGGAGTCATGAATGTCGCTGCCGCACCTCTCTCTTGCTGATGCGCGTAATCTTCACCTCGCCGCGCAAGGCCTGTTAAACAAACCCCGCCGTCGAGCGTCGTTGGAGGATATTCCGGCAACGATCTCCCGAATGTCCTTGCTGCAAATCGATACCATTAATATTGTTGCCCGTAGTCCATATCTGGTGCTTCTCAGTCGTCTGGGAAATTATCCTGCCCAGTGGCTGGATGAGTCTCTGGCGCGTGGTGAATTAATGGAATACTGGGCGCATGAAGCCTGCTTTATGCCGCGTAGCGACTTTCGTCTTATTCGCCACCGCATGCTGGCACCTGAAAAAATGGGCTGGAAATACAAAGACGCCTGGATGCAGGAACATGAGGCGGAAATTGCACAGTTAATTCAGCATATTCATGATAAGGGGCCGGTACGTTCAGCCGATTTTGAGCATCCTCGTAAAGGTGCAAGCGGCTGGTGGGAATGGAAGCCGCATAAACGGCATCTGGAAGGTTTATTTACTGCCGGAAAGGTGATGGTGATTGAACGGCGCAACTTCCAGCGCGTTTATGATTTAACCCACCGAGTCATGCCTGACTGGGATGATGAGCGCGATCTCGTTTCGCAAACAGAAGCAGAAATCATCATGCTGGATAACAGTGCGCGTAGCCTGGGAATATTCCGCGAACAGTGGCTGGCAGATTACTATCGGCTGAAACGTCCGGCACTGGCGGCGTGGCGCGAAGCGAGGGCTGAACAGCAGCAAATCATTGCTGTGCATGTTGAAAAATTGGGCAATCTTTGGCTGCATGCTGATTTGCTGCCGCTACTCGAGCGTGCGCTGGCCGGAAAGCTCACTGCAACGCACAGCGCGGTACTTTCGCCTTTTGATCCTGTTGTCTGGGATCGCAAACGCGCAGAGCAGCTTTTTGATTTTAGCTACCGGCTGGAGTGCTATACCCCAGCGCCGAAACGCCAGTATGGCTATTTTGTTCTGCCGTTATTACATCGTGGGCAATTAGTTGGGCGAATGGATGCCAAAATGCATCGCCAGACAGGCATCCTTGAAGTTATCTCTCTGTGGTTACAGGAAGGCATTAAACCAACGACAACGCTGCAAAAAGGGTTACGTCAGGCGATTACTGATTTCGCTAACTGGCAGCAGGCAACGCGGGTGACATTAGGACGCTGCCCGCAAGGCCTCTTTACTGATTGCCGCACCGGCTGGGAAATAGACCCCGTCGCATAAATGATTATGATAAGATTTATGCATTCATAACCCGATCCATCTGGAGGAACTATGGATCATCGTCTGCTTGAAATCATTGCCTGCCCGGTTTGCAACGGAAAACTTTGGTATAACCAGGAAAAACAAGAACTTATTTGCAAACTGGACAACCTGGCTTTCCCGCTGCGCGATGGCATTCCAGTGTTGCTGGAAACGGAAGCCCGCGTGCTGACTGCTGATGAGAGTAAATCATGAGTTTTGTGGTCATTATTCCCGCGCGCTACGCGTCCACGCGTCTGCCCGGTAAACCATTGGTTGATATTAACGGCAAACCCATGATTGTTCATGTTCTTGAACGCGCGCGCGAATCAGGTGCCGAGCGCATCATCGTGGCAACCGATCATGAGGATGTTGCTCGCGCTGTTGAAGCCGCTGGCGGTGAAGTATGTATGACGCGCGCCGATCATCAGTCAGGAACAGAACGTCTGGCGGAAGTTGTCGAAAAATGCGCATTCAGCGACGACACGGTGATCGTTAATGTGCAGGGGGATGAACCGATGATCCCTGCGACAATCATTCGTCAGGTTGCTGATAATCTCGCCCAGCGTCAGGTGGGTATGGCGACTCTGGCGGTGCCAATCCACAATGCGGAGGAAGCGTTTAACCCGAATGCGGTGAAAGTGGTCCTCGACTCTGAAGGGTATGCACTGTACTTCTCTCGCGCCACCATTCCGTGGGATCGTGATCGTTTTGCAAAAGGCCTTGAAACCGTTGGCGATAACTTCCTGCGTCATCTTGGTATTTATGGCTACCGTGCAGGCTTTATCCGTCGTTACGTCAACTGGCAGCCAAGTCCGTTAGAACACATCGAAATGTTAGAGCAGCTTCGTGTTCTGTGGTACGGCGAAAAAATCCATGTTGCTGTCGCTCAGGAAGTTCCTGGCACAGGTGTGGATACCCCTGAAGATCTCGAGCGCGTTCGCGCTGAAATGCGCTAATTTCACTTCACGACACTCCAGCCAATTTTGGGAGGAGTGTCGTACCGTTACGATTTTCCTCAATTTTTCTTTTCAACAATTGATCTCATTCAGGTGACATCTTTTATATTGGCGCTCATTATGAAAGCAGTAGCTTTTATGAGGGTAATCTGAATGGAACAGCTGCGTGCCGAATTAAGCCATTTACTGGGCGAAAAACTCAGTCGTATTGAGTGCGTCAATGAAAAAGCGGATACGGCGTTGTGGGCTTTGTATGACAGCCAGGGAAACCCAATGCCGTTAATGGCAAGAAGCTTTAGTACGCCCGGAAAAGCCCGACAACTGGCATGGAAAACCACCATGCTGGCAAGAAGTGGGACTGTCCGTATGCCGACTATTTATGGTGTGATGACGCATGAAGAACACCCCGGCCCCGATGTCCTGCTACTGGAGCGGATGCGTGGTGTTTCGGTGGAGGCACCAGCCCGAACACCAGAACGCTGGGAACAACTCAAAGACCAAATCGTTGAAGCCTTACTGGCCTGGCACCGTCAGGACAGTCGCGGTTGCGTCGGCGCGGTCGACAATACTCAGGAAAATTTCTGGCCCTCATGGTACCGGCAACATGTTGAAGTGCTATGGACCACGCTCAATCAGTTCAATAACACCGGTCTAACGATGCAGGATAAGCGGATCCTGTTTCGTACTCGCGAATGTCTCCCGGCATTATTTGAAGGCTTTAACGACAATTGTGTGCTGATTCACGGTAACTTCTGTTTACGCAGCATGCTGAAAGATTCGCGCAGCGATCAGTTACTGGCGATGGTCGGGCCGGGACTAATGCTTTGGGCACCGCGAGAATACGAACTGTTCCGACTAATGGATAATTCTCTGGCGGAAGATTTGCTCTGGAGTTACCTGCAACGCGCGCCAGTGGCGGAGTCATTCATCTGGCGGCGTTGGTTGTATGTGTTATGGGATGAAGTTGCGCAACTGGTTAATACCGGACGATTTAGTCGGCGCAACTTCGATCTGGCATCAAAATCACTCTTGCCGTGGCTCGCCTGACTAACCTTTTAGCCACTGCCAGATGCGGCCAAGCGTTTCATAGCCAACACGATCGCTATGCATCAACCAGACCGGAGAAGGGATTGCCCGTTCCCACGGATTAAGCGGCGAGTCGATGGCCAACTGATTCGCCGGGGCTGGTAGCGGATTTAACCCTTCCTGCTGAAAAAAGATCATCGCCCGCGGCAGATGTGATGCGGAGGTCACCAGCAGGAAAGGGGCGTCACCAATCGCCTGTTTCACTGCCGCAGCTTCTTCTTCGGTATCTTTTGGCAAATCCAGGGTGATAATTTGCTCGCGCGGCACGCCCAGCGATTGCGCAACTCGGGCACCTACTTCCGCTGTACTCACCGTATTGGTTTTTGCTACGCCTCCCGTGAAGATCAGTTTTGATCCCGGATTTTCGCGCCATAAGCGAATACCTTCATTCAGGCGGGGCAGACTGTTATTGATTAAATTCGAGCTTGGTGCCCACTGCGGGTTCCAGGTATAACCACCTCCGAGCACCACGATATAGTCCACTTTTTGCGAATTATTCCATGTCGGATAGGTGCTTTCGATGGGACGCAGCAGGCGGTCGGCTACCGGTTGCAAACTCAATAACAAGAGCGCCAGCCACCCAATGCTAATAAAAATCTTCCCGGTTTTTTGAAAACGGCTAAACCACAGCAGCGCCAGGCCAGCGCCAATAATCAACAACATCAGCGGAAGTGGCAGCAACATATTGCCAATCACTTTTTTCAGTGTAAAAAGCATCCTTTCTGGTTCCTTTTTTAACCATATAGCAAGGGATCGCCAGCGATATTACACCAGACGGGTTCATTCTCGCCGTGGCTGTGACAAAATAGCGTCTTTATCAGAAAACGTCTTAGCCAACCGGTGGAGAAAGCAATGCAGGATCGCAATTTTGATGATATTGCGGAAAAGTTTTCCCGTAACATTTACGGCACCACCAAAGGGCAGCTTCGACAGGCTATTCTGTGGCAGGATCTCGATCGCGTGCTGGCGGAAATGGGCCCGCAAAAACTGCGTGTGCTGGATGCTGGCGGTGGAGAAGGGCAGACCGCAATCAAAATGGCTGAGCGCGGGCATCAGGTCATTTTATGCGATCTTTCTGCGCAGATGATCGACCGCGCAAAACAGGCGGCAGAAGCAAAAGGTGTGAGCGACAACATGCAATTTATACATTGCGCCGCTCAGGATGTTGCTTCGCATTTGGAAACGCCCGTTGATCTGATATTGTTCCATGCGGTGCTCGAGTGGGTGGCCGATCCCCGCAGCGTATTACAGACCCTGTGGTCAGTGTTGCGTCCAGGCGGTGTGTTGTCGTTAATGTTCTACAATGCGCACGGCTTGCTGATGCATAACATGGTCGCCGGGAATTTTGATTACGTGCAGGCGGGAATGCCGAAAAAGAAAAAACGGACGCTTTCGCCAGATTATCCACGCGACCCGGCGCAGGTTTATCTGTGGCTGGAAGAAGCTGGTTGGCAAATTATGGGTAAGACAGGCGTTCGCGTGTTTCATGATTATCTGCGCGAGAAGCACCAGCAGCGCGACTGCTATGAAGCATTACTTGAATTAGAAACGCGTTATTGCCGTCAGGAACCGTATATTACCCTGGGGCGTTATATTCATGTCACCGCGCGCAAACCGCAGAGCAAGGATAAAGTATGAGTGAATTTTCCCAGACAGTCCCCGAACTGGTTGCCTGGGCCAGAAAAAATGACTTCTCCATCTCGCTGCCGGTAGACCGACTCTCTTTTCTGCTGGCGGTTGCCACGCTGAACGGCGAGCGTCTGGATGGTGAGATGAGTGAAGGCGAGCTGGTGGATGCATTCCGCCATGTGAGTGATGCGTTTGAGCAAACCAGCGAAACCATCGGCGTGCGCGCCAACAACGCGATCAACGACATGGTGCGTCAACGTCTGCTGAACCGCTTTACCAGCGAGCAGGCGGAAGGGAACGCAATTTACCGTCTGACGCCGCTCGGCATTGGCATCACTGACTATTACATTCGTCAGCGCGAGTTTTCTACGCTGCGCCTTTCTATGCAATTGTCGATTGTGGCGGGTGAGCTCAAACGCGCAGCAGATGCCGCCGAAGAGGGCGGTGATGAATTTCACTGGCACCGTAATGTTTATGCGCCACTGAAATATTCGGTAGCAGAAATTTTCGACAGTATCGACCTGACGCAACGTCTGATGGATGAACAGCAGCAGCAGGTGAAGGATGATATCGCCCAGTTGTTGAACAAAGACTGGCGGGCGGCGATTTCCAGCTGTGAATTGTTGCTTTCAGAAACTTCCGGCACGCTGCGTGAATTGCAGGATACGCTGGAAGCGGCAGGCGATAAATTGCAGGCCAACCTGTTACGCATTCAGGATGCGACGATGACCCATGACGATCTGCATTTTGTCGATCGTCTGGTATTCGATCTGCAGAGCAAACTTGACCGTATTATCAGCTGGGGCCAGCAATCCATCGATTTGTGGATTGGCTACGACCGCCACGTACACAAATTTATTCGTACTGCGATCGATATGGATAAAAACCGCGTCTTTGCTCAGCGGTTACGTCAGTCGGTACAAACCTATTTTGATGAGCCGTGGGCGCTAACTTATGCCAATGCCGATCGTCTGCTGGATATGCGTGACGAAGAGATGGCTCTGCGCGATGAAGAAGTGACAGGAGAACTTCCTGAGGATCTGGAGTACGAAGAGTTTAACGAGATCCGCGAACAGCTGGCGGCGATCATTGAAGAACAACTTGCCGTGTACAAAACCAGACAAGTGCCGCTGGATCTTGGTCTGGTGGTACGCGAATATCTGTCACAGTATCCGCGTGCACGTCACTTTGACGTTGCGCGCATTGTTATTGATCAGGCGGTACGTCTTGGCGTAGCGCAAGCAGATTTCACCGGACTGCCAGCGAAATGGCAGCCGATTAATGATTACGGAGCCAAGGTACAGGCGCATGTCATCGACAAATATTGAACAAGTGATGCCGGTTAAGCTGGCGCAGGCGCTGGCGAATCCGTTATTTCCGGCGCTGGACAGCGCCTTACGTTCAGGCCGCCATATTGGCCTCGACGAACTGGATAATCATGCATTCCTGATGGATTTTCAGGAATATCTGGAAGAGTTTTACGCGCGTTATAACGTTGAGCTTATTCGTGCACCGGAAGGGTTCTTCTATTTACGCCCACGTTCCACCACTCTTATCCCGCGTTCCGTCTTGTCGGAACTGGATATGATGGTCGGGAAAATCCTCTGTTATCTCTATCTCAGCCCGGAACGGCTGGCGAACGAGGGGATTTTCACCCAGCAGGAACTGTACGACGAACTGCTCACCCTGGCCGATGAAGCGAAACTGCTGAAACTGGTGAACAACCGTTCAACCGGTTCAGACGTTGACCGCCAGAAGTTGCAGGAAAAAGTACGTTCTTCGCTCAACCGTCTGCGTCGTTTGGGTATGGTGTGGTTTATGGGCCACGACAGCAGCAAGTTCCGCATTACCGAATCGGTGTTCCGCTTCGGAGCCGATGTGCGTGCTGGCGACGATCCCCGTGAAGCACAGCGTCGCCTGATTCGTGATGGCGAAGCAATGCCGATTGAAAATCATCTGCAACTCAACGATGAAACCGAAGAGAGTCAGCCAGATAGCGGAGAGGAAGAATAATGATTGAACGCGGTAAATTTCGCTCACTGACGCTGATTAACTGGAACGGCTTTTTTGCCCGAACTTTTGACCTCGATGAGCTGGTTACGACGCTCTCCGGCGGTAACGGGGCGGGTAAATCCACCACCATGGCGGCGTTCGTTACGGCGCTGATCCCCGACCTGACCCTGCTGCATTTCCGTAACACTACGGAAGCCGGGGCCACCAGCGGTTCGCGCGATAAAGGTCTGCACGGTAAGCTGAAAGCGGGTGTCTGTTATTCGATGCTCGACACCATTAACTCGCGCCACCAGCGTGTGGTGGTCGGTGTGCGTCTGCAACAGGTTGCCGGACGCGATCGTAAAGTCGATATCAAACCGTTTGCCATTCAGGGCCTGCCGATGTCGGTGCTGCCGACGCAGCTGGTGACCGAAACCCTCAACGAACGCCAGGCGCGTGTACTGCCGCTGAACGAGCTGAAAGACAAGCTCGAGGCGATGGAAGGCGTGCAGTTTAAGCAGTTCAACTCCATTACCGATTACCACTCGCTGATGTTCGATCTGGGCATCATCGCGCGTCGTCTGCGCTCAGCGTCTGACCGTAGCAAATTCTATCGTCTGATCGAAGCTTCGCTGTACGGCGGGATCTCCAGCGCCATTACGCGCTCTCTGCGCGACTACCTGTTGCCGGAAAACAGCGGCGTGCGGAAAGCGTTCCAGGACATGGAAGCGGCGCTGCGCGAAAACCGCATGACGCTGGAAGCGATTCGTGTCACCCAGTCGGACCGTGACCTGTTTAAGCATCTGATCAGCGAAGCCACCAACTACGTGGCGGCGGACTACATGCGTCACGCCAACGAGCGCCGTGTCCATCTCGACAAAGCCCTGGAATTTCGTCGCGAGCTACACACTTCGCGTCAGCAACTGGCGGCTGAGCAGTACAAACACGTCGATATGGCGCGTGAGCTGGCAGAGCACAACGGTGCCGAAGGCGATCTGGAAGCAGATTATCAGGCGGCCAGCGATCACCTGAACCTGGTGCAAACCGCACTGCGTCAGCAGGAGAAGATCGAACGTTACGAAGCGGATCTCGATGAGCTGCAGATCCGTCTGGAAGAGCAAAACGAAGTGGTGGCAGAAGCCATCGAACGCCAGGAAGAGAACGAGGCTCGTGCGGAAGCTGCCGAACTGGAAGTGGACGAGCTGAAAAGCCAGCTTGCTGACTATCAGCAGGCGCTGGACGTCCAGCAAACGCGCGCGATCCAGTATAACCAGGCGGTTGCTGCGCTTAATCGTGCCAAAGAACTGTGCCATCTGCCGGACTTAACCGCCGACAGCGCCGCCGAATGGCTGGAAACCTTCCAGGCGAAAGAGCTGGAAGCGACTGAAAAAATGCTCTCTCTTGAGCAGAAAATGAGCATGGCGCAAACCGCGCACAGCCAGTTTGAGCAGGCTTATCAGCTGGTGGTGGCAATCAACGGCCCGCTGGCGCGTAACGAGGCGTGGGATGTCGCTCGCGAACTGCTGCGCGAAGGGGTCGATCAGCGTCACCTGGCAGAGCAGGTTCAACCGTTGCGGATGCGCTTAAGCGAACTGGAACAGCGTCTGCGCGAGCAGCAAGAAGCCGAACGCCTGCTGGCAGATTTCTGCAAACGTCAGGGCAAGAATTTTGATATTGATGAACTGGAAGCTCTGCATCAGGAGCTGGAAGCGCGCATTGCCTCTCTTTCCGATAGCGTGTCTAACGCCCGCGAAGAGCGTATGGCACTGCGTCAGGAGCAGGAACAGCTGCAGTCTCGCATTCAGAGTTTGATGCAGCGTGCGCCGGTTTGGCTGGCTGCGCAAAACAGTCTCAACCAGTTGAGCGAACAGTGCGGCGAAGAGTTCTCCTCCAGCCAGGACGTCACCGAATATCTGCAACAGTTGCTGGAGCGTGAGCGCGAGGCGATTGTTGAACGCGATGAAGTAGGCGCGCGCAAAAACGCCGTCGATGAAGAGATCGAACGTTTAAGCCAGCCAGGTGGTTCTGAAGACCAGCGTTTGAATGCGCTGGCGGAGCGTTTTGGCGGCGTGCTGCTGTCAGAAATTTATGACGACGTTAGCCTGGAAGATGCGCCGTACTTCTCGGCGCTGTATGGCCCGTCACGCCACGCCATTGTGGTGCCAGATCTGTCACAGGTAACCGAACACCTGGAAGGCTTGACCGATTGCCCGGAAGATCTCTATCTGATCGAAGGGGATCCGCAGTCATTCGATGACAGCGTGTTCAGCGTTGATGAGCTGGAAAAAGCGGTGGTGGTGAAAATCGCCGATCGTCAGTGGCGTTATTCACGTTTCCCGGAAGTGCCGCTGTTTGGTCGTGCTGCGCGTGAAAGCCGTATTGAAAGCCTCCATGCCGAGCGTGAAGTGCTTTCCGAACGCTTCGCCACGCTCTCCTTTGATGTACAGAAAACCCAGCGTCTGCATCAGGCGTTCAGCCGCTTTATCGGTAGTCATCTGGCGGTGGCGTTTGAGTCTGACCCGGAAGCAGAAATCCGTCAACTGAACAGCCGTCGCGTCGAACTGGAGCGGGCGCTGAGTAATCATGAAAATGATAACCAGCAGCAGCGTATTCAATTTGAGCAGGCGAAAGAGGGCGTTACGGCGCTGAACCGCATTCTGCCGCGTCTCAACCTGTTGGCTGATGACAGCCTGGCAGATCGCGTCGATGAAATCCGCGAACGTCTGGATGAAGCCCAGGAAGCCGCGCGTTTTGTTCAGCAGTTCGGTAATCAACTGGCGAAACTGGAACCGATCGTTTCGGTATTGCAGAGTGACCCGGAACAGTTCGAACAGTTAAAAGAAGATTACGCGTACTCTCAGCAGATGCAGCGCGATGCCCGTCAGCAGGCGTTTGCCCTGACGGAAGTGGTGCAGCGTCGTGCGCACTTTAGCTACTCTGACTCGGCAGAAATGCTTAGCGGTAACAGCGATCTCAACGAAAAACTGCGTGAACGTCTGGAACAGGCGGAAGCGGAGCGTACCCGCGCGCGTGAAGCGTTGCGCGGACACGCAGCGCAGTTGAGTCAGTACAACCAGGTGCTGGCTTCGCTGAAAAGTTCTTACGACACCAAAAAAGAGCTACTCAATGATCTGCAACGTGAATTGCAGGATATCGGCGTGCGAGCTGATAGCGGGGCAGAAGAGCGGGCGCGTATTCGCCGTGACGAGCTGCACGCGCAACTGAGCAATAACCGTTCGCGCCGCAATCAACTGGAAAAAGCGCTCACCTTCTGCGAAGCGGAGATGGACAACCTGACCCGCAAACTGCGCAAGCTGGAGCGGGATTACTTTGAGATGCGCGAGCAGGTAGTGACCGCCAAAGCGGGCTGGTGTGCGGTGATGCGCATGGTGAAAGATAACGGCGTTGAGCGCCGCTTACACCGTCGTGAGCTGGCTTATCTCTCCGCTGATGATTTGCGTTCCATGTCGGATAAGGCGTTAGGTGCGCTGCGTCTGGCGGTGGCGGATAACGAACATCTGCGCGACGTGCTGCGCATGTCGGAAGATCCGAAACGTCCGGAGCGTAAAATTCAGTTCTTCGTGGCGGTTTATCAGCATCTGCGTGAACGTATTCGTCAGGATATTATTCGTACCGATGATCCGGTGGAAGCTATCGAACAGATGGAGATCGAACTTAGCCGTCTGACCGAAGAATTAACCTCCCGTGAACAGAAACTGGCGATCAGTTCCCGCAGCGTGGCGAACATCATTCGCAAAACCATTCAGCGCGAGCAGAACCGTATCCGTATGCTCAACCAGGGGTTGCAGAACGTATCGTTTGGTCAGGTGAACAGCGTGCGCCTCAACGTGAACGTGCGTGAAACGCACGCCATGCTGCTGGATGTGCTCTCTGAACAGCATGAGCAGCATCAGGATCTGTTTAACAGCAACCGTCTGACCTTCTCGGAAGCGCTGGCGAAATTGTATCAGCGTCTTAATCCGCAGATTGATATGGGGCAGCGCACGCCGCAGACCATTGGCGAAGAACTGCTGGATTACCGCAACTATCTGGAAATGGAAGTTGAGGTTAACCGTGGTTCCGATGGCTGGTTGCGCGCAGAGTCTGGTGCATTGTCGACCGGTGAGGCGATTGGTACCGGTATGTCGATTCTGGTGATGGTGGTACAAAGCTGGGAAGATGAATCTCGCCGCCTGCGCGGTAAAGATATCTCTCCTTGCCGCCTGTTGTTCCTCGATGAAGCCGCGCGACTGGACGCCCGTTCTATCGCCACGCTGTTTGAATTGTGTGAACGTTTGCAAATGCAGCTCATCATCGCAGCGCCGGAAAATATCAGTCCGGAAAAAGGCACCACCTATAAACTGGTACGTAAAGTCTTCCAGAATACCGAACACGTTCACGTCGTCGGCCTGCGAGGATTTGCGCCGCAACTCCCTGAAACGCTTCCAGGAAGTGACGAAGCGCCTTCCCAGGCGAGTTAAAATGAAGGCGGCAGCAATGCCGCCTTTTCTTTTTCCGAAAACTCCGTTTCTGCACTAAAAAAGTGGCACATTACGGCGCGCTTTTCTTTAAACTTCTTTACATTAGGTTATGTAAAAACGTATCGGCGTTTATATACTGAAGATAAGCCTGATGAGTAACAGGCTTGCTCGTCATACTTTCGTGAGTATTGGCGTTGTACAGGCAAGTCGTAAAATAACAGCCTGGCTATTCAGAGTATGATAAAAACAGGGGGCAAGGGATGTTGCTTAATATGATGTGTGGTCGTCGGCTGTCGGCAATCAGTTTGTGCCTGGCCGTAACATTCGCTCCACTGTTCAATGCGCAGGCCGATGAGCCTGAAGTAATCCCTGGCGACAGCCCGGTGGCTGTCAGTGAACAGGGCGAGGCACTGCCGCAGGCGCAAGCCACGGCAATAATGGCGGGGATCCAGCCATTGCCTGAAGGTGCGGCAGAAAAAGCCCGCACGCAAATCGAATCTCAATTACCCGCAGGTTACAAGCCGGTTTATCTTAACCAGCTTCAACTGTTGTATGCCGCACGCGATATGCAACCCATGTGGGAAAACCGTGATGCTGTTAAAGCCTTCCAGCAACAGCTGGCCGAGGTGGCGATTGCCGGTTTCCAGCCGCAGTTTAATAAATGGGTAGAGTTACTGACCGATCCTGGTGTTAACGGGATGGCACGCGACGTCGTGCTCTCTGATGCGATGATGGGCTATCTCCATTTCATTGCAAATATTCCAGTCAAAGGCACTCGCTGGCTATATAGCAGTAAACCTTATGCGCTTGCAACGCCGCCGCTTTCGGTGATTAACCAATGGCAGCTGGCGCTGGATAAAGGTCAATTGCCGACGTTTGTTGCAGGACTGGCACCGCAGCATCCGCAATATGCGGCGATGCATGAATCGTTACTGGCCTTACTCAGTGACACCAAACCGTGGCCTCAACTGACCGGTAAAGCAACGTTGCGCCCAGGGCAGTGGAGTAACGACGTACCGGCGTTGCGCGAAATATTGCAACGCACAGGCATGTTGGACGGGGGGCCGAAAATTACTCTACCTGGCGATGACACGCCAACTGACACGGTAGTCAGCCCATCCGCTGTTACTGTTGAAACAGCAGAAACTAAGCCGATGGACAAGCAAACGACGTCTCGTAGTAAACCTGCGCCTGCCGTTCGTGCCGCCTACGATAATGAACTGGTGGAAGCCGTTAAACGTTTTCAGGCATGGCAAGGATTGGGAGCAGATGGCGCTATTGGCCCGGCAACGCGTGACTGGTTAAACGTAACGCCCGCCCAGCGTGCTGGCGTGTTGGCACTCAACATCCAGCGATTGCGCTTGCTGCCAACAGAGCTTTCTACCGGGATCATGGTTAACATTCCGGCCTATTCGCTGGTCTACTATCAGAACGGCAATCAGGTGCTGGATTCGCGAGTCATTGTCGGTCGCCCCGATCGCAAAACGCCGATGATGAGCAGTGCACTTAACAACGTAGTGGTAAACCCGCCGTGGAACGTACCACCAACTCTGGCACGCAAAGATATTCTGCCGAAAGTGCGCAACGATCCGGGATATCTCGAAAGCCATGGCTATACGGTGATGCGCGGCTGGAACAGCAGAGAAGCGATTGACCCATGGCAGGTTGACTGGTCTACAATCACGGCCTCGAATTTACCGTTTCGCTTCCAGCAGGCTCCAGGCCCACGGAACTCGCTGGGGCGCTATAAATTCAATATGCCGAGTTCAGAGGCCATTTATTTGCATGACACGCCGAACCACAATCTGTTCAAGCGTGATACACGCGCATTGAGCTCAGGCTGTGTACGAGTGAATAAAGCTTCTGATCTGGCGAATATGCTGTTGCAGGATGCAGGATGGAATGACAAACGTATTTCTGATGCGCTGAAGCAGGGCGATACGCGTTACGTCAATATTCGGCAGTCGATTCCGGTGAATCTCTACTACCTGACTGCCTTTGTTGGTGCAGATGGTCGTACCCAGTATCGTACAGATATTTACAATTATGATCTGCCTGCGCGATCCAGCTCGCAAATCGTATCGAAAGCGGAACAATTAATCAGGTAAATGAAGCAGTTCGGGGAAATCAGTTGTCGTAATAATTAGCATGATCGGGGGCGATTCTCTGCAGCCCCCGTCACTGCTGGGGTTGAGTCATCTTGACGTCAGCTTTACTGACGGTTAAGGTGCCTCTTGTGCGCCAGAAGTGCATATAAACGATAACATTGACCTGTAGACTTGATTATCATGGACAAATTCGACGCTAATCGCCGCAAACTGCTGGCGCTTGGTGGCGTTGCACTCGGTGCCGCCATCCTGCCGACCCCTGCGTTTGCAACACTCTCTACCCCACGCCCGCGCATTTTGACACTCAATAATCTTCATACCGGAGAGTCAATCAAAGCGGAGTTTTTCGATGGCAGAGGCTATATTCAGGAAGAATTGGCAAAACTTAACCATTTTTTCCGCGATTACCGCGCGAACAAAATAAAGTCCATCGACCCAGGATTATTCGATCAGTTGTATCGCCTGCAAGGGTTATTAGGTACCCGCAAACCGGTGCAACTCATTTCCGGTTATCGTTCCATTGATACCAACAATGAACTACGCGCCCGCAGCCGTGGAGTAGCGAAGAAAAGCTATCACACGAAAGGGCAGGCGATGGATTTCCATATTGAAGGTATCGCGTTAAGCAATATTCGCAAAGCCGCGTTATCTATGCGCGCAGGTGGTGTAGGATATTACCCACGTAGTAACTTTGTGCATATTGATACCGGGCCAGCACGGCACTGGTAGCAATTGCTTAACGAAACAGGGGCAGTATGAACTATCGTATTATTCCGGTCACCGCATTCTCCCAGAACTGTTCATTGATCTGGTGTGAACAAACCCGCTTGGCCGCACTGGTCGATCCTGGCGGCGATGCGGAAAAAATCAAACAGGAAGTTGACGCCAGCGGCCTGACACTGATGCAGATCCTGCTGACGCATGGTCATCTGGACCACGTTGGTGCAGCGGCGGAACTGGCGCAACATTACGGCGTGCCGGTTTTTGGCCCGGAAAAAGAAGATGAGTTCTGGCTGCAAGGCTTGCCTGCGCAAAGTCGTATGTTTGGTCTGGAAGAGTGCCAGCCGCTGACGCCGGATCGTTGGCTGAACGAAGGCGATACCATCAGCATAGGGAATGTGGCTTTACAGGTGTTACATTGCCCTGGGCATACGCCGGGTCATGTCGTGTTTTTTGATGATCGGGCAAAGCTGCTGATTTCTGGCGACGTTATTTTCAAAGGCGGAGTAGGGCGCAGTGACTTCCCGCGTGGCGATCATAATCAACTGATTTCTTCAATCAAAGATAAGTTGCTGCCACTGGGGGATGACGTGACATTTATTCCGGGTCACGGACCATTATCCACACTTGGTTATGAGCGTCTGCATAATCCCTTCCTGCAAGACGAAATGCCCGTCTGGTAAAGGCGCATAAAAAAGCCCGCTTTTTAAGCGGGCTTCATTGTTTTTAACGCTTACAGCACTGCCACAATCGCTTCGCACAGCGGAGCCATGTTATCTGGTGTCATCCCGGCTACGTTCACACGACCAGAAGCAACAGCATACACGCCAAACTCTTCGCGCAGACGCAGCACTTGTTCTTTTGTCAGACCACTGAAGGAGAACATGCCGTTCTGTTTGATGATAAAGCTGAAGTCGCGGTTTGCGCCTTTTTCCTGCAGCGTATTGACGAACAACTGACGCATACGCTGAATACGCTGGCGCATATCAGTCAGCTCTTGTTCCCAAATCGCACGTAACGCATCGTTGCTCAGGATGGTGGCAACAACAGAAGCGCCGTGTGCTGGTGGGTTAGAGTAGTTAGCGCGAATCGCCGCTTTCATTTGGCTGAATGCGCGATCAACGGTTTCACTGTCAGCAGCAACCAGAGTACAAGCGCCAACACGCTCGTTGTACAGGCCAAAGTTTTTAGAGTAGGAACTGGCAACAATCAGCTCTTTATGCATAGCCGCGAAAGCGCGCAGTCCTTCAGCATCTTCTTCCAGACCACGGGCAAACCCCTGGTAAGCGAAGTCAAACAGCGGTAACCAGCCTTTCTCAACGGAAAGTTGTGCCAGTGTCTGCCATTGTTCCAGCGTAGGGTCGATACCGGTTGGGTTATGGCAGCAGCCATGGAACAGCACTACGTCGCCAGCCTGAGCTTCGTTCAGGCTGTTAATCAGTGCATCGAAGTCAAGGGTGTGATTTTCCGCATCATAATAAGCGTATTCACGAACTTCCAGACCTGCAGAGTTAAAGACGCTCTTATGGTTCGGCCAGCTTGGGTTGCTCACCCACACACGCTTAACGCTGGTATTTTTTGCCAGGAAATCGGCAGCCACGCGTAGTGCGCCAGTGCCACCCGGAGTCTGTGCCGTGCGAGCACGTTTGTCATTGATCAGGGCGCTACCTTTACCAAACAGCAGTTCCTGAGTGCAGCGACCAAATTCAGGGATGCCGTCAATGCCGAGGTAATTTTTGGTGGTTTCATTTTCGAGCAGATACTGTTCAGCTTTTTTCACGCTGGTCAGTACCGGGGTTTTGCCCGTCTCATCTTTATAGACACCAATCCCGAGGTTAATTTTGCCGGGACGTTCATCGGCACGAAACAGATCGGCCAGGCCCAGAATCGGGTCGGCAGGAGCGGCGGTAATGTTCTCAAACATGACGAGGTTCCATTATGGTTACAGAAGGGAAGTCCGCTATCAGGGTAACGGGAGATTTACAAAATTCCAACTATTACTGATGAAAACGCAGGCTGTTTTTGCAAGACGTGAGATTGCTCTGGAAGGCATAAAAAAAACAGGACCAAAGTCCTGTTTTTTCGGCATTTAACAAAGAGGTGTGCTATTAGAACTGGTAAACGATACCCACAGCTACGGTGTCGTCAGAACCTACGCCCAGTTTGTTGTCAGAATCGATCTGGTTGATGATGTAGTCAACATAGGTGGACATGTTTTTGTTGAAGTAGTAGGTTGCGCCCACTTCAAAGTAGTTCACCAGATCAACATCACCGATACCTTCTACGTCTTTCGCTTTAGATTTGGTGTAAGCGATGGACGGACGCAGACCGAAATCGAACTGGTATTGCGCAACTAACAGAACGTCTTGCGTTTTGTTGGCGAAGCCGCTGATGTTTGTAAATTTATTAGTGATCGGCGTAGCGTTACGGGTTTCACCGTAGTTCGCTGCCAGGTAGATGTTGTTCGCGTCATACTTCAGACCAGTAGCCCACTGTTCAGCTTTTTTACCGTTGCCAAGAGGTTGGGCTTCTTGCAGGTTGGTACGGTCAGCGGCGCCATAAGCACCAACGATACCAAAGCCTTCGTATTCGTAGCTGATAGAACCGCCAACACCGTCGCCGTTAGAGCGGCGTGCAGTGTCACGCTCGTTTTTACCCAGGTACTGAACAGCGAAGTTCAGGCCATCAACCAGACCAAAGAAGTTGGAGTTACGATAGGTAGCAACGCCGCCAACACGACCAACGAAGAAGTCATCGCTGTATGCAGTATCACCACCAAATTCTGGCAGCATATCGGTGTAACCCAGTGCGTCATAAACCACACCGTAGTTACGGCCGTAATCGAAAGAACCAACGTCAGCGTATTTAAGACCCGCGAATGCCAGACGCGTTTTGTTACCAGTTTGAGCGTCAGCGCCTTCAGAGTTGTTACCCTGGAAGTTATATTCCCACTGACCATAACCGGTCAGATCGGAATTGATTTGAGTTTCCCCTTTAAAACCAAGACGGGCATAGGTCATGTCGCCATTGCCACCGTAACTGTTTTCACCGTTACCCTTGGAGAAATAATGCAGACCGACAGCTTTACCGTACAGATCTACTTTGTTGCCATCTTTGTTATAGATTTCTGCAGCGTTTGCAGTACCTGCTACTAACAGAGCAGGGACGATCACTGCCAGAATATTGCGCTTCATCATTATTTATTACCCTCATGGTTTTTTTTATGACACCTGCCACTGCCGTCAATAAGTTCTGTCAATAAAAATTTACGGAACTATTGATGAGAGTTTGGTGTCTTTATGTGTCTGCAGGCATCTTTCCATTCAAACTAACGTTTCGCTACCGTGAAAGTGCTACAAAGATAAAGATTTGGTTTCAAAAAGAAAAAATATGTAACCAAAAGTAAAAATTAAGGAACGTTGTGAACACCGTCATATTTCCATAGAGGCGTGATGATATTTACAGCAATTTTTATCTATTTATATGATTTCCTTATATTTAAATTAACTAAACGGAAATTTTGTTTCTGATGGAAACTTTATCGACCTGGCACAAAATCCTCTTTCAGACATCCAGAATGCCAAAAAATAGTATGAAAATTGTGCTATCAGCTAAGAAAAAACTAATCCGCAATAAGAATGCGGGTTATTTTTTGTGCGTAAATGTTGCAATGTAATATTCCGTAACAGGATGATCGTTATGGCGGGGTTGCAAATAGATTGCTTGACTTAACAAACAGATAACTTGACAGAAAGGATAAAAAAAGAGCCAGCGGGTGCTGGCTCTTGAAGACGCTAAATTAGAAGCTGGCGTTACGCGGAGTACGTGGGAACGGAATCACATCACGCACGTTTTGCACACCAGTTACGTAAGCAATCAGGCGTTCAAAACCAAGACCGAAACCGGAATGCGGAACAGTACCGTAGCGACGCAGATCGCGATACCACCAGTAATCTTCTTTATTCAGGCCCATTTCCAGCATACGCTCGTCCAGCACGTCCAGACGTTCTTCACGCTGGGAGCCACCAATGATCTCACCGATGCCCGGAGCCAGAACGTCCATAGCCGCAACGGTTTTACCGTCTTCGTTAAGGCGCATATAGAACGCTTTAATATCTTTCGGATAGTTTTTAACCACTACCGGTGCTTTAAAGTGTTCTTCCGCCAGATAACGCTCATGCTCAGAAGAGAGATCAACGCCCCAGTAAACTGGGTTTTCAAACTTCCTGCCGCAGTTTTCGAGAATAGTCACTGCGTCGGTGTAATCCACCTGCGCAAAATCGGCTTCAATGAAGCGTTCCAGACGTGAAACGGCATCTTTATCTACGCGTTCAGCGAAGAATTTCATGTCGTCAGCGCGTTCTTCGAGAACCGCTTTGAAGACATATTTCAGCATGGCTTCAGCCAGACCCGCGATATCGTTCAGGTTAGCAAACGCCACTTCCGGCTCCAGCATCCAGAATTCCGCCAGGTGACGGCTGGTGTTGGAGTTTTCAGCACGGAAAGTCGGGCCGAAGGTATAAATTTTGGACAATGCGCAAGCGTAGGTTTCGCCGTTCAACTGGCCAGATACGGTCAGGAAAGACTCTTTACCAAAGAAGTCTTTGTCGAAATCCACTTTGCCCTGATCGTTACGCGGCAGGTTTTCCAGATCCAGCGTAGAAACGCGGAACATTTCGCCAGCCCCTTCGGTATCAGACGCAGTAATCAGTGGCGTTGAAACCCAGAAGAATCCCTGCTCGTTAAAGAAGCGATGCAGCGCCTGCGCCAGCGTATGGCGAACGCGCGCGACGGCACCAATCAGGTTTGTGCGCGGACGCAGGTGAGCGACTTCACGCAGATACTCAATGCTGTGGCGTTTTGCCGCCATCGGGTAAGTGTCTGGATCTTCAACCCAACCAGCAACTTCAACCTTGCTGGCCTGAATTTCAAATTGTTGCCCCTGGCCCGGCGATGCCACGACTTTACCCGTCACAATGACCGAGCAACCGGTGGTCAGACGCAGGACGTCTTCATTGTAATTGGGCAGAGAATTATTGATGACAGCCTGTACAGGATCAAAGCAGGAACCGTCATAAACGGCGAGGAAGGAGATGCCAGCTTTTGAATCTCGGCGGGTACGTACCCATCCGCGCACGGTGACTTCGCTGTCAACGGCTACGCGGCCCTGGAGTACGTCGGCTACAGGCACAACGCTCATAATATTCTCTCTGTTAATAGTCGGAAAAAATAAACACTTGTCCACCCGTAAATGGGGGGATACCTATGTTACCTGGCATCTGCAATCAGACAAGCAGAATTCGCAAATGCAGCGAAAGATTTCGGAATTAAAGGTAAAAAAAGGGAGCCGATTAGCTCCCTGATGATATTAACTGGCTTTTTTAATATGCGGAAGGTCGAACGCTTTGCGCAGCGCCCGAACAAACGCTTTATCGTGGCAGATAGTTTTGCCAGGGCTGTCAGAAAGTTTCGCCACCGGTTTACCGTTACACTCTACCAACTTAATGACAATATTCAGGGGTTTTACCTGGGGGATATCGCAGGTCAGGCGAGTCCCAATACCAAAACTTAATTGCACGCGGGAAGAGAAGTGGCGGTATAGCTCAACCGCTTTGCGTAAATCCAGATTGTCAGAGAAAACCAGCGTTTTACTCTGTGGATCAATTCCCAGCTTCTCATAATGTGCAATGGCTTTTTCACCCCATTCAACCGGGTCGCCGGAGTCATGACGCAGGCCCTGATAGCGACTGGCGAACTCGACACCGAAATCACGCAGGAAAGCATCCATAGTGATGCAGTCGGTTAATGCAATGCCAAGTTGGTCGGGATATTCTTCCAGCCAGGCAGCAAGTGCAGCTCGCTGGCTGTTGGCAAGATCCGGACTGATTTGCTGATGCGCCTGGAACCATTCGTGTGCTTGTGTTCCCATTGGCGTGAGGGAAAGCCGACGCGCCAGATCGTAGTTGCTGGTGCCCACGAACCAGGATTCCTGTTGCAGACGTTTCACGATGGTTTCTTGTACTTCACGAGAAAAACGTCGGCGGGTGCCAAAATCCATCAGATGGAAGCGCGACATATCAAGACCGGCGGTTAATGCCGAGAAATCGGCTAATTTGCTTTCCAGCGTGTCGAGGGCTTGCGCAACGTCGGCCTGCGGTGAGCGATAGCGATGTACCATTTCACTGATAACCGCCAGCAAAGGAACTTCCCAGAGGATGACTTCACGCCACGGGCCGCTTAAACGAATATCCAGCTTGCCATTATCGTTGGACACGGTGACTTGTTCCGGGTTAAAGCGGAACTCGCGTAGCCAGTTAAGATAGTCGGCCTTAAAGAAAGGCAGGGCTGAGAGCCATTGATATTCATCATCCTGCAGGCGCAGGTGCTGCATCGCCTGAACCTGTTCACGAATAGCATCGGCATAAATACCCAGCAGATCGTCACCTCGGCAACGAAACTCCGCCGCGACATGCACATCGTAATAGTGATGAAACACGGCTTGCTGCATATGCAACTTATAAGCATCTGTATCCAGCAACGAGTGCAGAACAGGAGAAGCGAATTGTGTCATAGGTGCGCAGTAGCGTCCTCGTACAGGAGCGTTTAGTACAATAAACATCTTCAGGAACTGCTGGAGTATACCTTGTTTCGCAATTTATTGAACCCCGATCACACCATATGCCACCTTTCTGGTCGATGGCATTACGCGGTGTATGTTATAAAAATGTAGCAATAAAGGCGTTTGTACCTGAAAAGATGAAGATTCTGCATAGCGCGATTTACGCAACAGGAATAGACTGAACACCAGACTCTATCAAAGATGCTAAAGGTTATTTATGACTCAACAGCCACAAGCCAAATACCGTCACGATTATCGTGCGCCGGATTACCAGATTACTGATATTGACTTGACCTTTGACCTGGACGCGCAAAAGACGGTCGTTACCGCGGTCAGCCAGGCTGTCCGTCATGGTGCATCAGATGCTCCGCTTCGTCTTGATGGCGAAGATCTTAAACTGGTTTCTGTTCATATTAATGATGAGCCGTGGACCGCCTGGAAAGAAGAAGAGGGCGCACTGGTCATCAGTAATTTGCCGGAGCGTTTTACGCTTAAGATCGTTAATGAAATTAGCCCGGCGACGAATACCGCGCTGGAAGGGCTTTATCAGTCAGGCGATGCGCTTTGCACTCAGTGTGAAGCCGAAGGTTTCCGCCATATTACGTATTATCTTGACCGCCCGGACGTACTGGCGCGTTTTACCACCAAAATTATTGCCGATAAAACCAAATATCCCTTCCTGCTTTCCAACGGTAACCGCGTTGCGCAAGGCGAACTGGAAAACGGACGTCACTGGGTACAGTGGCAGGACCCGTTCCCGAAACCATGCTACCTGTTTGCGCTGGTGGCAGGCGACTTTGATGTACTGCGCGACACCTTTACCACGCGTTCTGGTCGCGAAGTAGCACTGGAGCTGTACGTCGATCGCGGCAACCTTGATCGCGCGCCGTGGGCGATGACCTCGCTGAAAAACTCAATGAAATGGGATGAAGAGCGCTTCGGCCTGGAGTATGACCTCGACATCTATATGATCGTCGCGGTGGATTTCTTCAATATGGGCGCAATGGAGAATAAGGGTCTGAATATCTTTAACTCCAAATATGTGCTGGCCCGCACCGATACCGCCACCGACAAAGATTACCTCGATATTGAACGCGTTATCGGCCATGAATATTTCCATAACTGGACCGGTAACCGAGTGACCTGCCGCGACTGGTTCCAGCTCAGCCTGAAAGAAGGTTTAACCGTCTTCCGCGATCAGGAATTCAGCTCTGACCTTGGTTCTCGCGCGGTAAACCGTATCAACAACGTGCGTACCATGCGCGGATTGCAGTTTGCGGAAGACGCCAGCCCGATGGCGCACCCGATCCGCCCGGATATGGTCATTGAGATGAACAACTTCTACACCCTGACCGTTTACGAGAAGGGCGCGGAAGTGATTCGCATGATCCACACCCTGCTGGGCGAAGAAAACTTCCAGAAAGGGATGCAGCTCTATTTCGAGCGCCATGATGGCAGCGCGGCAACCTGCGACGATTTTGTTCAGGCAATGGAAGATGCGTCAAATGTCGATCTCTCCCATTTCCGCCGTTGGTACAGCCAGTCCGGTACGCCGGTTGTGACCGTCAAAGACGACTACAATCCGGAAACCGAGCAGTACACCCTGACCATCAGCCAGCGCACGCCAGCCACGCCGGATCAGGAAGAAAAACAGCCGCTGCATATTCCGTTTGCCATCGAATTGTATGACAACGAAGGCAAAGTGATCCCGTTGCAGAAAGGCGGTCATCCGGTGAATTCGGTGCTGAACGTCACCCAGGCTGAACAGACCTTTGTTTTTGATAATGTCTACTTCCAGCCGGTGCCTGCGCTGTTGTGCGAATTCTCTGCGCCAGTGAAACTGGAATATAAGTGGAGCGATCAGCAACTGACCTTCCTGATGCGTCATGCGCGTAATGATTTCTCCCGCTGGGATGCGGCGCAAAGCCTGCTGGCAACCTACATCAAGCTCAACGTCGCCCGTCATCAGCAAGGGCAGCCGCTGTCTCTGCCGGTGCATGTGGCTGATGCTTTCCGCGCGGTACTGCTTGATGAGAAGATTGATCCGGCACTGGCGGCAGAAATCCTGACGCTGCCTTCCGTCAATGAAATGGCAGAACTGTTCGATATCATCGACCCGATTGCTATTGCTGAAGTACGCGAAGCACTCACTCGTACTCTGGCGACTGAACTGGCGGATGAGCTACTGGCTATTTACAACGCGAATTACCAGAGCGAGTACCGTGTTGAGCATGAAGATATTGCAAAACGCACTCTGCGTAATGCCTGCCTGCGCTTCCTTGCTTTTGGTGAAACGCATCTGGCTGACGTGCTGGTGAGCAAGCAATACCATGAAGCAAACAATATGACCGATGCGCTGGCAGCGCTTTCTGCGGCGGTTGCTGCACAGCTGCCTTGCCGTGACGCGCTGATGCAGGAATACGACGACAAGTGGCATCAGGATGGTCTGGTGATGGATAAATGGTTTATCCTGCAAGCCACCAGCCCGGCGGCGAATGTGCTGGAGACGGTGCGTGGCCTGTTGCAGCATCGCTCATTTACCATGAGCAACCCGAACCGTATTCGTTCGTTGATTGGCGCGTTTGCGGGCAGCAACCCGGCAGCGTTCCATGCTGAAGATGGCAGCGGTTACCAGTTCCTGGTGGAAATGCTTACCGACCTCAACAGCCGTAACCCGCAGGTGGCTTCGCGCCTGATTGAGCCGCTGATTCGCCTGAAACGTTATGATGCCAAACGTCAGGAGAAAATGCGCGCGGCGCTGGAACAGTTGAAAGGGCTGGAAAATCTCTCTGGCGATCTGTACGAGAAGATAACTAAAGCACTGGCTTGATACTTTTGAGCCAAAATGCCGGATGCGACGCTTGACGCGTCTTATCAGGCCTACAAGTCCGTTGAAAATGCTGGTTTTGTAGGCTGGATAAGGCGTTCACGCCGCATCCGGCAGCCGTGCCCAAATGCCTGATGCGACGCTTGACGCGTCTTATCAGGCCTACAATCCGTTGAAACTGCTGGTTTTGTGCGCCACATCCGGCATATTAACCATGACGCCGAATCGGTTGTTCAGAGTGCCCACGCTGCATCACCCGTTGCAACACTTCCGCTTCCAGCTCCGCTAATCGCACCGACCCTAACCGGCGCGGACGGGGGATATCCACCGTCAAATCCAGACCAATTTTTCCCTCTTCAATTAATAACACCCGGTCCGCCATTGCTACCGCTTCGCTCACATCATGCGTCACCAACAGTACGGTAAAGCCGTGCTCCTGCCAAAGTGACACAATCAAATCCTGCATCTCGAGCCGAGTCAGGGCGTCCAGCGCCCCGAGCGGTTCATCAAGCAATAATAAACCTGGTCGATGAATCAACGCTCTTGCCAGCGCCACACGCTGTTTCTGCCCGCCAGAAAGTGCGGCAGGCCATTCCCGCGCGCGATTCTCCAGCCCTACCGCAGCCAGCGCCCGACGCGCGGCATCGCGCCACTGACCTTGAAGGCCTAGCCCAACGTTATCAATCACCGATTTCCACGGCAGCAGACGCGCATCCTGAAACATCATTCGCGTGTCTTCCTGAATCTGAGCCAGCGGTGTGGAACCCGCTAACACATCGCCAGCGGTTGGCGTTTCCAGACCTGCCAGCAGGCGCAGCAAGGTACTTTTGCCACCACCGCTGCGGCCCACCACCGCCACAAACTGACCTGCCGGAATATGTAAATCCAGTTGGTTCAGGACGATATTTTCTGCGTAATGTTTGCTTACTGCATTGAGCAACAATGGTGTGCCCTGGTTCAGACGAGCAGTATTCATACCGTGGCCTCCTTCAAATGATAAGCCGGGTTCCAGCGCAACCAGAGGCGCTCTAACAGCTGCGCGCTGACGTCAGCAAGTTTGCCGAGCAGGGCGTAAAGAATAATAGCGACAACCACCACGTCCGTTTGCAGAAACTCCCGCGCATTCATCGCCAGATAACCAATGCCGGAATTGGCAGAAATAGTTTCGGCAACGATCAGTGTCAGCCACATCAGGCCCAACGCAAAACGCACGCCGACCATAATTGAGGGCAGGGCGCCAGGCAGGATCACATGGATAAACAGCGGTATGCCGGATAATCCATAGCTACGCGCCATCTCCACCAGCCCGCGATCGATATTACGGATGCCATGCCAGGTGTTGATATAAATGGGGAATAGCGTGCCAAGCGCCACCAGAAAGATTTTTGCGGATTCATCAATGCCAAACCACAAAATCACCAGCGGGATCAGCGCCAGATGCGGCACGTTGCGCAACATCTGAATTGAGGTATCCAGCAGCCGTTCTCCCCAGCGCGACAGCCCGCTAATCAGTCCCAGAATCAAGCCCAGCGATCCGCCAATTGAAAAGCCAATGAGCGCCCGCCAGGAGCTGATCGCCAGATGCTGCCACAATTCGCCGCTGGCGGAGAGCGTCCAGAACGCCATCACTACCCCTTCCGGTGAGGGCAAAATACGCGTCGACAGCCAGCCAACTGAGGAGGCCAGTTGCCACACCGCCACGATGCCCACCGGTAAAAACCAGGGGGCAACGCGCAATAACCACTTTTTCACTGGCGTTGCCATCATTTTGTTCCTTAGCTTTGCGCGACTTTACGGGGGATAAATTCATTTGCCACCGCTTCGCCTTGCGGATTCAGCGGCTGCGGCTGGGGAATTTCCGGGATGGCGACATCCAGATGCGGGAACAGCAACTCGCCAACCCGATACGCTTCTTCCAGATGCGGGTAGCCCGAAAGCACAAAACTGTCGATGCCAAGTGCAGCGTATTCGTTGATTCGCGCGGCGACCGTCGGACCATCGCCCACCAGCGCCGTCCCGGCACCGCCGCGGACTAAGCCAACGCCCGCCCATAAATTGGGGCTGATCTCCAGATTGTCGCGCTTGCCGTTATGTAACGCCGCCATCCGCTGTTGTCCTACGGAATCCGTCCGGGCGAATGCGGCCTGTGCTTTGGCGATAGTCTCATCATCAAGATGCGAGATTAACCGCTCGGCGGCCTGCCACGCTTCGTCGCTGGTTTCACGAACAATCACATGCAGACGAATACCGAAACGAATTTTGCGTCCATGCGCGGCAGCTTTCTCCCGCACTTGTTCGATTTTCTCTTTAACCAGTTCCGGCGGTTCGCCCCAGGTAAGGTAGAAATCTACTTGTTCTGCCGCCAGCTCCTGCGCGACATCTGACGATCCGCCAAAGTAAAGCGGAGGATACGGCTGTTGAATCGGCGGGAAGAGTAGTTTGGCTCCGCGCACATGAATATGTTTACCGTTGAAATTGACGGTTTCCCCCAGCAATAAGCGCCGCCAGACCTGGGTAAATTCCGCCGAGGCTTCGTAGCGCTCGCGATGATCAAGGAACACGCCGTCGCCTGCCAGCTCTTGTGGATCGCTGCCTGTGACCAGATTAAACAACGCACGACCATTCGAGAGACGGTCAAGCGTGGCGGCCTGGCGGGCGGCAACGGTAGGAGAGGTTACGCTGGGACGCAGGGCGACAAGAAACTTCAGCCGTTGCGTCACCGGGATCATCGACGCGGCAACCAGCCACGCATCTTCGCAGGAGCGCCCCGTTGGGATCAGCACGCCGGTATAGCCCAGACGATCCGCTGCTTGCGCAATTTGTTGCAGATAACCGTGATCAACCGGGCGTGAACCTTCTTCCGTTCCCAGATAATGCCCGTCACCGTGGG
This sequence comes from Escherichia sp. WS1450, assembly GCF_046487395.1. Lineage (NCBI taxonomy): Bacteria > Pseudomonadati > Pseudomonadota > Gammaproteobacteria > Enterobacterales > Enterobacteriaceae > Escherichia > Escherichia sp. WS1450. Next base: position 228,171 of record NZ_JBJQJO010000004.1, read on the forward strand.
TTGGTAAAAACCAGAACATATTCAGACTCATAATTGTTTTCCTTCCAGTTGAGTGGGCTGCCAGATACGCTGGCGAATATCGACTTTTTTCGGCATCAGACGGTTTTCATAAAACAGATCTGCCGTTTGCTGCTGTAAGGCGGCAACCTCGGCGTTAACCGGTTTGATGGTGGTAGGGGGGCGATGATCTAAATAAGAGGCAATCACCGGCGTTGGTAAGCCCATCGTTTTTGCCAGTAAAGCGATGCTTTGCTCGCGCTGGCTGCGGGTTAACGCATCGGCCTCACTAAAGGTTGCCAGTACGCCCTGAATAAAAGCGCCGTTTTTTTCTGCATACGGACGGGCAGCCAGATAAAACGATCCGGTTTGATTGAGATCGGTACCGTCTTTTAGCACCCGCACGCCGCCCTGTAATAATGCAGCGGAGTAGTAGGGATCCCAGATAGCCCATGCGTCGACGTTACCTTGCTGGAACGCGGCGCGAGCATCGGCAGGCGTCAGGTAAGTGGGCTGGATATCCGTGAATTTAAGCCCGGCCTGGCGTAGTGCGCGTAGTAAAAGATTGTGCGAGCTGGAACCTTTCTGAAAGGCAACTTTGTGACCTTTAAGATCGGCTACGGTTTTGATCGGGCTGTTTTCTGGCACCAGAATCACTTCGGCTTTGGGCTTCGGCGGCTCGACGCCCACGTACACCAAATCAGCCCCGGCAGCCTGGGCAAAGATTGGCGGAATATCTCCGGTACTGCCGAGATCAATACTGCCAACGTTTAACGCCTCCAGCATCTGTGGGCCAGCGGGGAACTCCACCCAGGAGATTTTGGTTTGCGGATAGCGTTTTTCCAGTAACTGGTGGCTTTTTGCCAGCACCATACCAATACTGCCTTTCTGATAGCCTATACGTAACGCTTCAGGAGAGGATTCTGCAGCAACCGCAATCGTAGAGACGCTAAGTAATCCCGCCAGCGCCAGTTGAATGATGTTACGCATGGGCATTACCTCGCAGAGACAGAAGATCGGGAACCTGAATATCGCGGCGGTGCAGCGCCTGCCAGAAAGTTTCCAGCGCGGTATCAAGACGGGTTTGCAGATTTGGCGTGAACTGCGGCTTGTGGTGGTAATCAATCACCTGTGAGTCATCGGCAAACACGCCGTGCAGGATCTCCTGGGCTTTCAGCGCACTTAAAACTGGCTTAAGGGCATAATCGACCGCCAGCAGATGGGCCACCGTACCGCCCGTCGCCAGCGGTAGCACCACTTTGCCTTGCAACGCACGTTCTGGCAGTAGGTCGAGCAGGGTTTTCAGCGCACCGGAATAGGCGGCTTTATACACAGGCGTGGCGACAATCAGCCCATCGGCCTGTTGCAGCTGTTCGGTGAAGGTTTTGAGTGCCGGACTATCGAAACGAGCATAAAGTAGATCTTCCGGGGCGAAGTTTTGCAGATTCCAGTGATAAACCTCTACATCCAGGCCATTTAGTTTTTCCCGCGCATATTCCAGCAAGGAGCTGGAACGAGAAGGAAAGCGAGGACTACCCGCCAGGGTGATGACACGCATACTCTCTCCTTATAACCAATTGTTCTTGTTTTGTTAACATTGATAACAATTCGGTCAGTCTGACAGAGGGCGTCCGCGAGTCGAAATGATTTATCTGAGGAAGAAAAGCCAAAAAAAGCATAAAAAAAGCGCAATAAGAAAACGTTTGCTATTTATTGCCACAGGTCAATTCCCTTTTGGTCCGAACTCGCACATAATACGCCCCCGGTTTGCACACCGGGAATCCAGGAGAGTTCATGTACTACCCCTTCGTTCGTAAAGCCCTTTTCCAGCTCGATCCAGAGCGCGCTCATGAGTTTACTTTTCAGCAATTACGCCGTATTACAGGAACGCCGTTTGAAGCACTGGTGCGGCAGAAAGTGCCTGCGAAACCTGTTAACTGCATGGGCCTGACGTTTAAAAATCCGCTTGGTCTGGCAGCCGGTCTTGATAAAGACGGGGAGTGCATTGACGCGTTAGGCGCGATGGGATTTGGATCGATCGAGATCGGTACCGTCACGCCACGTCCACAGCCAGGTAATGACAAGCCGCGTCTCTTTCGTCTGGTAGATGCCGAAGGTTTGATCAACCGTATGGGCTTTAATAATCTTGGCGTTGATAACCTCGTAGAGAACGTAAAAAAAGCCCATTATGATGGCGTCCTGGGTATTAACATCGGCAAAAATAAAGATACGCCGGTGGAGCAGGGTAAAGATGACTATCTGATTTGTATGGAAAAAATCTATGCTTATGCGGGATATATCGCCATCAATATTTCATCGCCGAATACACCGGGATTACGTACTCTGCAATATGGCGAAGCGCTGGATGATCTCTTAACCGCGATTAAAAATAAGCAAAATGATTTGCAAGCGATGCACCATAAATATGTGCCGATCGCAGTGAAGATCGCGCCGGATCTTTCTGAAGAAGAATTGATCCAGGTTGCCGATAGTTTAGTTCGCCATAATATTGATGGCGTTATTGCAACCAATACCACACTCGATCGTTCTCTGGTTCAGGGAATGAAAAATTGTGATCAAACCGGTGGCTTAAGTGGTCGTCCGCTTCAGTTAAAAAGCACCGAAATTATTCGCCGTTTATCACAGGAATTAAATGGTCGCTTACCGATCATCGGTGTTGGCGGCATCGACTCGGTTATCGCTGCGCGTGAAAAGATTGCTGCGGGGGCCTCACTGGTGCAAATTTATTCTGGTTTTATTTTTAAAGGTCCGCCGCTGATTAAAGAAATCGTTACCCATATCTAATTATTTCTTCGAATTCCTCTTTATAAGATAATCAGGGCTTTATTTTCAGCCCTGGTTGTTTTATATTCATCGCTGTTGCTTATTTAGACATTTTGTACTTTTATTGTTGAGGTTATTAAGCGAAGCGACAATGGATTGTGTTGCTGCGGTTTTATAGGGTAGGGGAGAGGCAAATGCGAATTAAACCAGACGATAACTGGCGTTGGTATTACGATGAAGAGCACGATCGAATGATGCTCGATTTAGCCAATGGTATGCTATTTCGCTCACGTTTTGCGCGCAAAATGTTGACTCCAGATGCCTTTTCTCCCGCAGGCTTTTGCGTTGACGACGCCGCGCTCTATTTCTCATTTGAAGAAAAATGCCGCGATTATAATTTATCTAAAGAACAAAAAGCCGAACTGGTGCTGAATGCACTGGTAGCAATTCGTTATCTCAAACCGCAAATGCCGAAAAGCTGGCATTTTGTTTCCCATGGTGAAATGTGGGTGCCCATGCCGGGCGATGCGGCCTGCGTTTGGTTGAGCGACACTCACGAGCAAGTCAATTTGCTGGTCGTTGAATCTGGCGAAAATGCCGCACTATGCCTGCTGGCACAACCCTGCGTTGTTATTGCGGGTCGCGCGATGCAGCTGGGCGACGCCATCAAAATCATGAACGACAGGCTGAAACCGCAGGTTAATGTTGACAGCTTCAGCCTCGAACAGGCAGTCTAACGCGTCAGCTTAAGCGCAGTCTTCGGTACACAGCTACAGCAAAGAATGGTGCCATCATCGCCCATTGCTGATTTTTTCAGCGGCGTGACTTCGCCTTCTAAAAGCTGAACACGGCAACTTCCACAAATGCCCGCGCGGCAAGAATAAGGGATACGAATTCCCTGATTTTCTAATTGCTCCAGCAACACCTGCTGGTTATTTCCACGAAATGCCTGTCCCTGCCAGTCAATATCTACATTTGCGTCCGGTTGTTGCGTGATGTTGACGGTATCATCAGCGGCGGCTGCGCCGTAAATTTTAGCCGGAGCCGTTGCCAGAATTTCCACCTCATCGCCAACGCGAATTACGCCGCTATTACGGGCAATTAAATTCTGGCCAAAATCGACATCGCCGTTATCCTGGGCAGTGCGGAAAGATTGCAATGTTTTTAATGGTTCGCCTGCCGGATGTTTTTGCCCTTTTTCTGGGCTGACGGTGGTGAAAATACAGCGGCTACAAGGTTTAACCACATCAAACACCACATCACCAATACGAATCACTTTCCAACTATCTTCTTCCCAGGCTGACGCGCCGGAAACCACCAGATTGGGGCGGAATTGCTCCATTTTTACACTGGCCGGACAACGTTGTTGGAGATCACGTAACGAGGCTTCGTTAGCAAGAAGGTAAGGATAGCCATCAGCAAATGACAGGGGTACAGTGTTGTGGCGTTTCACGCGCCGCGTCATTTGTGGCCCCACCCAGCGCAACTGCACTTCGCGGGAGAAAAATCCACTTAGCCATTTGTTGATCGCGTCTGGCGCAATTCGCGCGGTAAAATGTGTGCCCCAAACTTCGGTTGGTGCGTCTTGTGTGGCGAAATCAGCAAAACGAACATATGCGCTACTGCCATCTGGTGCGGTGAGATGCAAGCCATCATGCACGGGTGAAGGAGTAAACCGTATCATTTGCGGAAACTGGCGAGCGGTAATAAACGTACCGTCAGGTTCCGTGATCATAAAGATGCGATCGAAGGCCAGACCACTGACATCTGCCAGGGCATGTGTAAGACCAATGCCGCGCATCGATTTAACAGGATGAATAAAAAGCCGGGTTAATGTCGCCACGGTGCGGTCCTCAAATGAAAATAAGCCCTCAACTTTATGACATGACGCGCTTATTAGCTATAATGCGCAACAATTTTCTTAGCGCCTGTCCCATTAGGCTATTTTATTTGTCAGTTTGGCCCTGGGTTGTGCTCGAAATCCTCACGTACTTGTGTACGCTCCGGTTTCTCCGCGCTGTCCATGTCCAGACTGACTGCAACAATTACGCCTACTGCGGTAGGCTCTTAGAGTAAAAGTGACGATATGAATTCTCTGTTTGCCAGTACGGCCCGTGGGCTGGAAGAGCTGTTAAAAACTGAACTGGAAAACCTGGGGGCCGTTGAATGCCAGGTGGTTCAGGGTGGGGTCCATTTCAAGGGCGACACACGGCTTGTTTACCAGAGCCTGATGTGGAGCCGCCTGGCCTCGCGTATTATGTTGCCGCTGGGCGAGTGTAAGGTTTACAGCGATTTAGACCTCTATCTCGGTGTTCAGGCGATCAACTGGACAGAGATGTTTAATCCTGGTGCGACCTTCGCTGTCCACTTCAGTGGTTTGAATGACACCATCCGCAACAGTCAGTACGGTGCGATGAAAGTGAAAGACGCGATCGTCGATGCTTTCACGCGGAAAAATCTGCCGCGTCCAAATGTTGATCGCGATGCGTCGGATATCCGCGTTAACGTCTGGCTGCATAAAGAAACTGCCAGTATCGCCCTTGATCTCAGTGGTGATGGTTTACATCTGCGTGGCTATCGCGATCGTGCTGGTATTGCGCCGATCAAAGAAACCCTGGCAGCCGCGATTGTGATGCGATCCGGCTGGCAGCCAGGAACACCGCTGCTCGATCCAATGTGTGGTTCCGGTACGTTGCTGATTGAAGCAGCGATGCTGGCGACCGATCGCGCACCTGGCTTGCACCGTGGGCGTTGGGGCTTTAGCGGCTGGGCACAGCATGATGAAGCTATCTGGCAGGAAGTGAAAGCGGAAGCGCAAACTCGCGCCCGTAAAGGCCTGGCTGAGTATAGCTCTCATTTTTACGGTTCGGACAGCGACGCACGGGTGATTCAACGTGCGCGCACTAACGCCCGTCTTGCGGGGATTGGTGAACTGATCACCTTTGAGGTGAAAGATGTCGCGCAACTGACCAATCCGCTGCCGAAAGGGCCGTACGGTACAGTGTTGAGCAACCCGCCATACGGTGAACGTCTGGACAGCGAACCGGCGCTGATTGCGCTACATAGTCTGCTGGGCCGAATCATGAAAAACCAGTTCGGTGGCTGGAATCTCTCTTTGTTTAGTGCCTCGCCGGATCTGCTCAGCTGCCTGCAGCTGCGTGCAGACAAACAGTACAAGGCGAAAAACGGCCCGCTGGACTGCGTACAGAAAAATTACCACGTTGCCGAAAGCACTCCAGACAGCAAACCGGCGATGGTAGCGGAAGACTACGCTAACCGCCTGCGTAAGAACCTCAAAAAATTCGAGAAGTGGGCTCACCAGGAAGGGATTGAATGTTACCGCCTGTATGACGCCGATCTGCCGGAATATAACGTTGCCGTTGATCGTTATGCCGACTGGGTGGTGGTGCAGGAGTATGCGCCGCCAAAAACTATTGATGCGCACAAAGCGCGTCAGCGTCTGTTCGATATTATCGCTGCAACCATTTCGGTACTGGGGATTGCGCCAAACAAACTGGTGCTGAAAACCCGTGAACGCCAGAAGGGCAAAAATCAGTACCAGAAACTGGGCGAGAAGGGCGAGTTTCTCGAAGTCACCGAATATAACGCTCACTTGTGGGTGAACCTGACGGATTACCTCGATACCGGTCTGTTCCTCGATCACCGTATCGCCCGTCGTATGCTCGGTCAGATGAGCAAAGGCAAAGATTTCCTCAACCTGTTCTCTTATACCGGCAGCGCCACCGTGCACGCGGGATTAGGCGGTGCACGCAGCACTACCACCGTGGATATGTCGCGTACTTATCTGGAGTGGGCAGAACGCAACCTGCGTCTGAATGGCCTAACCGGGCGTGCGCATCGCCTGATTCAGGCCGATTGCCTGGCGTGGCTGCGTGAGGCAAATGAACAGTTCGATCTGATCTTTATCGATCCGCCAACCTTCTCTAACTCAAAACGAATGGAAGATGCGTTTGATGTTCAGCGCGATCATCTGGCGCTGATGAAAGATTTGAAACGTCTGCTGCGTGCTGGTGGGACGATCATGTTCTCAAACAACAAACGTGGCTTCCGTATGGATCTTGACGGACTGGCAAAACTGGGACTGAAAGCACAAGAAATTACGCAAAAAACGCTCTCCCAGGATTTCGCCCGTAACCGCCAGATCCACAACTGCTGGCTGATTACCGCAGCCTGAAAGGAATAGTAATGTCATTAATCAGTATGCATGGCGCATGGCTGTCGTTCAGCGACGCGCCGCTTCTCGATAACGCAGAACTGCATATCGAAGATAACGAACGTGTTTGTCTGGTAGGCCGTAACGGCGCAGGCAAATCGACGTTAATGAAAATCCTCAACCGTGAACAGGGGCTGGATGACGGTCGCATTATTTACGAGCAAGATTTGATTGTCGCTCGTCTGCAACAGGATCCGCCGCGTAACGTTGAGGGTAGCGTTTATGATTTCGTTGCCGAAGGCATTGAAGAACAAGCGGAATACCTGAAGCGGTATCACGATATTTCGCGCCTGGTGATGAACGACCCGAGCGAGAAAAATCTCAACGAACTGGCAAAAGTTCAGGAACAGTTGGATCACCACAACCTGTGGCAGCTGGAAAACCTCATCAACGAAGTGCTGGCGCAACTGGGGTTAGATCCTAACGTTGCGCTGTCGTCGCTTTCCGGCGGCTGGTTGCGTAAAGCGGCATTAGGACGCGCGCTGGTGAGCAATCCGCGCGTATTGCTGCTCGACGAACCGACTAACCACCTGGATATCGAAACCATCGACTGGCTGGAAGGATTCCTTAAAACCTTCAATGGGACGATAATTTTCATCTCCCACGACCGTTCGTTTATCCGCAATATGGCGACGCGCATTGTTGATCTCGATCGCGGCAAACTTGTGACCTATCCAGGGAATTACGACCAGTACCTGCTGGAAAAAGAAGAAGCTCTGCGTGTGGAAGAACTACAAAATGCCGAGTTCGATCGCAAACTGGCGCAGGAAGAGGTGTGGATCCGCCAGGGGATCAAAGCACGCCGTACCCGTAATGAAGGCCGCATACGCGCCCTGAAAGCAATGCGTCGCGAGCGTGGCGAACGTCGCGAAGTGATGGGTACCGCAAAGATGCAGGTGGAAGAGGCCAGCCGCTCCGGTAAGATCGTTTTCGAAATGGAAGACGTTTGCTACCAGGTCGACGGTAAGCAACTGGTGAAAGATTTTTCTGCCCAGGTTCTACGTGGCGACAAAATTGCCCTGATTGGTCCGAATGGATGCGGCAAAACCACGCTGCTGAAACTGATGCTCGGTCAGCTTCAGGCGGACAGCGGGCGTATTCACGTTGGCACCAAACTGGAAGTGGCTTATTTCGATCAGCACCGTGCGGAACTGGATCCCGATAAAACGGTGATGGATAACCTTGCTGAAGGTAAGCAAGAGGTGATGGTTAACGGCAAGCCACGCCATGTTTTGGGCTATTTGCAGGACTTCCTGTTCCATCCGAAACGGGCGATGACGCCGGTACGTGCGCTTTCTGGCGGTGAGCGTAACCGCTTGTTGTTGGCGCGTTTGTTCCTCAAACCAAGCAACTTATTGATTCTTGACGAACCGACCAACGATCTTGATGTTGAAACGCTGGAACTGCTGGAAGAACTGATCGACAGCTACCAGGGCACGGTATTGCTGGTGAGCCACGATCGTCAGTTTGTCGATAACACCGTTACAGAATGCTGGATCTTCGAAGGCGGCGGTAAAATTGGTCGTTATGTTGGCGGTTATCATGATGCCCGTGGTCAGCAAGAACAGTATGTGGCGCTCAAACAGCCTGCGGTGAAAAAAACCGAAGAAGCCGCCGCGCCAAAAGCAGAAACTGTAAAACGCAGCAGTAGCAAATTAAGCTATAAATTGCAGCGTGAACTGGAGCAGCTACCGCAATTGCTCGAAGATCTGGAGGCGAAGCTGGAAGCCCTACAGACGCAGGTGGCGGATGCTTCCTTCTTCAGTCAGCCGCATGAGCAGACGCAAAAAGTGCTCGCTGATATGGCTGCTGCAGAGCAGGAGCTGGAGCAAGCCTTTGAACGCTGGGAGTATCTTGAAGCGTTAAAAAATGGTGGCTGATCGCAAAATAGTCGATTTAAACAGAGACAGCTGACAACGGTAAAATTGCCTGATGAACTGGGTTAATCAGGCATGAAAACCAACACTTTGTTAGTCATCTGTAAAATAGCGCATCATTAAGGAGTACCAATGTGCGAACATCATCATGCCGCGAAGCACATCCTGTGCTCGCAGTGTGACATGCTGGTGGCGTTACCGCGCCTTGAGCATGGTCAGAAAGCGGCATGTCCCCGGTGTGGCACAACGTTAACCGTGGCGTGGGATGCCCCTCGGCAGCGTCCCACCGCCTATGCGTTGGCTGCACTGTTCATGCTGTTGCTGTCCAACTTGTTTCCTTTTGTGAATATGAACGTTGCGGGAGTCACCAGTGAAATTACATTACTGGAAATTCCCGGCGTGCTTTTTTCTGAGGACTACGCCAGCCTCGGCACCTTTTTCCTGTTGTTTGTGCAACTGGTTCCCGCGTTTTGTCTGATAACCATTCTGTTACTGGTGAATCGCGCGGAATTACCGGTCCGTTTAAAAGAGCAACTGGCACGAGTGCTTTTTCAACTCAAAACCTGGGGAATGGCGGAGATTTTCCTCGCGGGTGTGCTGGTCAGTTTCGTTAAACTGATGGCCTACGGCAGCATTGGTGTCGGCAGTAGCTTTCTCCCCTGGTGTTTATTTTGTGTCCTGCAACTGCGCGCCTTTCAGTGCGTTGATCGTCGCTGGTTGTGGGACGATATCGCCCCGATGCCAGCACTGCGCCAGCCGCTAAAACCTGGCGTCACGGGGATACGTCAGGGGTTACGTTCGTGCTCCTGTTGTACGGCAATCCTTCCTGCTGATGAACCCGTATGCCCGCGCTGTGGTACTAAAGGGTACGTTCGGCGTAGAAACAGCCTGCAATGGACACTCGCGCTGCTTGTAACGTCCATCATGCTGTATCTTCCGGCTAATATTTTGCCCATCATGGTGACGGATTTATTAGGTTCGAAGATGCCATCGACGATTCTCGCTGGGGTCATCCTGTTATGGAGCGAAGGATCTTATCCCGTCGCTGCGGTTATCTTTCTGGCCAGTATTATGGTGCCAACGTTAAAGATGATCGCCATAGCGTGGCTGTGCTGGGATGCCAAAGGGCATGGCAAGCGCGACAGTGAAAGAATGCATTTGATTTATGAAGTTGTTGAGTTTGTAGGCCGCTGGTCGATGATTGACGTTTTCGTTATCGCGGTGCTCTCGGCGCTGGTGCGTATGGGAGGTTTAATGAGTATTTATCCGGCAATGGGTGCATTAATGTTTGCTTTAGTCGTCATAATGACAATGTTTTCTGCTATGACGTTTGACCCGCGTTTGTCGTGGGATCGTCAACCTGAATCAGAGCATGAGGAGTCCTGACAGTATGGAATCTAATAATGGGGAAGCCAAAATCCAGAAAGTGAAGAACTGGTCTCCCGTGTGGATATTTCCTATCGTCACGGCGCTCATTGGGGCCTGGGTTCTTTTTTATCATTACAGCCATCAGGGACCGGAAGTGACCCTGATCACCGCGAATGCGGAAGGAATTGAAGGTGGCAAAACCACCATTAAAAGCCGTAGCGTTGACGTCGGCGTGGTTGAAAGCGCCACACTGGCTGATGATTTGACGCACGTTGAAATCAAAGCGCGGCTGAATTCCGGTATGGAAAAATTGCTGCATAAAGATACCGTCTTTTGGGTGGTGAAACCGCAGATTGGTCGAGAAGGGATTAGCGGCCTGGGAACGCTGCTGTCTGGGGTTTATATCGAACTGCAGCCAGGCGCGAAAGGCAGCAAAATGGATAAATACGATTTGCTGGACTCGCCACCGTTGGCCCCGCCTGATGCGAAAGGTATCCGTGTGATTCTCGATAGCAAAAAAGCCGGGCAGCTCTCGCCAGGAGATCCCGTGCTGTTCCGTGGCTATCGGGTAGGTTCGGTTGAAACCAGCACCTTCGATACGCAAAAACGCAATATCAGCTATCAACTGTTCATCAATGCACCTTATGACCGACTGGTGACCAGCAATGTTCGCTTCTGGAAAGATAGTGGCATTGCGGTTGATTTGACGTCAGCGGGAATGCGTGTGGAGATGGGCTCATTGACAACGCTGCTTAGTGGCGGTGTCAGCTTTGATGTGCCGGAAGGTCTGGATTTAGGGCAGCCAGTGGCACCGAAAACAGCTTTCGTTTTGTATGATGATCAGAAGAGCATTCAGGATTCGTTGTACACCGATCACATTGATTATCTGATGTTCTTTAAAGATTCGGTACGCGGTCTGCAACCGGGAGCTCCGGTAGAATTCCGGGGTATTCGCCTGGGTACCGTAAGCAAAGTGCCATTCTTTGCGCCGAATATGCGTCAGACATTTAACGATGATTACCGTATTCCGGTACTGATTCGTATCGAGCCAGAGCGGCTGAAAATGCAGCTTGGCGAAAATGCGGATGTTGTTGAGCACCTTGGCGAATTGTTGAAACGTGGTTTACGCGGATCGCTGAAAACCGGAAACCTGGTCACTGGCGCACTGTATGTTGATCTCGATTTCTATCCAAATACGCCTGCAATAACCGGTATTCGTGAATTTAATGGTTATCAGATTATCCCGACCGTTAGCGGCGGTCTGGCGCAAATCCAGCAACGACTGATGGAAGCGTTGGATAAGATCAACAAACTGCCATTGAATCCGATGATTGAACAGGCAACCAGTACGCTTTCTGAAAGTCAGCGCACAATGAAAAACCTGCAAACGACGCTGGATAGCATGAACAAGATCCTCGCCAGCCAGTCGATGCAGCAGTTACCGACGGATATGCAGTCAACGTTGCGTGAATTGAATCGCAGCATGCAGGGATTCCAGCCTGGCTCCGCAGCCTACAACAAGATGGTGGCGGATATGCAGCGACTTGATCAGGTGTTGCGAGAACTGCAACCGGTGCTGAAAACGCTCAACGAGAAGAGTAACGCGCTGGTATTTGAAGCGAAGGACAAAAAAGATCCAGAGCCGAAGAGGGCGAAACAATGAAAAAGTGGCTAGTGACTATTGCGGCACTGTGGCTGGCCGGATGCAGCTCCGGCGAAATTAATAAAAACTATTACCAGTTACCTGTGGTGCAGAGCGGTACACAAAGTACCGCCAGCCAGGGTAATCGCCTGTTATGGGTAGTGCAGGTCGCTGTTCCTGACTATCTGGCCGGAAATGGTGTGGTTTATCAAACGAGTGATGTGAAGTATGTGATTGCCAACAACAACTTGTGGGCCAGCCCGTTGGATCAACAGTTGCGCAACACCCTGGTTGCCAACCTGAGCACGCAACTGCCCGGCTGGGTGGTTGCCTCCCAGCCTCTGGGAAGCGCCCAGGATACGCTCAATGTTACCGTAACGGAGTTTAACGGGCGATATGATGGCAAGGTCATTGTCAGTGGTGAGTGGCTGTTGAACCACCAGGGACAACTGATCAAACGTCCGTTCCGTCTGGAAGGGGTGCAAACGCAGGATGGTTACGATGAAATGGTTAAAGTGCTGGCCAGTGTCTGGAGTCAGGAAGCCGCTTCTATTGCGCAAGAGATAAAGCGTCTACCGTAATCATAAAGATTTGTAAATATAACCGTCTCCGGTATGTTGCCTGAGGCGGTTTTTTTGTTTCTAACTTGCGGAAAAAGTTGTTCCTCTTCACATTTTTTGTACAACCGACATGCCCGTGTAGCTCACAAATATGACAGTGGCGTGAATTTTGCGCATTGACGGCAGTTATGATTCGCGGTATTGCTTAACTGTGATTGCACATTTAGTAATCACTGTTTTCTTTTCCACCAGAAACCAGTATGAGGGAAACGAGGCATGAAGAGACAAAAACGAGATCGCCTGGAACGGGCACATCAACGTGGTTATCAGGCCGGCATAGCCGGACGCTCAAAAGAAATGTGTCCCTATCAGACGCTGAATCAAAGGTCACAATGGCTGGGAGGCTGGCGAGAAGCCATGGCGGACAGGGTAGTAATGGCCTGATTCTGTCTCTTTAAAAAGAAACCTCCGCATTGCGGAGGTTTCGCCTTTTGATACTCTGTCTGATTGTAATCAGAAGGCTGACGTATCCTGGAACAGACCGACTTTCAGGTCGCTGGCGGTATAGATCAGACGACCATCAACCAGCACTTCGCCATCTGCCAGACCCATAATCAGACGACGATTAACAATGCGTTTAAAGTGAATACGGTAGGTCACTTTTTTCGCTGTCGGCAATACCTGACCAGTGAATTTAACTTCGCCAACGCCCAGCGCGCGGCCTTTACCTTCGCCGCCCAGCCAGCCGAGGTAGAACCCTACCAGCTGCCACATTGCGTCCAGGCCCAGGCATCCCGGCATAACCGGATCGCCAATGAAGTGGCATCCGAAGAACCATAGATCCGGATTGATATCCAGTTCTGCTTCAACATACCCTTTGTCGAAGTTACCACCCGTTTCGGTCATTTTGACCACACGGTCCATCATCAGCATGTTCGGTGCTGGCAATTGCGGGCCTTTAGCGCCAAACAGTTCACCGCGACCAGAGGCAAGAAGGTCTTCTTTTGTATAGGATTCGCGTTTATCTACCATGTTCTCTGTAAGCCTTATTTTATTGAAGCACGCAGGATAGCTAACACGTGTACGCTGAACAAGTCCGATCAGTTCGGAATAAACCAGTTCAGCCAACGTAATGGCCATGGAAAACGGTGACGTCCTTCCTGTTGCGATGCTTGCGCGATACGTTCCTGGATGGTTTGCATCAGCGTCGTTTGGCCTTCGCCATCCCACACCAGATTTAATAATAACGGCAGTGCGTCAGTCACATCGTCTACTGCCCAGATGGTGAATTTACCTTCTTCTACCGCTTTCACCAGTTCACTGTGAAGACTTAAATGGCGAACGTTAGCTGTGGGGATAATGACACCTTGTTTCCCCGTTAACTCACGTTGCTGGCAAATAGCAAAGAAGCCTTCGATTTTCTCATTTAAACCACCGACCGGCTGGGCGCGACCGAACTGATCGACTGAACCTGTGATAGCGATACTCTGATTCACCGGCACATCGGCGAGGGCGCTTATCAGGGCGCAGAGTTCAGCCATCGAGGCACTATCGCCATCCACTTCACTGTATGACTGCTCAAATGTCAGCGATGCTGAGAAGGGGATCTGTTGCTCAAGCTGTAGTTCCGACATCAGGAACGCCTGCATGATCATCATCCCTTTCGCATGGATATTGCCGCCAAGCTCCGCTTTGCGTTCGATGTCGGTGAATTCACCATCGCCAATATGCACAACGCAGCTAATGCGAGAAGGTTCGCCAAAAGCGCGTGGATGACCCGGAAATTCAATGACCGAAAGGGCGTTAATTTGCCCGATGCGTTCGCCTTCGGTTTCAATCAGGATTTGCTCCTGAAGGATCTCATCCTGCATGCGTTCAGCGAGGAAACCTTCACGCCATTCACGCTGCTGCAGCATTAAGTTTAGCTGCTCGCCGGAGAAGGTGTCGCCATCGCACAGGGAGGCGACCTCTTTACACTGGCGGAGGATCCACTGCGGGCTAAGCGGAAGTGTTTCTTGTTCACCGGTGTAGCGTGCTGCTTCGCGGATAAGTACCGGCCAGGCATCCGCTCCCGGTGCAGGTAAGTGATTATGTCTGGCGGTTAATGTCACCCAGCGACACCACTGGCTTACTGACTCCGCATCGACAATCTGCAGAGTGTCTTCAAATTCGCTATAAATAGCCTGCTCTGAAAGCTCTGGTTCCATCTCCTGGAAATCAGCCAATGATTCGCGTTCGCCTACCAGAATGACTTTCAGCTTCAATGGCATCGAAGGCACTGAGACGGGGAGAGGGCGCGACTCATCAAACGCAACCCAGTCAAAACGCTCGCGGTTAACGATATTTTTCAGCCGCATCCACAGCAGAGGTTGCGCCAGCAGTGTACGCAAAGAGATGATGAGAATACCGCCATTTGCCTGATGCACCAGACCTGGCTGCAGGGTAATGTCGCCATTAAACTGGCGCAGGCAGCCAAAGAGTTGTTCCGCTTCTACCCAGTCGGCAGCGACAACTTGCGTTAAAGTCGCAAAATTATCATCTGCACTCACTGCGTTACGTAAGCGGATGGTGTGCCCGGAAACCTCATAGTGACCGCCCACCAGTTGGCCTGCATCGCTTTGTAGCGCATGCGCGGCATCGGCAATAAGATTCAGATACTCAGACTCTTCCGGGGCCTTCGCCAGCATAAAAGAGGAGGATGCTCGGGTATGCAGCAACTGCTCCAGCGCAAATTGCAGTCGCGGTTGAGTATCACTGAATAAAGGATCGTTTTCGTCAATCAAATGTGGCTGAGCAAATATTTCCTGATAGCTATCGGTATCAGGAACCAGGTCACGCCATGCAAGTTTCGTAATGGTCAAAGTTGATGTTTTTTAGTCTGTTGTCAAAGCTGCGATTATACCGTAACCGGCACTACAGCACACGTAGAAAGCACCGACAATACTCCTGGCATGGGCGTTAAAGCTCACAGGATGGAGATTCTTTTCTTCACTGGCCGAAAAAGCTGATATTCTGTAAAGAGTTACACGGTAACATTGAGATCGCTATGAAATATCAACAACTTGAAAATCTTGAAAGCGGTTGGAAATGGAAGTATCTGGTGAAGAAGCATCGCGAAGGGGAGTTAATCACCCGTTACATAGAAGCCAGTGCCGCCCAGGAAGCCGTCGATGTGTTGCTCTCGCTGGAAAATGAACCCGTGCTGGTAAATGGCTGGATTGACAAGCATATGAATCCGGAACTGGTCAATCGCATGAAGCAAACCATTCGGGCCAGACGGAAGCGCCATTTTAATGCGGAACACCAGCATACGCGCAAAAAATCGATCGATCTGGAATTTATTGTCTGGCAACGTCTGGCTGGTCTTGCGCAGCGTCGCGGTAAAACGCTTTCTGAAACGATTGTTCAGCTGATTGAAGATGCGGAAAACAAAGAGAAATACGCGAATAAAATGTCTTCTTTGAAGCAGGATCTGCAGGCATTGCTGGGTAAGGAATAACTGACGAAAGTCAGTTCAATTTACGCAAGGCGAAAAAAAACCCCGCAGCAGCGGGGTTTTTCTACCAGACGAGAACTTAAGCCTGCGGCTGAGTTACAACGTCTTTGATACCTTTAACTTCGATCTCTACGCGACGATCCGGAGCCAGGCAGTCGATCAGTGCAGCACGCTGTTTCACGTTGTCACAGGTGTTGCCAGTAACCGGGTTGGATTCGCCCATACCACGTGCGGAGATCTTGTCTGCCGGGATACCTTTAGAGATCAGGTAATCAACAACAGACTGAGCACGACGTTCGGACAGACCCTGGTTGTAAGCGTCAGAACCGATGCGGTCGGTGTAACCCAGAACAACTACGGAACCGTCTTTCGGATCCAGGTTGCTCAGCTGGCTGTACAGCTGATCCAGAGCAGCCTGACCTTCCGGTTTCAGGGTTGCTTTGTTGAAGTTGAACAGAACGTCAGACTTCAGAGTGAAGTGCTTGGTCTGTACTTCCGGAGCCGGAGCTGGAGCCGGAGCAACTACTGGAGCTGCTTCGCCCTGACCGAAACGGTAGGAAACACCCAGGCTCAGCAGGCCGTTGTCCGGACGAGTACCGATGGTGTGTGCGTCACCGATGTTGTTGGTCCACTGGTATTCCAGACGGGTAGCGATTTCAGGAGTGATCGCGTACTCAACACCGCCAGCGAAGACCGGAGAAACGCCGGTGTCGTGGTCTTTAAAGGATGCGCCACCAGGTACGTTAGCCTTGGTGTCTGCACGCCATACCATACCACCCAGACGAGTGTAGATGTCCAGATCGTCAGTGATTGGGTAACCCAGTTTAGCGGTCAGCTGAACGCCCTGAGCTTTGTATGCGCCGTTGATGTTGTCGCCTTTGTACGGCATACGACCTAACCAGTCGTAACCCATTTCAAAGCCAACATACGGGTTAACCTGGTAACCACCAAAAGCACCTGCACCCAGTTGGTTTTCGTGGGTCGGACCATTGTTGTCGATGAAACCAGTGTCATGGTACTGGGACCAGCCCAGTTTAGCACCAGTGTACCAGGTGTTATCTTTCGGAGCGGCCTGCGCTACGGTAGCGAAACCAGCCAGTGCCACTGCAATCGCGATAGCTGTCTTTTTCATTTTTTGCGCCTCGTTATCATCCAAAATACGCCATGAATATCTCCAACGAGATAACACGGTTAAATCCTTCACCGGGGGATCTGCTCAATATTAACTCTACCGATATCTTCGGCTTATGCCGAGCACCCCTGGCGATGTAAAGTCTACAACGTAGTTGAAAACTTACAAGTGTGAACTCCGTCAGGCATATGAAAAAAAGTCTTGTATAAGGTACGTTTAATCTTTTTTGTCAGCGACAATTTACAGAAGAAAATCGCGGAAACCGCTTCAGACAAGCCTCTGCAAGGAAAATTAGTCACGACTGAAAGCATTGGCTGGGCGACAAAAAAAGTTCCAGGATTAATCCTAAATTTACTTAATGATACAAATTAGAGTGAATTTTTAGCCCGGAAAGTTGTCTCGTTGCGTGAGAGGATGCGCTTACCGGACGCATAATAAACCCCATAGCGTTACCTTCATTTGCCGCATCAACAAGTTCAGCATGCTCTTCTTCAGTCAAATCATCTGCCAACCAACCGATCACCACACTGTAATTGCCCGTGCGTAAAGCGCGAACCATTGACTCCACGGTGTGGCAAGGGGAGAGCTGGCTAATCTGCATCACTTTTGTTAAGGATAGCCCAGATGCCTGAACCCATTCCCGACTCAGTTTTTGTTGCGGTGTTAACCAGAGTTGCCAGCGCGATTGCTGACCGAGTTGCTGTAACAATGGCAACAGTAGAAGTTGCGTCATCATGGGCTGATCTTCGCGATAGACAACTTCACTGATAAGCCCGGCTGTAGTGTTTTCCGTAGAGACACGCGCAATTTTACTTGCTGCGGATGAGAACGACGAAGAACGATGTGCATAGCCTGAAGTGTACATAATCAATCCAGCCCCTGTGAGTTACTGTATGGATGTACAGTACATCCAGTGACGACAAAGATCAACCCTATTTTCGGAAAGAGCCTCGCAAATTTTGTCGTTGGTGACGGGAAAACATAAATTAATCTTGCCCCTTAAGAATAAGTTGCCTATTTTCGTAGTTAACGGATCCGTTAATGTGAATCATTCTTTTATGTTATGATTTTAAAAGGAATTTTATGAAAAGCCTCTCCTATAAGCGGATCTATAAATCACAAGAATACCTGGCAACGTTGGGCACAATTGAATACCGATCATTGTTTGGTAGTTACAGCCTGACCGTTGACGACACGGTGTTTGCGATGGTTTCTGATGGTGAGTTGTATCTTCGTGCTTGTGAGCAAAGTGCACAGTACTGTGTAAAACATCCGCCTGTCTGGCTGACATATAAAAAGTGTGGCCGATCCGTTACCCTCAATTACTATCGGGTTGATGAAAGTCTATGGCGAAATCAACTGAAGCTGGTGCGTCTGTCGAAATATTCTCTCGATGCAGCGCTGAAAGAGAAAAGCACGCGCAATACCCGGGAAAGACTGAAAGATTTGCCCAATATGTCTTTTCATCTGGAAGCGATTCTCGGGGAGGTGGGGATTAAGGATGTACGGGCGTTACGTATACTTGGGGCAAAAATGTGTTGGTTGCGACTGCGGCAGCAAAACAGTCTGGTGACAGAAAAGATTCTGTTTATGCTTGAAGGGGCCATTATCGGCATTCATGAAGCTGCGCTCCCGGTGGCACGCCGCCAGGAGCTTGCAGAATGGGCTGACTCTCTTACGCCGAAACAGGAGTTTCCTGCGGAACTTGAGTAATCTGGCGTTGCAGACGACCAATCTCTGGCAGTAATGCAATCAATAACCCGACTTGTTGTACGACCAGAGGTTCTTTGCTGTCTGCCCGCGGTTCAAGTTGCTGCATTCGCTGTTTCAGGCCAGCTAATGCCTGATTGACGCGTTCTTCATCAGCAGGTTGATGATGTAGCGCGTCATCAACATAGCAAACTGCGTCATCAAGAAACGCCAGAATATCAGGATTAGTTAACTGCTCCCGGTGAGCACCGAGGGCTGAGATATAGCTGGTAAACGTATGGTTAAGGCACAGCAACCGAAACGCGGCCTCGCGAATTTGCGGGGTAACGTTCGGCTCGCTGGACATATTTGATACCACCGACGCCAGTTCAGCATCACGGTTGTGTGCATCGCGGCGGGCAATACGATACGCCAGACGGTTATCACGCCCCTGATGGTATTGCTCCAGTATGGCATCGAGATAGCGACAGTTGGCCTCGGTGGCACGTTCGAGCATGCGCGGCAGATTGCGAAACTTCCAGTCAGGCCAGATGTAGCTCACCGCCGCCCACGCAATGGCACAACCAATCAGCGTATCGATTACGCGAGGTAACGCCACTTCAAAACCTTCACCCAACAAGTTAAAACAAAGTAGCACCAAAAGTGTGATGAACATCGTTGCATGGGCGTATTGCACGTTACGGAAGGCAAAAAAGAGCACGCCGGTAATAACCAGTAGCACCAGTTGCCCTTCCAGTGACGGTACAAACCACAGCACAGGAATGCCAATGGCGATACCTACCAGCGTACCAATAATCCTTAACTTCAGGCGGTGGCGCGTGGCGTTATAGTTTGGCTGGCAGACAAACAAACTTGTCAGCAAGATCCAATACCCGTGATGCATTCCGGTTATCTGAATGATGGCGTAGCCGAAGCACAACACCAGCGACATTCTTACCGCATGACGGAAGAGGGCGGATTCCGGCGTGAAGTGACGGCTAAGACGCAGCCAGATATCACTCAATCCGTGCGGGCTGTCATCAGCGAGCTCATTTTCGTCATTATTATGGGGCAGTGCCTGGGCCTGTTCTGATTCAATTGTTGCCAGTTGGGCATCAATGGCGCGTAAATTGTTCAGCAAAAATCCCAGTGTTTTGAGTAAATCGGCAGGTGCGCCGTTATCGCGCATCCGCTCCAGCGCAGCATCAATATGCGTAAAAGCGCGCTCGAAATGCGGATCATGTTGATAAGGCTGACGCAGCAAAATACAGCGTGACAGTTGCTGGCACGCCTGGCCCTGCATCGACATCAGCCGCTGAAAACGGAACAGCACGTCGCTGTGGCGAAAATGTTCACGCAATGTTTGATACTGAATATGAGAAGAGCTGGCACGCTCGTGAATATCCTGCGCGACAAAGTAATAATGCAGCGTGCGACGCGTTCCCCGTTGACCACGATCGCCACGTAAGCGGGTCAGCAGCGAGAGTTTCGTCTGATTCAATGTCGCCATCAGCTGACCGTTGGCGAGAGCCAAATCGTACAGCGGTGCCTGGCTTTCATCTTCAATATCAGGATCAAACATGCGTGACTTGAGCTCAAGGTAACGCGCCAGTTGTTCATAGCAACGCGCCAGGTTGTCCTGCAGCGGGCGGACCGGGAACAGTAGATGACCAATAAGTGTCAGGACGTTGTACCAGACGGCACCGGCCAGCAGATACATCGGCTGCTGATACCAGTGCTCATACAGTGACGTCCCCAACATAGTGTAAATGGCGATCAGTAACGCACCGAAGGCAATTGTTGCATAGCGTTGACCCAGACCGCCGAGCAAAATGAAGCCGCTGGTAGAGAGCGTTAAGCCAATTGCAAATAGCCAGGGCCAGGGAAACAGCAATTCTACTGAGGCCGAGGCGATAAAAAAGCAGAACAGCGTAATGATGAGGTTACGCAAACGTCCCGCCAGCCGGTCATCGAGATCGGTCAGCGCCGCTGCCACCATCCCCAGCGTCAGCGGAATCGTCAGTTTTACATCACCCAGCCACCACGGAAACGCTGTGGTTCCACAAAGCGCAATAAAAATACGCGCGTAATACAGCCAGGCGCTGTTCCAGGTATAGCGTTTGAGCAAAGGACTTAGCATAAAGGCCATATTAGTGGATTATTCAAAACGACGACGTGCATTGGCTTCACGCGCAGCTTGCGCTGTTTCTACCGATACCACGCGACGACCGACCGGCCATAGTGCGATAGCGGCAATTTTAAAGTTCGCAATGCCGACAGGAATGCCAATGATGGAAATACATTGTGCGATGCCCGTTGCAATGTGCATCAGGCATAACCACCAGCCAAAGAAAATCAGCCAGAAAATATTCAATACCGTACCGCCAGTATTCAGCAGCACATTTTTGCCAGCCGGGTTCAGTTCATCGACATGAATAGCTTCATTGCCATAAGGCACCAGAGACAGTTTAGTGATCTCCCAGCAGGATCGTGTCAGCGGTAAGGTAAAAATCAGCACAATACTGACCAGAGTCGCCAACAGCCAGCCCAGAGTGGTGGCAAATCCGCCAAGCACAAAGTTCAGAATGTTCAAAACGGTACGCATAAAACCTCGCTTTACTGTGGTTTTCAGTAATGGGCGGCAATTGTAACGTTTTTTTGGGCTGGAGCACGTTTTCTCTGACGGTTACACTGATAAGAAATCATTTCGTGTGGATCTACAGAGTCATGGAACTGAAAGCGACAACGCTTGGAAAACGTCTGGCACAGCACCCTTACGATCGGGCGGTGATCCTCAATGCCGGGATTAAAGTCTCCGGTGATCGCCACGAATACCTTATTCCTTTCAATCAATTACTGGCGATTCACTGTAAGCGCGGTCTGGTATGGGGCGAGCTGGAATTTGTACTGCCGGACGAAAAAGTGGTGCGTCTGCACGGCACCGAATGGGGCGAGACGCAGCGTTTTTACCATCATCTTGATGCTCACTGGCGGCGGTGGAGTGGCGAGATGAGCGAAATTGCGTCTGGTGTTTTACTCCAGCAACTGGATTTGATTGCCACGCGCACTGGAGAAAATAAATGGCTGACGCGTGAGCAAACCTCTGGCATTCAGCAACAAATCCGCCAGGCTTTGTCGGCGTTGCCGTTGCCGGTTAACCGACTGGAAGAATTCGATAACTGCCGTGAGGCGTGGCGTAAATGTCAGGCCTGGTTGAAAGATATTGAAAGCGCTCGGTTGCAGCATAACCAGGCGTATACAGAAGCCATGCTTACCGAGTATGCAGATTTTTTCCGCCAGGTCGAGTCTTCACCGCTGAATCCGGCGCAGGCCCGGGCAGTCGTTAATGGCGAGCATTCTCTGTTAGTGCTGGCTGGTGCAGGAAGCGGAAAAACGTCGGTGCTGGTGGCCCGTGCAGGCTGGTTGCTGGCGCGTGGTGAAGCGTCCCCTGAGCAAATTTTATTGCTGGCGTTTGGTCGCAAAGCCGCTGAAGAGATGGACGAGCGTATTCGCGAACGGCTACATACCGAAGACATTACCGCACGCACGTTTCATGCGCTGGCGCTGCATATTATTCAGCAGGGCAGCAAAAAAGTTCCGATAGTCAGCAAACTGGAAAATGATACCGCTGCCCGTCATGAACTCTTTATTGCTGAGTGGCGCAAGCAATGCAGCGAAAAGAAAGCGCAGGCGAAGGGCTGGCGGCAATGGCTGACGGAAGAAATGCAGTGGTCAGTGCCAGAAGGTAACTTCTGGGATGATGAAAAATTACAGCGTCGTCTTGCCTCACGCCTCGATCGTTGGGTAAGTCTGATGCGGATGCACGGTGGCGCACAGGCAGAAATGATTGCCAGTGCACCCGAAGAGATTCGCGATCTGTTCAGTAAACGTATCAAGTTGATGGCCCCGTTATTAAAAGCCTGGAAAGGTGCGCTGAAGGCAGAAAACGCTGTCGATTTTTCGGGCCTGATTCACCAGGCGATTGTGATTCTGGAGAAAGGTCGCTTTATCAGCCCGTGGAAGCATATTCTGGTTGATGAATTTCAGGATATCTCGCCGCAGCGCGCAGCGTTGTTAGCGGCATTACGCAAGCAAAACAGTCAGACGACGTTGTTCGCCGTTGGTGATGACTGGCAGGCGATTTATCGCTTCAGCGGTGCGCAAATGTCGCTCACCACCGCTTTCCATGAAAACTTTGGTGAAGGCGATCGCTGCGATTTAGACACGACTTACCGTTTTAACAGTCGTATCGGTGAGGTGGCAAACCGGTTTATTCAGCAGAACCCAGGCCAGCTGAAAAAGCCGCTAAACAGCTTAACCAATGGAGACAAAAAAGCCGTCACGTTATTGGATGAGAGCCATCTTGACGCTTTGCTGGATAAGCTCTCTGGTTATGCCAAACCGGAAGAGCGCATTCTGATCCTGGCGCGTTACCATCACATGAGGCCTGCCAGCCTGGAAAAAGCGGCAACACGCTGGCCGAAGTTGCAAATCGACTTTATGACCATTCATGCCAGCAAAGGGCAACAGGCGGATTACGTCATCATCGTTGGCTTGCAGGAGGGAAGTGATGGTTTTCCGGCTGCGGCGCGGGAGTCGATTATGGAAGAGGCGCTACTGCCACCGGTTGAGGATTTCCCGGACGCTGAAGAACGGCGGTTAATGTACGTGGCGCTGACCCGGGCACGCCATCGGGTATGGGCACTGTTTAACAAAGAGAATCCCTCTCCCTTTGTGGAAATACTGAAAAATCTGGATGTGCCGGTGGCGAGAAAACCGTAAGAAACAGGTGGCGTTTGCCACCTGTGCAATATTACTTCAGACGGTCCGCGAGATAACGCTGATAATCGGGGATCAGAATATCGACCGCGTCGTTGAAATGCGGCGACTGGATAATGAAGTCTGCCGTTGCCACGTTGGTGGCGACCGGAATGTTCCATACCGTCGCCAGACGCAGCAAGGCTTTCACGTCAGGATCGTGCGGAACGGCATTTAGTGGGTCCCAGAAGAAAATCAATACATCAATTTTCCCTTCTGAGATCAATGCGCCAACCTGCTGGTCACCCCCCATTGGGCCACTCAACATCGCGTTGACGTTCATGCCGGTTGCACGGGAAATCAAGTTACCGGTAGTGCCTGTTGCATACAGTACGTGTTGTTCCAGTAACGGTTGATGTCGTTCCACCCAGCTCATCAGCATTTGTTTGCAGTGATCGTGTGCCACCAGCGCAATATGTTTCCGCGCAGGTAAAGTGCGTGTCGTCAGTTCCATAATGTACATCCGTAGTTAACTTTCCTACAGATTACTGTAAGCACTTATCGCTGCAAGAGAAAGACCGAAAAAGCCTGCGCACAGGCACAAAAATCTCAGGAAGATGGTTGTTTTTCCGCCCATTGCAGGAAAGTATTTCGCGTTTGTGGGTCAGCCAGTTTAAACCAATACTTCAGCCGTTGTTCTGTGAGCACCTGAGACTGCGGTGGAATAGCATCCAGCTCGGAAACACCCGAAAGCAGCGTACTGTCATCTGCCATCATCGTGGCAAATTGCGGTAGTGAAGCGCGTTTCGCGGATTTGTTATAGCGTTCAACCTCGACCTCATAATCAATCGTTTTTGCCGTTGAGGTAATGGCGAGAATATCCAGCTTTACCGGAATCGGCGTCGCATCGCCATCCAACAATTCAAGGCGCGGCGCGGCATCAAAATGGTTAGCTTCCCGCTCATTCTCCAGACGAGGCAGGCGAAAATTGACCTGGTTGATGAGCTGGGTATTAAAACTGACCACCAGCGGTGGGGAGATATACAGCCGTTCTTCACTATTGGAAAGATGAATCGTCTTCTCAACGCGAAACACTAACTGATGCGGTCCATTATCCAGTTCAATGCTGTCCGCACCGCGCAGCAGAGAGCTGGAAACCTTTTTACCGTCGAGTACCAGAAGATCGACATCGGTTGAAAGCCGCAGCGTGGTGGCAAAAACGGATACCGGCAAACATAATGCAATCAAGGTGGTCACGATGCCGGTTTTCATAGGTAGCTCCTGTCAAAAGACCGCCCGAATAATAATGTGTCAAAATTTTTCTTTAATCATACTTACTAACATATAGACATATTTCCCGCTTTTGCTCTCATTCATTCGTATTAGCTGCATGGTTGGCATGTCGGCTTTGTCGTACACTTTGTTAAACAGTCTGGAGGAAATAATGAAAGAAACCGATATTGCAGGCATTTTAACGTCCACTCACACCATTGCGCTGGTGGGGGCAAGCGACAAACCCGATCGTCCCAGCTATCGCGTGATGAAATATCTACTCGACCAGGGGTATCACGTCATTCCGGTTTCACCAAAAGTTGCCGGCAAAACGCTGCTGGGCCAGCAGGGGTATGGCACGCTGGCAGAAGTTCCGGAAAAAGTCGATATGGTCGATGTTTTCCGGAATTCAGAAGCGGCGTGGGGCGTGGCGCAGGAAGCGATCGCCATTGGCGCGAAAACCCTCTGGATGCAACTGGGGGTGATTAATGAGCAGGCGGCAGTACTGGCACGGGATGCCGGGTTAAATGTGGTGATGGATCGCTGCCCGGCTATTGAGATCCCTCGCCTGGGCCTGGCCAAATAAAAAATCCCCGGAAGGCCAAAACCTTCCGGGGATTTGTTCAGGGATTAGTTACGCAGACGCGGGGCCTGAAGTTGTTTGCGGATGGTCTGCGCCAGCTCATCCATGGATGGCTGTTCAGGATGTTCATCCTGCAATTCGCTACTTAGCTGGGCTTCAGCCAGGTAGGTATGAACCGGTAGGCCGTTATCGTCCTCCATCACCACGTGATACCACGGAGCGGCGCGAAGCTCGTCATTCACCGCCAGCTCATCAGGCGACGGTTCAGAGAGCGAATAAACCGGGTCGATATCCACGACCACTCCGAGATAACCTAACAGGGAATGGCGGACCTGCTGGCCGATACCGAATTTGCTGGCAATCATAGTCACCTCCCGGGAAATCTTTACCTTTGATATAAGGGTAAAATTCCACATTTCAAGTTACATGACGCGACAGGCAAACCCTTTCAGATATAGCCCTTCCGGATAGGTAGCGATCACCGGATGATCGGCTGCCTGACGGAACTGCTCTATAAATTGTACATCACGACCGGCATCAATTGCGGCATCCGCGATGATTTTCTGAAATAAATCGCTGGTCATCAGACCGGAACAGGAGAAAGTCAGGAGAATACCGCCTTCATTCAGCAACTGAATCGCCAGCATGTTGATATCTTTATAGCCACGACACGCGCCCATCAACTGGCTTTTATTCTCAACAAACTTCGGCGGGTCCATCACGATAACGTCAAATTTTTCACCGCGATCGCGATAAGTACGCAGCAATTTAAAGACATCATCACGGACAAACTCAGCCTTGCTCAGATCCAGTTTGTTCAGCTCAACGTTCTGCCGTGCAATATCCAGGGCTTCCTGGGAGGTATCAACGCTGACAACCTGGCTGCAACCGCCCATCAGTGCCGATACGGCGAAACCACCGGTATAGGAGAAACAGTTCAGTACGCGTTTATTTTCAACGTAGCGGCGGGTAGCCAGGCGGCTATCACGCTGATCCAGGTAGTAACCCGTTTTGTGTCCGTGCTGAATATCCACCAGCAGCTTCATGCCGTGTTCTTCAATCGGCAGCAGGGCAGGCGGCAACTCGCCGGTGACGGGGCCCTGGGTCAGCTCCATCCCTTCTTTTTTACGTACCGCAACATCGCTGCGATCGTAAATCGCACATTCCGGGTACAGCGTTTGCAGGGCGCTAATTAATGCCGCGCGCTGATATTCTGCGCCAGCACTCAGTAGTTGCAGCACCAGAAAATTACCGAAACGATCGATAGTAATACCCGGCAGGCCATCAGATTCACCGGCGATTAAACGATAGCTGTCGAGGCCATCTTTTTGCGCCAGCCAGTCACGCCATTTTTGTGCTTGTTGCAAATGGCGGGAAAAAAAAGCAATGTCGATAGACTCAGACGGGTCAAACGTCCAGACGCGTGCCCGGATTTGCGAAGCTGGCGAATAAGCGCCGCGTGCTAACCAT
This sequence comes from Escherichia sp. WS1450, assembly GCF_046487395.1. Lineage (NCBI taxonomy): Bacteria > Pseudomonadati > Pseudomonadota > Gammaproteobacteria > Enterobacterales > Enterobacteriaceae > Escherichia > Escherichia sp. WS1450. The sequence goes on from NZ_JBJQJO010000004.1 coordinate 255,033, forward strand.
TTTCCCTGATGATCAACAATATCGATGGTTTCACCGAGGCTGGCTTTACCTTCCATGCGGGCAACGGCCCCGGAAAAGACCCACGGATGGCGACGAAGTAATGATTTTTCGCGCCCTTTGGCTAACACTAAACGTACACTCATAATTTACTTTTCTGTCGATGCAAAGAAATGGGCGTCATTGTCCGGAGTTTTCCATGGATTTGCAACGCGTCCATTAAGGATAAGGAGAGCAGCAATGTCGAAAGTCTGCATAATTGCCTGGGTTTACGGGCGAGTTCAGGGCGTTGGATTTCGCTATACCACGCAGTACGAAGCGAAAAAACTGGGATTAGCCGGGTACGCCAAAAATCTTGACGATGGCAGCGTGGAAGTGGTTGCCTGCGGTGAAGAAGGGCAGGTAGAAAAATTAATGCAGTGGTTAAAGAGTGGCGGCCCGCGTTCTGCGCGTGTAGAACGGGTGCTCAGCGAGCCGCATCATCCCTCGGGGGAATTAACCGATTTTCGTATCCATTAAATACATTTTACCGGTTTTGGCAGGCCAGCAATTTTGGTGGCTTGCTTAGCCGGACCTTTCGGAAACAGTCGGTATAAATAGCGGCTGTTACCTTTTTCTTCACCAAATTTATTCGCCATCGCTTTTACCAGCATACGAATCGCCGGAGACGTATTAAATTCCAGGTAGAAGTCACGTACAAAACGCACCACTTCCCAGTGTTCTGGCGACAGCGAAATCCCTTCGTTCTCTGCAATCACCACTGCCAGCGGCTCACTCCACTGGCTGCTTTCTTTGAGATAGCCTTCGGTATCCGTTTCTATCTCTTTACCTTCGAAGATCAGCATAATTATTACTACCTTAATCAGACTGGCGGCAGTGTAACAAAAAACAAAGCCCCGCATAAAGCGAGGCTCGGTAAGTAACCCTGGGCGAGATTAATCGCGGCTGGCGAAGCCCAGAATGCTCAGCAGGCTGACGAAGATGTTGTACAGCGAAACATACAGGCTAACCGTGGCACGAATATAGTTCGTTTCACCGCCATGAATGATGTTGCTGGTTTCAAACAAAATAGCGCCAGAGGAGATCAGAATGAAGACCGCGCTGATCGCCAGATGCAGAGCAGGCAGTTGCAGGAAGATATTAGCAACCATACCAATCAGCACCACCACAATACCCGCCATCAGCATACCGCCAAGGAATGACATATCTTTGCGGGTGGTCAGCACATATGCAGAACAGCAGAAGAACACTAACGCCGTTCCGCCCAGTGCCATAGCGATTACGTCACCCATTCCGGCAGACAGATAGGTGTTCAGAATTGGTCCGAGGATATAACCCAGAAAACCGGTAAAGGCGAATGCGGAGATAATCCCGGTCGGCTTATTCGCCGTTTTATAGGTCAGGAACATCAAACCATACATACCCACCAGCGTCAGAATCAGACCCGGAGATGGCAGCATCAGCACCGTACTGGCAGTTGCGGTAATCGCCGAAAAGGCCAGCGTCAGGCTCAGCAGAAAATAGGTATTACGCAGCACCTTATGGGTGCTAAGCAGCGATGTACGGTCATGTGAAGAACTAACAATACGATCCATTGAGTCACTCTCTATGACAGATGTAATTAATTAAGCAGCATAATGATAATGCGTAAGGGCACCCAGAAGTTTTACCCATCTTTACGCATTTGATCTGGAACAGGTTTAACAGCGGATTATCAGGTCATTAAGCAAATATAACGCCCTGAGAATTTCGACAGGCAAAAGAAAAAGGGGTTAGCATTTAGCTAACCCCTTATCTTATTTGGCGGAAGCGCAGAGATTCGAACTCTGGAACCCTTTCGGGTCGCCGGTTTTCAAGACCGGTGCCTTCAACCGCTCGGCCACACTTCCGGAATGACGCGCACTATAAACATCCCGATGCGGCGTGTAAACCCCTAATTTGTTTGTTTGCCTGAAAAACAGCCAAAAGTGCATTGATAGCGTGAAATAACAGCAGATTGATCATTTCATCACCATGAATTCCTTCTCTTTTACTCGTTTAGCAACTGGCTAAACATCCCCACCGCCCGGCAAAAAGAAAAATAGGTCCATTTTTATCGCTAAAAGATAAATCCACACAGTTTTTATTGTTTTGTGCAAAAATTTCACTACGCTTTATTAACATTACTTTCTGGCGACGTGCGCCAGTGCAGAAGGATGAGCTTTCGTTTTCAGCATCTCACGTGAAGCGATGGTTTGCCTTGCTACAGGGACGTCGCTTGCCGACCATAAGCGCCCGGTGTCCTGCCGGTGTCGCAAGGAGAAGAGACGTGCGATATGAATAACGAGGAAACATTTTACCAGGCCATGCGGCGTCAGGGCGTTACCCGGCGCAGCTTTCTCAAATATTGTAGTCTGGCTGCCACGTCGCTGGGCTTAGGCGCGGGAATGGCACCAAAGATTGCCTGGGCGCTGGAGAACAAACCGCGCATTCCGGTGGTATGGATCCACGGTCTGGAATGCACCTGCTGTACCGAATCTTTTATCCGCTCCGCTCACCCGCTGGCAAAGGACGTCATCCTTTCCCTGATTTCCCTCGATTACGACGATACTTTGATGGCTGCCGCCGGAACCCAGGCGGAAGAAGTCTTTGAAGACATCATCACGCAATACAATGGCAAATATATCCTCGCAGTAGAAGGTAATCCGCCGCTGGGCGAGCAGGGGATGTTCTGTATCAGCAGCGGTCGACCGTTTATTGAGAAACTCAAACGTGCCGCTGCCGGAGCCAGCGCGATTATCGCCTGGGGAACCTGCGCGTCCTGGGGCTGCGTGCAGGCCGCGCGACCCAATCCGACGCAGGCAACGCCTATCGACAAAGTCATCACCGACAAACCTATTATCAAAGTACCTGGCTGCCCGCCGATCCCGGATGTGATGAGCGCCATCATTACTTACATGGTGACCTTTGATCGCTTGCCAGATGTCGACAGAATGGGCCGTCCGTTGATGTTCTATGGTCAGCGAATCCACGATAAATGCTATCGCCGCGCTCATTTCGACGCCGGAGAGTTCGTCCAGAGTTGGGATGATGACGCTGCCCGCAAAGGTTACTGCCTGTACAAAATGGGCTGCAAAGGGCCTACCACCTATAACGCCTGTTCCTCCACACGCTGGAACGATGGCGTTTCCTTCCCGATCCAGTCAGGTCACGGCTGCCTGGGTTGTGCGGAAAATGGTTTCTGGGATCGCGGTTCGTTCTACAGCCGCGTGGTAGATATTCCACAAATGGGTACTCATTCCACCGCCGACACCGTCGGTTTAACCGCGCTTGGCGTGGTGGCAGCGGCTGTTGGTGTGCACGCAGTCGCCAGCGCCGTTGACCAGCGCAGACGTCATAACCAGCAACCTACAGAAACCGAACATCAGCCAGGCAATGAGGATAAACAGGCATGAGCACTCAGTACGAAACTCAGGGATACACCATCAATAATGCCGGACGCCGCCTGGTGGTCGACCCGATTACGCGCATTGAAGGCCACATGCGCTGCGAAGTGAATATTAACGATCAGAATGTGATCACCAATGCCGTCTCCTGCGGCACCATGTTTCGCGGGCTGGAGATCATCCTGCAAGGGCGTGACCCGCGCGATGCGTGGGCGTTCGTTGAACGTATCTGCGGCGTCTGTACTGGCGTACACGCCCTGGCTTCGGTTTACGCCATCGAAGATGCCATCGGTATTAAAGTGCCGGACAACGCCAATATCATCCGCAACATTATGCTGGCAACGCTCTGGTGCCACGATCATCTGGTGCACTTCTATCAGCTTGCCGGGATGGACTGGATCGATGTGTTAGATGCGCTGAAAGCCGACCCGCGGAAAACCTCCGAACTGGCGCAAAGTCTCTCCTCTTGGCCGAAATCATCCCCTGGCTATTTCTTCGACGTACAAAATCGCCTGAAGAAATTCGTTGAAGGCGGCCAGTTGGGGATCTTCCGCAATGGCTACTGGGGGCACCCGCAGTACAAACTGCCGCCAGAAGCCAACCTGATGGGCTTTGCCCACTATCTCGAAGCTCTCGATTTCCAGCGTGAAATTGTCAAAATCCACGCTGTCTTTGGCGGTAAAAACCCGCATCCAAACTGGATTGTCGGCGGGATGCCTTGCGCCATTAACATTGACGAAAGCGGCGCGGTCGGGGCGGTCAATATGGAACGCCTGAACCTGGTGCAGTCGATTATCACCCGCACGGCGGATTTCATTAACAACGTGATGATCCCCGACGCCTTAGCCATTGGTCAGTTCAACAAACCGTGGAGCGAAATCGGCACGGGTCTTTCTGATAAATGCGTCCTCAGCTATGGCGCATTCCCGGATATTGCCAACGACTTTGGTGAGAAAAGTCTGCTGATGCCTGGCGGCGCGGTGATTAACGGCGACTTCAACAATGTGCTGCCAGTGGATTTGGTTGATCCGCAGCAGGTGCAGGAGTTTGTCGATCACGCCTGGTATCGTTATCCCAACGATCAGGTTGGGCGTCATCCGTTCGATGGCATCACCGACCCGTGGTACAACCCCGGCGATGTCAAAGGCAGCGATACCAACATTCAGCAGCTGAATGAACAGGAACGCTACTCGTGGATCAAAGCGCCACGCTGGCGCGGTAACGCGATGGAAGTGGGGCCGCTGGCACGCACGTTAATCGCTTATCACAAAGGCGATGCGGCGACCGTTGAGTCGGTCGATCGCATGATGTCAGCGTTGAACCTGCCGCTTTCCGGCATCCAGTCAACGTTGGGCCGCATTTTGTGTCGCGCGCACGAAGCGCAGTGGGCCGCAGGTAAGTTGCAGTATTTCTTCGATAAGCTGATGACCAATCTGAAAAACGGCAATCTCGCCACTGCTTCCACTGAAAAATGGGAACCTACAACCTGGCCGACAGAGTGCCGTGGCGTCGGCTTTACCGAAGCGCCGCGCGGGGCGTTAGGCCACTGGGCTGCCATTCGCGATGGCAAGATTGATCTCTATCAGTGCGTGGTGCCGACCACCTGGAACGCCAGCCCGCGCGATCCTAAAGGGCAAATTGGCGCTTATGAAGCGGCGCTGATGAACACCAAAATGGCGATCCCCGAGCAACCGCTGGAGATCCTGCGTACTCTGCACAGCTTTGATCCGTGCCTCGCCTGTTCAACACACGTGCTGGGCGACGACGGTAGCGAGCTGATCTCCGTGCAGGTGCGTTAACAGCGAAGGAGAATCATCATGCAACAGAAAAGCGACAACGTTGTCAGTCACTATGTCTTTGAAGCACCCGTGCGGATATGGCACTGGCTGACGGTGTTATGCATGGCGGTGTTGATGGTCACCGGTTACTTTATCGGCAAGCCGCTACCTTCCGTCAGCGGCGAGGCGACGTATCTGTTCTATATGGGCTACATCAGGTTAATTCACTTCAGCGCCGGGATGATTTTTACCGTGGTCTTGCTGATGCGGATCTACTGGGCTTTTGTTGGCAATCGTTACTCCCGCGAGCTGTTTATCGTGCCGGTATGGCGTAAAAGCTGGTGGCAGGGCGTGTGGTATGAAATCCGCTGGTATCTGTTTCTGGCAAAACGTCCGAGTGCCGATATAGGCCATAACCCCATCGCCCAGGCGGCGATGTTCGGCTATTTCCTGATGTCAGTTTTTATGATCATCACCGGCTTTGCGCTGTACAGCGAACACAGCCAGTACGCTATTTTTGCGCCGTTCCGTTATGTGGTGGAATTTTTCTACTGGACGGGCGGCAACTCAATGGACATTCACAGCTGGCATCGGCTGGGGATGTGGCTGATTGGCGCGTTTGTGATCGGTCATGTCTACATGGCGCTGCGTGAAGACATCATGTCCGACGACACAGTGATCTCCACCATGGTCAACGGCTACCGTAGCCACAAATTTGGCAAAATAAGTAACAAGGAGCGTTCATGAGCGAGCAACGCGTGGTGGTAATGGGGCTGGGCAATCTGCTGTGGGCCGATGAAGGCTTCGGCGTGCGGGTGGCGGAACGGTTGTATGCCCATTACCACTGGCCCGATGAAGTCGAGATTGTTGATGGCGGCACTCAGGGACTGAACTTGCTGGGGTATGTCGAAAGCGCCAGCCACTTGCTGATTCTCGACGCCATTGATTACGGGTTGGAACCCGGAACGCTGCGAACATATGCCGGAGAACGCATTCCGGCTTATCTCAGCGCGAAGAAAATGAGCCTGCACCAGAACAGCTTCTCCGAAGTGCTGGCGCTGGCGGATATACGTGGTCATTTGCCAGCACATATTGCCCTCGTCGGTCTGCAACCCGCAATGCTCGACGACTACGGCGGTAGCCTGAGCGAACTGGCACGGGAGCAACTGCCCGCAGCGGAACAGGCGGCGCTGGCGCAGCTGGCTGCATGGGGAATTGTGCCGCAACCGGCTAATGAATCGCGCTGTCTCAATTATGACTGTCTGTCGATGGAAAATTATGAAGGCATTCGCTTGCGCCAGTACCGGATGACGCTGGAGGAGCAGAGATGAGCAACGACACGCCATTTGATGCGTTGTGGCAACGAATGCTGGCGCGCGGCTGGACGCCGGTCAGTGAATCCCGTCTTGACGACTGGCTTACGCAAGCGCCAGACGGCGTGGTGTTATTAAGCAGTGACCCGAAACGCACGCCAGAGGTCAGCGATAATCCGGTAATGATTGGCGAATTATTGCGCGAGTTTCCAGACTTTACATGGCAGGTAGCGATTGCTGACCTTGAGCAGAGCGAAGCCATCGGCGATCGCTTTGGCGTCTTTCGCTTTCCCGCCACATTAGTGTTTACCGGCGGAAACTATCGCGGCGTGCTGAATGGTATTCACCCGTGGGCGGAACTGATAAACCTGATGCGTGGGCTTGTCGAACCACAACAGGAGCGTGCCTCATGAGCGAAACTTTTTTCCATCTGCTGGGGCCAGGAACGCAACCGAACGATGACAGTTTCAGCATGAATCCACTGCCGATCACCTGTCGGGTGAATGGTGAACCGAGTATGGCGGCCCTGGAGCAATGTGCTCACAGCCCGCAGGTGATTGCGCTGTTAAACGAGTTACAACATCAACTAAGCGAATGCCAGCCGCCGTTGGGCGAGGTGCTGGCAGTCGATCTGTTAAATCTCAACGCCGACGATCGTCACTTTATCAATACACTTCTCGGGGAAGGGGAAGTGTCAGTGCGCATTCAGCAGGCTGACGACAGTGAAAGTGAAATACAGGAGGCGATCTTCTGCGGATTATGGCGGGTGCGCAGACGTCGCGGCGAAAAGTTGCTGGAGGACAAACTGGAGGCTGGCTGCGCGCCGCTGGCGTTGTGGCAGGCGGCAACGCAAAATCTCTTGCCGACAGATTCGCTGTTACCGCCGCCCATTGATGGCCTGATGAATGGCCTACCGTTGGCGCATGAGTTACTGGCGCATGTACGTAACCCCGACGCGCAGCCGCACAGCATTAATCTGACGCAATTACCCATCAGCGAGGCTGACCGGCTTTTTCTCTCACGTCTCTGTGGGCCGGGAAATATTCAGATTCGTACCATTGGCTATGGCGAGAGCTATATCAACGCCACGGGGTTACGCCATGTCTGGCATTTACGCTGTACGGACACCTTAAAAGGCCCGTTACTGGAAAGTTATGAAATCTGCCCAATACCGGAAGTGGTGCTGGCAGCGCCAGAAGATTTGGTCGACTCTGCGCAGCGGCTTAGCGAGGTATGTCAGTGGCTGGCGGAAGCTGCACCGACGTAAAAAGACGGTAAGTATCGCTTTCAGGCTTATGAATATCGCAATCGGCGAATACCTCTGGTCGTAGAGTTTCAGGATAAAGAGGGAGATCTACCATTAACGGGTTATTTTTCTCTCTTCGCCTACAGGAGTGCGCATGTGGGATGTCATTGATTTATCGCGCTGGCAGTTTGCTCTGACCGCGCTGTATCACTTTTTATTTGTACCCCTTACCCTGGGGCTGATTTTTTTGCTGGCTATCATGGAAACCATTTACGTGGTCACCGGCAAAACAATCTACCGCGATATGACGCGCTTCTGGGGTAAGCTCTTCGGTATCAACTTTGCTCTTGGCGTGGCTACCGGCCTGACGATGGAGTTTCAGTTTGGTACTAACTGGTCATTCTATTCCAACTATGTGGGCGATATTTTTGGCGCACCGCTGGCGATGGAAGCATTAATGGCCTTCTTCCTCGAATCCACCTTTGTCGGGCTGTTCTTCTTCGGCTGGCAACGGCTGAATAAATACCAGCACCTGCTGGTGACGTGGCTGGTGGCGTTCGGTTCAAATCTCTCTGCGTTGTGGATATTGAATGCCAACGGTTGGATGCAATACCCGACCGGTGCGCATTTTGATATCGACACCCTGCGCATGGAAATGACCAGCTTCAGCGAGCTGGTCTTTAACCCGGTCAGCCAGGTGAAATTTGTGCACACCGTAATGGCGGGCTACGTGACCGGGGCCATGTTTATTATGGCGATCAGCGCCTGGTATTTACTGCGCGGACGGGAGCGCGATGTTGCATTACGCTCGTTTGCCATCGGTTCCGTCTTCGGTACTCTGGCGATTATCGGTACGCTGCAACTCGGAGACAGTTCTGCGTATGAAGTCGCGCAAGTACAACCAGTAAAACTGGCGGCGATGGAGGGGGAATGGCAAACGGAACCGGCACCTGCGCCGTTCCATGTGGTTGCCTGGCCGGAACAGGATCAAGAACGCAATGCGTTTGCCATCAAAATTCCCGCGCTGCTAGGGATCCTCGCCACTCACTCATTAGATAAACCCGTGCCGGGTCTGAAGAATTTGATGGCTGAAACCTACCCACGCTTGCAACGCGGACGTATGGCCTGGCTGTTAATGCAGGAAATATCGCAAGGCAATCGTGAGCCGCATGTGTTGCAGGCATTTCGGGAGCTGGAAGGCGACCTTGGTTACGGCATGTTGCTCTCCCGCTATGCGCCGGATATGAATCATGTCACAGCCGCACAGTACCAGGCGGCGATGCGTGGCGCGATACCTCAGGTTGCGCCGGTATTCTGGAGTTTCCGCATCATGGTGGGCTGTGGTTCCCTGCTGCTACTGGTGATGCTTATTGCGCTTGTCCAGACGCTGCGTGGCAAAATCGACCAGCATCGCTGGGTGCTGAAAATGGCGCTCTGGAGTTTGCCGCTGCCGTGGATTGCGATTGAAGCCGGGTGGTTTATGACCGAGTTTGGTCGTCAGCCGTGGGCGATACAGGACATCTTACCGACATACTTCGCGCACTCCGCTTTAACCACAGGACAACTGGCTTTCTCACTGATCATGATCGTAGGGCTTTACACCCTGTTCTTAATCGCCGAAGTCTACCTGATGCAGAAATATGCCCGTCTGGGGCCGAGCGCGATGCAGAGTGAACAACCGACGCAGCAACAGGGGTAAAGGAGAAAATCATGTTTGATTATGAAACATTGCGCTTCATCTGGTGGCTGCTGATTGGCGTGATCCTGGTGGTCTTTATGATCTCCGACGGATTTGACATGGGGATCGGCTGTCTGCTGCCGCTGGTGGCGCGTAATGATGATGAACGTCGGATAGTGATAAACAGCGTTGGCGCGCACTGGGAAGGCAATCAGGTCTGGTTAATCCTCGCAGGTGGGGCATTATTTGCCGCCTGGCCCAGAGTGTATGCAGCGGCGTTTTCCGGCTTTTATGTGGCGATGATCCTGGTGCTGTGCTCGCTGTTCTTCCGCCCGCTGGCCTTTGATTATCGCGGAAAAATTGCCGATGCACGCTGGCGTAAAATGTGGGATGCCGGTCTGGTCATCGGCAGTCTGGTGCCGCCGGTAGTCTTCGGTATTGCCTTCGGCAACTTGCTGCTCGGCGTGCCGTTTGCCTTCACACCGCAATTACGCGTGGAATATCTCGGCAGCTTTTGGCAACTGCTGACGCCATTCCCTTTATTGTGCGGATTGCTCAGCCTTGGGATGGTGATTTTGCAAGGTGGCGTCTGGTTACAACTAAAAACTGTTGGTGCGATTCATCTGCGTTCACAGCTGGCGACTAAACGCGCTGCACTGTTGGTGATGCTGTGCTTTTTGCTGGCGGGTTACTGGCTGTGGGTCGGTATTGATGGCTTTGTACTGCTCGCCCAGGATGCTAACGGTTCTTCCAATCCGTTAATGAAACTGGTGGCAGTGCTACCTGGTGCCTGGATGAATAATTTCGTCGAATCGCCCGTTCTGTGGATCTTCCCGCTGCTGGGGTTCTTCTGCCCATTGCTGACGGTGATGGCGATTTATCGTGGTCGCCCGGGTTGGGGATTTTTGATGGCGTCATTGATGCAATTTGGCGTGATTTTCACGGCAGGCATCACGCTGTTCCCCTTTGTCATGCCGTCAAGCGTGAGTCCGATCTCCAGCCTGACGTTGTGGGACAGTACTTCCAGTCAGCTGACGCTGAGCATCATGTTGGTAATCGTGCTGATATTTTTGCCCATTGTGTTGCTCTACACTCTCTGGAGCTACTACAAAATGTGGGGGCGCATGACAACAGAAACTCTCCGCCGTAACGAAAACGAGCTGTACTAAGGAGCAGGAACAATGTGGTATTTACTTTGGTTCGTCGGCATTTTGTTGATGTGTTCGCTCTCCACCCTTGTGTTGGTATGGCTGGACCCGCGATTGAAAAGTTAACGAACGTAAGTCTGATGCGGCGCATTAGCGTCGTATCAGGCAATCAATAATGTCGGATATGAAAAGCGGAAACATATCGATGAAAGCGATCTTGATCCCATTTTTATCTCTTCTGATTCCGTTAACCCCGCAATCTGCATTCGCTCAGAGTGAGCCGGAGCTGAAGCTGGAAAGTGTGGTGATTGTCAGTCGTCATGGTGTGCGTGCACCAACCAAGGCCACGCAACTGATGCAGGATGTCACCCCAGACGCATGGCCAACCTGGCCGGTAAAACTGGGTTGGCTGACACCGCGCGGTGGTGAGCTGATCGCCTATCTCGGACATTACCAACGCCAGCGTCTGGTAGCCGACGGATTGCTGACGAAAAAGGGCTGCCCGCAGCCTGGTCAGGTCGCGATTATTGCTGATGTCGACGAGCGTACCCGTAAAACAGGCGAAGCCTTCGCCGCCGGGCTGGCACCTGACTGTGCAATAACCGTACATACCCAGGCAGATACGTCCAGTCCCGATCCGTTATTTAATCCTCTAAAAACTGGCGTTTGCCAACTGGATAACGCGAACGTGACTGACGCGATCCTCAGCAGGGCAGGAGGGTCAATTGCTGACTTTACCGGGCATCGGCAAACGGCGTTTCGCGAACTGGAACGGGTGCTTAATTTTCCGCAATCAAACTTGTGCCTTAACCGTGAGAAACAGGACGAAAGCTGTTCATTAACGCAGGCATTACCATCGGAACTCAAGGTGAGCGCCGACAATGTTTCATTAACCGGTGCGGTAAGCCTCGCATCAATGCTGACGGAAATATTTCTCCTGCAACAAGCACAGGGAATGCCGGAGCCGGGGTGGGGAAGGATCACTGATTCACACCAGTGGAACACCTTGCTAAGTTTGCATAACGCGCAATTTTATTTACTACAACGCACGCCAGAGGTTGCCCGCAGTCGCGCCACCCCGTTATTGGATTTGATCATGGCAGCGTTGACGCCCCATCCACCGCAAAAACAGGCGTATGGTGTGACATTACCCACTTCAGTGCTGTTTATTGCCGGACACGATACTAATCTGGCAAATCTCGGCGGCGCACTGGAGCTCAACTGGACGCTTCCAGGTCAGCCGGATAACACGCCGCCAGGGGGGGAACTGGTGTTTGAACGCTGGCGTCGGCTAAGCGATAACAGCCAGTGGATTCAGGTTTCGCTGGTCTTCCAGACTTTACAGCAGATGCGTGATAAAACGCCGCTGTCATTAAATACGCCGCCCGGAGAGGTGAAACTGACCCTGGCAGGATGTGAAGAGCGAAATGCGCAGGGCATGTGTTCGTTGGCAGGTTTTACGCAAATCGTGAATGAAGCACGCATACCGGCGTGCGCTCTCCATCAAGACAAATAAACATTTGCCGCTGTTGGTCCTCGCAGGCCATTTACGCGGCAAAATTCCACACGTAATCCTGGTATAAGCACTTCTGCGTCGCGGGGAGTGAATGCGGAAATATGGACCTGGACTTCTTTACGACCGTCGGAGGGGATAATGAATCCTTTGCCGCTTTTGCGATCAAAGGTTTTGACAATTCCTGTCATTTTACGGGACAAACAAATTCCTTACTGAAAATACTGCGCTGCACTATACGGGGTTAATAAAATAAAGCCAGCGATATTTAAGACCGCCGGACGGCTAAAATAAAATTTGATTAATCTCAATTATCATGCGTTAATAGCTGCGTCGGTTTGAAAGACAGACAGCATACAAAGTAGTTTACTAAAGCAGTTCTCATTATCAGGCATTATCCCCTTCTTTTGAGTCTCTCTCCTGAACACTAAGTAGTTTCTGTATTAAAGCCCTGTTTGCCAAAAGGCCCAAAATGAAGGAAGTAAAATATGTCTAATAAAATGACTGGTTTAGTAAAATGGTTTAACGCAGATAAAGGTTTTGGCTTTATCACTCCTGATGATGGCAGCAAAGACGTTTTCGTCCATTTCACCGCCATCCAGAGCAATGAATTCCGCACGCTGAACGAAAATCAGAAAGTTGAATTTTCTATTGAGCAGGGGCAACGTGGTCCCGCGGCAGCGAACGTTGTTACGCTCTAAGGTTGCCGTTATTACTCAACATCTCCATTTCCGCTGTCCATGTTGTCATGGTTCACAGTACCGCACATCAGCATTCGATGTGACGGAGCGAAATCCTTTAGGGGCAAAGTGTATTTTTTGTAAATCGACGATGATCACCTTTGATAACGTCGCGCTGCAAATACGCACTGACCATGCGCCGCTGGATTTCACAAAATAATATCAGGCTCCCTCGTGGAGCCTTTTTTATATCAGCCTTATTTTTCTTCAACGCTGTATGTATAGTAAGCGATAACCTGTTGATTATTGAATCTTTCGGGGAGATGGCTTATAACATTTCTTACCTGACCAGGGTACCGGGAACCAACACCTTACTGGCGTGTTGCTGTCTTTTAAGACCAGAAGAGGTTAACAGTGAATATTGAAGAGTTAAAAAAACAAGCCGAAACGGAAATCGCTGACTTTATCGCGCAAAAAATCGCCGAGCTGAACAAGAATACAGGGAAAGAAGTCTCTGAAATTCGCTTCACCGCACGAGAAAAAATGACCGGGCTTGAAAGTTATGATGTCAAAATCAAAATAATGTGATTTTGTGAACATCACCCCGTGCGAGGTGATGTTCCGCTTGTTGCTAATTTAGTGCCCAATCATTGGCGCTTGGGGAATTAAGCGTCGGTACAATTCCTCCGGCACCGGGCTTTGCCATACTCCCGCATACATTGCGTAACCAATCACCGCAAACATAATCCCCAGAACCAGTAGCGTCATTAACCAGCCAGACAACGCAAAGGCTTTTTTATTTGCCGCAGGTTTTTGCAGTGAAAAGGTCAATGTTGAGGCTACCGGACATGACTCTACGCAAGTCATACAACCGGTACATTCCACGGTTCGTACCTGAATTAATTTATCGACCGGGATCCGCGATGGGCAATTTTTTGCGCATTTGCCACAATCGATACAACTTTCGGCATTGCGACGAATCTTAAACGGCGACAATAGCGAAACCACGCCCATCAGCGCGCCATATGGGCAAAGATAACGACACCAGGCATGGCGAATAAACAGACTGACAATCAGCAAAACGGTCACGCTGATTAATGTCGCGGTCCCCATATGACGAAAGAAATCGAGCATTTTAACGTCCATCACCACGCTGTAGGGCGACAACATAAAATAGTGAATCGCCTGAGCGGGCATCAATAACGCGATATAGAGAAAAAAACTCAACAGCAAATACTTCACGCCGCGCAGAGGAATATCCAGCCAGCGGGGAAGGACAAATTGCCGACCAAACAGTTTGTTACCGAGATCGCCGATTAATTCAGAAAGCGTACCAACCGGGCATAACCATGAACAAAAGGCCTTTTTTAGTAATAGACTGATGACGATAAAAGCGACCAATAACAGCATCGCGGCGGCGTGGACGGACGGTAACTGGCCTGTTGCAAGGCTATATTTCAGATTCATCAGACCGGCAATCGGTAGCCAGCCTTCGATGCCTCCTGGCCTGGCGACAAATGTCGTACTACCTGCCGTTTCGTAATAGCGCACCCAATACCAGAACGTGATGGCAATATAAATATTAATTGCCAACAGTAATAATTGCGTCGCTTTACGCCAGGTCGTGGCATTGCGCCAGTCATTCCACGGTAATTTGCCGCCCGTCGTGCCTGGCCGCCGCTGCCAGCGGGTTCTTTTTTTCTCTGCCATGATTTTGCCAGTCCGTTAAGTTGCATACCAAATGCCACTATTCTAGTTGTTCTTAACTGGCTGATATTGATTCAAATCGTGTTCAGGTCTTTCTTATTAACCATGCTTCCAGAGCGGCAACACTGCGTGTAATTTCTTCGTGTGGAAGGGGGGCAGATAATGGCTGCTGCTCCAGTTGTGCGCATAGCTGGCTGGCGCTACGCATTCCCAGACTCGAGCAACTGCTTTTTAGCTGATGCGCGGCACGCTTTATTTTCTCGCTATCCTCACTGGCGCGGGCAATGTCGATGTCATCGAGAAGCGGCAGGGCATGTTGTGTAAATAATACCAGCCATTCGTGGATCTTCTCCGTCCCCATTAACTGAGCATCTTCATTGAGTTGCGATACATCCAGCGGTTGTTCGTTATTAGCTGGCAGTTGGAGATAGTGCGCCAGTAACTGACCGAGCACTTCACGCGGCACCGGTTTAGGGATAATCCCGCGAAATAGCGAACTGGTACGCTGGCGCAACGTTTCGTCGATGACATGGGCGCTAAAGCCAATCAAAACCAGCGACGGATATTGCTGTGCCAGTTGTCGGGCAAGCGTAATGCCGTCGATATCCGGTAGATCAAAATCCACCAGTGCGGCAGCAAACGGTTCGCTATTTTGCAGTGCCTCTAAAGCCTGCGCGGCATTGCCAACAGCAACGACCTGCGCACCACTGTTGTTCAGCATCTCAACGGTAATTCGCTGGGTTAGCGGGTTATCTTCAATTAACAGCAAACGTAAACCGTGCAGACACACCGCCTGATTGACTGTTTTTGGCACGGGGGCAGTGGCAACACGTAACGGCAAGCGTAAACAAAAACAGCTTCCAACCTCCGGTGTGCTGGTGGCGCTCAGTTCGCCGCCCATCGCCTGGGCCAGACGGCTACTGATAGTCAGCCCCAGCCCGGTGCCGCCGCGTTTGCCGCTAACCTGAACAAATGGCTGGAAGATTTCAGCCAGTTTCGTGGGATCAATACCGCAGCCGCTGTCTTCCACTTCGACCAGCCATTGTTCGCCATCAGTGCGACTACGCAGGATAATGTGCCCTTCGTCGGTGAAACGCAGAGCGTTGCTCAACAGGTTGGTAATGACCTGACGAATACGCCGCGGATCGCCCATTAACGCAGTCGGTACATCGTCGGCAATTTCTGTTGCCAGGTGAATCGGGCGACCTTTCACCCGTCCGCTCATTAATTGCAGGGTACTTTCCAGCAGCGGGCGCGGTTCAAAGGGTTCATCGCTGACCGAAACATTCTTGCCGCCTGCTTCGATAGCCGAATAATCGAGAATATCGTTGAGGATGGTCAGCAACGATTCACCAGAGTCAGTAATTGCGCGCAAATCATCGCGCTGGGCGTTAAGTGCGGGGTTATCTGCCAGCAGCTGTGCGGTGCCGAGAATACCGTACAGCGGTGTGCGGATCTCATGGCTCATCGCCGCCAGAAACGCCGATTTTGCCTGGCTGGCTTTTTCTGCTTCCGCCCGTGCCTGTCGGTGTTCTATCACCAGTTCCTGCAATTCAGCTGTACGCGCTTTGACCTGTGCCGCCAGCTGTTCGCGGTGGCGATTCAGTGCATGAACACTGCTGCGAAACGCATCCATCAGCCGCCCGATGGTGTCCAGCTCCCGCACGCCAGCGGTTTCCGGAAAAGGGGAGTCGATATCACCGTCCAGTAAGCGTTGCAGCGCCTGCGTTTGTTCGGCAAGTGGACGCGTGACTGAGCGATAAACCACGCGCCAGAGGATCAGAATCAGTGCGCAAAGTGAAACCATCCCCAGCAATAACAAGCTGTACTGCCCGCGTGCACTGGCTTTTTCCAGATGCGCCAGACCGTGCTGATTACGCAGCTCAATGGTGTCGACCAGTTGACTGACTTCGCTACTAAACTGCGCGAACTGGGCGATGTTATTTTGCGTGAGAGTTTGCAGGCGATGACTGATTTCACTGTCCTGCTGATACAGCGCCAGCAAATCGCTATATTGGCTAACGGAAGTTAACGTTGTTGCAACCTGAGCACGAACTCCCGGATCTTCAATGCGTATTTGCCGACGTTGCAGAATTTTCACCGCATTATTGAGCTGCTTTTCCAGCGTTGGCGCATTTTTCTGGATCTGTTCCAGCCCCAGATTCATCACCATTTGCTGCACCCGCAGGGCGCTAAGGCGCAGTTCATTCATCTGGTTAACATACTCAAGATCGATATCAATCAGCCGATCGAGTGCACTTTCTGCGGCCTGACGCTGATGTTGTTCGATCAAATCGTAAATCCCGGCCTGGGTCGCTCCGGCGGAGGTTGCCGCATTATTCGCCTGACCTTGCGCCAGGCGTGCGATCTCATCGGCGGCGGCGACTATCTGCTGACTGAGTCGCTGTTGTTGCTGGCGCAGTTGCAAACGCTGCCCCACCAGTTCCCCTTGCTGACGTAACGAACGGGAGATCTCCTGCTCCTGTTGTTCAATAGCGGTGGTATCAAAACCTTGTTCCCGTAACGCTTGCAGCAACGCATTAATCTTCAGGCTTTGTGCGGTGAGCATTCGCCCCTGCGCCTGCCACATCTTTTCGTTATCGGCACTGGTCAGGTTCTGCGCGGCGAAAAGTTCCCAGGCGCTGGCTTCGCTCAACTGGCGCGCCATATTCATGGTAGGAATCAATGCCTGAGTGTTGTCTTTTTCCACCTGGCTGATAAAGCGCAGGTTGTACCATCCCACCAGGGTACTGGTCAGGGTTAACAGCGCCATCAGGGCAAAGCCCATCCAGAGTCTTCGGGTCAGGGTTAAATTCACGGTCGGTGCACTTAAGGTGAAAAAGGTTGAGTCGCAAAGTGGAATGCATCTAGCATAAAGCCTTATTATTGATGAGGCTATCATGCGCGTACTGCTATTTTTACTTCTTTCCCTTTTCATGTTGTCGGCATTTTCGGCTGATAACCTGTTGCGCTGGCATGATGCGCAGCATTACACGGTACAAGCCTCTACGCCGCTTAAAGCCAAACGCGCATGGAAACTGTGCGCGCTTTATCCCAGCCTGAAAGATTCATACTGGTTATCGTTGAACTATGGTATGCAGGAGGCTGCTCGCCGCTACGGTGTGGATTTAAAAGTGCTGGAGGCAGGCGGCTACAGCCAGTTGGCTACCCAGCAAGCACAAATCGACCAGTGTAAACAGTGGGGCGCAGAGGCCATTTTGCTCGGTAGTAGCACGACGTCATTTCCCGACCTGCAAAAGCAGGTAGCAAGTCTGCCGGTGATCGAACTGGTAAATGCTATTGATGCTCCCCAGGTGAAAAGCCGCGTTGGTGTACCCTGGTTTCAGATGGGCTATCAACCTGGGCGATATCTGGTGCAATGGGCGCACGGTAAACCACTGAACGTGCTGTTGATGCCCGGACCCGATAACGCCGGGGGCAGTAAGGAGATGGTCGAGGGTTTTCGCGCAGCCATTGCCGGAAGCCCGGTGCGTATTGTTGATATTGCGCTTGGTGATAACGATATTGAAATCCAGCGTAACCTGTTGCAGGAGATGCTGGAGCGCCATCCAGAAATCGACGTCGTTGCCGGAACGGCCATTGCGGCAGAGGCGGCAATGGGGGAAGGGCGTAACCTGAAAACGCCGCTTACCGTGGTATCGTTTTATCTTTCACATCAGGTGTATCGCGGGCTGAAGCGGGGAAGAGTGATTATGGCTGCCAGCGATCAAATGGTCTGGCAGGGGGAACTGGCGGTTGAGCAGGCCATCAGGCAATTACAGGGGCAATCGGTGTCTGATAATGTCAGCCCACCGATTTTAGTTCTGACGCCGAAAAATGCCGACCGCGAACATATCCACCGCTCGCTGTCACCGGGGGGATTTCGTCCGGTCTATTATTATCAGCACACATCAGCGGCTAAGAAATAACCTTCACCATGTTGCGTCACCAGTAAATCCGCGCTGAGTTTATGGCGTAAACGACGAATTAACACATCGACGGTGCGCAGGTCAGGGTTTTCCACCCGACGCGCAGAAAGCATACGCAGCAGACGTTCACGGCTGAGAATTTCGCCCGGATTCGTCACAAATGCCACCAACATTTCATACTCTGCGCGGGTCAGTTTAATTGGCTCGCCATCTCGCTCCAGCGTATGGCGCGACACATTCAGGCAATAACCCGCAAAGCGATAGCAGTTGTCCTGAGTGAGTGGTTGCGCCTGTCGCGCGAGGTCGATTCGCCAGAGCAGATTTTTCACTCGTACCACCAGTTCGCGCAGTTCCAGCGGTTTGGTGACATAATCGTCTGCACCCATTTCCAGCCCAACAATACGGTCAATCCGATCGCTGCGTCCGGTAACCAGAATAATCCCTACCGTTGAGCGTTCTCGCAGGGCGCGAGTTAACATCAGGCCATTTTCATCGGGCAAATTGATATCCAGCAGAATTAAATCCACCGGCTGATTCTGCATAATTTCCCGCAGCCCGGCACCGCTCGCCGTAACGGAAACGGTATACCCCTCCTGAGTGAAGTAGGATTGTAATCGCGCCTGGGTAACCGGCTCATCTTCAACAATAACAATGTGATGTGGCATCAGAGAGTTTTACTCATTCTGTTCATATCTGTTCATATTCTGCCGTAAGCCGTTCATCCTGACCAGTGCCGCTGTTCATATTTACTCATTAAGATCGCTTCACTAAACCATAATTTTACAGGGGCTATTATGCGGAAATTCTGGAACGCGCTACGCCGACCCAGTGCTCGTTGGTCGGTACTGGCGCTGGTCGCTATTGGGATTGTGATTGGCATTGCGCTGATTGTATTGCCACACGTTGGGATCAAAGTCACCAGCACAACCGAATTTTGTGTCAGTTGCCACAGTATGCAACCGGTGTATGAAGAATATAAACAGTCGGTGCATTTCCAGAACGCCTCCGGCGTGCGAGCTGAATGCCATGACTGTCATATCCCGCCGGATATTCCAGGCATGGTGAAGCGCAAACTGGAAGCGAGCAACGATATCTACCAGACCTTTATTGCCCACTCTATTGATACACCTGAAAAATTCGAAGCCAAACGCGCGGAACTTGCCGAGCGTGAATGGGCGCGAATGAAAGAAAACAACTCGGCAACCTGCCGCTCCTGCCATAACTACGACGCGATGGATCATGCGAAGCAGCATCCTGAAGCGGCGCGTCAGATGAAGGTGGCAGCGAAAGATAATCAATCCTGCATCGACTGTCATAAAGGTATTGCCCACCAGTTGCCGGATATGAGTAGCGGCTTCCGTAAGCAGTTCGATGAGCTGCGCGCCAGTGCTAATGGCAGTGGCGACACACTGTACTCCATTGATATTAAGCCGATTTATGCGGCGAAAGGCGATAAAGAAGCCTCTGGTTCTCTGCTGCCTGCCTCGGAAGTGAAAGTCCTTAAACGTGACGGCGACTGGCTGCAAATTGAAATTACCGGCTGGACAGAAAGCGCCGGACGTCAGCGTGTACTCACCCAGTTCCCTGGCAAACGCATCTTTGTTGCCTCGATTCGTGGTGATGTGCAGCAGCAGGTGAAAACGCTGGAGAAAACCACCGTTGCCGACACTGATACCGAGTGGAGCAAGTTGCAGGCCACTGCGTGGATGAAGAAAGGTGACATGGTGAACGATATCAAACCGATCTGGGCTTATGCTGATTCGTTGTACAACGGCACCTGTAACCAGTGCCACGGCGCACCGGAAATCTCTCACTTTGACGCTAACGGTTGGATCGGCACGCTCAACGGCATGATTGGCTTTACCAGCCTCGATAAACGTGAAGAACGCACCTTGTTGAAATATCTGCAAATGAATGCGTCTGACACCGCAGGTAAGGCTCACGGCGATAAGAAGGAAGAAAAATAATGAACAATAACGATCTCTTTCAGGCATCACGTCGGCGTTTTCTGGCACAACTCGGCGGCTTAACCGTCGCCGGGATGCTGGGGCCGTCATTGTTAACGCCGCGCAGTGCGACTGCGGCGCAAGCGGCGACTGAGGCTGTCACCTCGAAAGAGGGCATTCTTACCGGGTCGCACTGGGGGGCTATCCGCGCGACGGTGAAGGAGGGTCGCTTTGTGGCGGCAAAACCGTTCGAACTGGATAAATATCCGTCGAAAATGATCGCCGGATTGCCGGATCACGTACACAACGCGGCGCGTATTCGTTACCCGATGGTACGTGTGGACTGGCTGCGTAAGCGCCATCTGAGCGACACCTCCCAGCGCGGTGATAACCGTTTTGTGCGCGTGAGTTGGGATGAAGCCCTCGACATGTTCTATGAAGAACTGGAACGTGTGCAGAAAACGCACGGGCCGAGTGCCTTGCTGACCGCCAGTGGTTGGCAATCGACGGGGATGTTCCATAACGCTTCGGGGATGCTGGCGAAAGCGATTGCCTTGCATGGTAATAGCGTTGGTACGGGCGGAGATTACTCTACCGGTGCTGCGCAGGTGATCCTGCCGCGCGTAGTCGGTTCGATGGAAGTGTATGAACAGCAAACCTCCTGGCCGCTGGTATTGCAGAACAGCAAAACCATTGTGCTGTGGGGCTCCGATTTGCTGAAAAACCAGCAAGCGAACTGGTGGTGCCCGGATCACGATGTTTATGAATATTACGAGCAGCTAAAAGCGAAAGTCGCCGCCGGTGAAATTGAGGTCATCAGCATCGATCCGGTTGTCACATCCACCCATGAGTATCTGGGGCGCGAGCATGTGAAGCACATAGCGGTTAACCCGCAAACTGACGTGCCGCTGCAACTGGCGCTGGCGTATACGCTGTACAGTGAAAACCTGTACGACAAAAACTTCCTCGCTAACTACTGTGTAGGTTTTGAGCAGTTCCTGCAGTACCTGCTGGGTGAGAAAGACGGTCAGCCGAAAGATGCCGCATGGGCTGAAAAACTGACCGGCATTGATGCCGAAACCATTCGTGGGCTGGCGCGGCAGATGGCGGCGAACAGAACGCAGATTATTGCTGGCTGGTGCGTTCAGCGTATGCAGCACGGTGAACAGTGGGCGTGGATGATTGTCGTTCTGGCGGCGATGCTGGGGCAAATTGGCCTGCCAGGTGGTGGCTTTGGTTTTGGCTGGCACTATAACGGCGCAGGCACGCCGGGGCGTAAAGGCGTTATTCTGAGTGGTTTCTCCGGCTCTTCGTCGATTCCGCCTGTTCACGACAACAGTGATTACAAAGGCTACAGCAGCACCATTCCGATTGCCCGTTTTGTCGATGCGATCCTCGAACCGGGGAAAGTGATCAACTGGAACGGTAAATCGGTAAAACTGCCGCCGCTGAAAATGTGTATTTTTGCCGGAACTAACCCGTTCCATCGCCATCAGCAGATCAACCGCATTATTGAAGGCTGGCGTAAGCTGGAAACGGTTATCGCCATAGATAATCAGTGGACCTCAACCTGCCGCTTTGCCGATATCGTACTGCCTGCGACCACGCAGTTTGAGCGTAACGATCTCGACCAGTACGGCAACCACTCCAACCGTGGCATTATCGCCATGAAACAGGTCGTGCCGCCGCAGTTCGAGGCGCGCAACGACTTCGATATTTTCCGCGAGCTGTGCCGTCGCTTTAATCGCGAAGAAGCCTTTACCGAAGGGCTGGACGAAATGGGCTGGCTGAAACGCATCTGGCAGGAAGGTGTACAACAGGGCAAAGGACGCGGCGTTCATCTGCCAGCGTTTGATGACTTCTGGAATAACAAAGAGTATGTCGAGTTTGACCATCCGCAGATGTTTGTTCGTCACCAGGCATTCCGCGAAGATCCGGATCTCGAACCGCTGGGCACGCCGAGTGGCCTGATTGAGAT
Source organism: Escherichia sp. WS1450 (assembly GCF_046487395.1). Lineage (NCBI taxonomy): Bacteria > Pseudomonadati > Pseudomonadota > Gammaproteobacteria > Enterobacterales > Enterobacteriaceae > Escherichia > Escherichia sp. WS1450. The sequence goes on from NZ_JBJQJO010000004.1 coordinate 277,371, forward strand.
CTACTCGAAAACTATCGCCGATATGAACTACGACGATTGTCAGGGGCATCCGATGTGGTTTGAGAAAATCGAACGCTCCCACGGTGGGCCTGGCTCGCAGAAGTATCCGTTGCATCTGCAATCTGTGCATCCTGATTTCCGACTTCACTCGCAGTTATGTGAGTCGGAAACGCTGCGTCAGCAATATACGGTAGCGGGCAAAGAGCCAGTGTTCATTAACCCGCAGGATGCCAGCGCACGCGGTATTCGTAACGGTGATGTGGTACGCGTCTTTAACGCTCGTGGTCAGGTGTTGGCAGGGGCAGTGGTTTCTGACCGTTATGCACCCGGCGTGGCGCGAATTCATGAAGGGGCATGGTACGATCCAGATAAAGGCGGCGAGCCTGGTGCGCTGTGCAAATACGGTAACCCCAACGTGTTGACCATCGACATCGGTACTTCTCAGCTGGCGCAGGCGACCAGTGCGCATACCACGCTGGTGGAAATTGAGAAGTACAACGGAACAGTGGAGCAGGTGACGGCGTTTAACGGCCCTGTTGAGATGGTGGCGCAGTGCGAATATGTTCCCGCGTCGCAGGTGAAATCATGACCACGCTGACAGCACAACAGATTGCCTGTGTTTACGCCTGGCTGGCGCAGTTGTTCTCCCGTGAACTGGACGATGAACAACTGACGCAAATCGCCAGTGCGCAGATGGCTGAATGGTTTTCGTTGCTGAAAAGTGAACCGCCGCTCACTGCGGCGGTGAATGAGCTGGAAAACCGTATTGCAGCCCTGACCGTACGTGACGATGCCCGTCTGGAACTGGCCGCTGACTTTTGCGGCCTGTTTCTGATGACCGACAAACAAGCTGCGCTGCCGTATGCATCGGCCTACAAACAGGACGAGCAAGAGATTAAACGTTTGTTAGTTGAGGCAGGGATGGAAACCAGCGGCAATTTCAACGAACCGGCAGATCATCTGGCGATCTATCTCGAGTTGTTGAGTCATCTGCATTTTTCGCTGGGAGAGGGGAGCGTTCCTGCGCGAAGAATCGACGGTTTGCGGGAAAAAACACTGACGGCGCTGTGGCAATGGTTACCAGAGTTTGTTGCGCGTTGTCGTCAGTATGACAGCTTTGGTTTTTACGCGGCACTAAGCCAGTTATTGCTGGTGTTAGTGGAGAGCGACCACCAAAACAGATAACGTCGTTTGTGCGCCTGAAAAGACGCGTTTAGCGTCGCATCAGGCATCAGGGCGCAGTTGCCGGATGCGTCAACACATCCGGCAAACACACATCACGGATGAGCTACAAACCGGGAAAGCCGCTGGCGTAGCAGGCGGTTTTCCTGCTTCAGGTGCGCAATATCATCCATTAACGTCAGCGCCACCGCGATCCCCGACCAGTCCAGAGCCAGTTCATGACGCAGGCGTACTGCGCGTTGCACCACAATGGCGGCATGGTCGTCAAATACCCAGGTTGTTTCCTGGATCTCACGCGGTTCAACCACTCCCAAACCGACAATTTCATTCAACTCCTCTTCAGAGATGCCGGTATGCAGGCAAAATTCGGTAATAGTAAAAGTCACCGTAACATTAGCCATCATGCTTTCCCCCAATCTTTACGTGGATCAAAAGACGACTGGGCGTCTGCCAGTTGTTGCCACAGCGCGGCAGTGTTTTCATCCGGTTTCGGCGGCATCACGATTTTCAGTACCGCATACAGATCGCCGGTCTGTTTTTTGCTCACCAGACCTTTGCCTTTAACGCGCAATCGTTGCCCGGCCTGACTGCCAGGTGGGATAGTCAGCAAAATGCTTTCTTTCAGTGTTGGAACGGTGACTTTAGCACCCAGCGCCGCTTCCCACGGGCTAACCGGCACCACAATTTCCAGATCCTGGCCGACAATATCGAACAGCGGATGTGGCGCAATATGAATCACCAGCCACAAATCGCCATTTGGACCGCCGTTTTCGCCCGGCGTCCCCTGGCCTTTCAGGCGGATGCGTTGACCATTGCCGACGCCCGCCGGGATCTTCACATTCAGCGTTTTCGGGATTTCCTGTTCGATCATGCCAAAGGCGTTATAAACCGGCAGGTTATAGCTGATGGTACGCTTATGCTCAGTAAGCGTTTCTTCGAGGAATACCGCCACTTCGATTTCAATATCGTGGCCGCGTGTGGCGGGGCGTTGACGGCTCTGGCGGGCATGCTGACCGAAAATTGACGAGAAGATATCGTCAAAATCTTCGGCGTTAAAACTCTGACCGTCGCCATGCTGGAACTGACGGCTAAATTGCGGATCGTTGCGATGTTGCCACATCTGATCATACTCAGCGCGACGTTGTTCATCACTTAACACTTCCCAGGCTTCAGCGACCTCTTTGAAGCGGGCTTCGGCATCCGGTTCTTTGCTGACATCAGGATGGTATTTGCGGGCCAGTCGACGATAGGCGGTCTTGATTGTCTTGAGATCGTCCGTCGGTTTCACGCCCATGATGGCGTAATAATCCTTTAATTCCATAGCGTTATCTCGCGTAAATCAACTCAAATTGAAGGAACCCCTGTAAGGTAACTCCTATAAGTGTAGGGTAATCCTCAAAATTTCATATGCCAACACAGAATATGTTATTGAAATCATCGCGGAGAGGAGGTCGCCTCAAGGTGGGGTGTTGAACATATTTTAAACAGGTGAAAAAGGGTGAGCGATTTTTGATAGTTGAAACAGGCACTTTAAGTTTAACTGGGGCGTCATTATTTATTAAATTTTATAGGCGCTATATATGAGTAGTAATATACATGGAATTAGTTGCACTGCAAATAATTATTTGAAAGAAGCATGGAGCAATATAAAAAATGAGCACGAAAAAAATCAAAAATATTCAATCACGCTTTTTGAAAACACACTTGTGTGTTTTATTCAGTTGTATAAAGAAATCAGACGTCAACAAGCTGAAGACTACATTCCATGCCTGGAATGCGATTCACTAGAAAAAGAATTTGAGGAAATACAGAATGATAATGATTTATCATTATTTATGAAAACATTGCGTACTAATGATAAACAAATTTATTCAGGGGTTTCAGGAGGTATTACATATACTATACAATATGTTGAAGATGTTAATATTGTTAGAGTGTCCTTACCGGGCAGAGGGGCAGAGTCTATCACAGATTTTAAAGGTTATTATTGGTATGGCTTTATGGAATATATTGAAAACATTACTGCGTGTGATGATGTTTTTTCTGAGTATTGTTTAGATGATAATGAAAATATGAGTATCCAGCCAGAGCGGATAAATACGCCGGGAATATCTGATTTGGATTCTGGCATTGATTTGTCTGGTATATCTTTTATTCAGAGTGAAACTAACCAGGCATTAGGATTAAAATATGCTCCTGTAGATGGCGATGGATATTGTCTGTTAAGAGCTATACTGGTTTTAAAACAACATGATTATTCATGGGCGCTGGTCAGTTATAAGACGCAAAAGGAAGTTTACGACGAATTCATTAAAATGGTTGATAAAAAAACGATCGAGGTTCTTGTTGATACGGCATTCTATAATCTCAGGGAAGATGTAAAGACGTTATTTGGCGTTGATCTACAATCTGACAACAAAATTCAGGGGCGGGGTAGTTTTTTATCATGGAGTTTTTTGTTTTTTAAAAAAGAATTTATTGATAGTTGCTTGAATGACAAAAAATGCATACTGCATTTACCCGAGTTTATATTTAATGATAACAAGACACACCTTGTTTTAGACACCGACCCAGAGAAGAGGATTAATGAGGTGAAAAATTTCCTCACTGCTCTTTCAGATAGCATTTGCTCATCGTTTATTGTTACCAGTAATGTGGCATCAATTTCCTTGGGGAACGAATCCTTTTCAACAGATGAAGACCTTGAGTGTGGTTATTTAATGAATACTGGCAATCATTATGACGTTTACCTCCCTCCTGAACTTTTTGCTCAGGCTTACAAGTTAAACAATAAGGAAATGAATGCGCAACTTGACTATTTAAATCGTTATGCAATTTAATGGCAAAGGCATATGCTAAAACCATTGTTATTAGTCTCACACTTTTTTATTGGTAAATATTGTCTCTGTATTGGAAACGCCGCAGATATTCTGTTTAGCCACAGGTGCAATTATCAGCGGCGTACGCGAGGCAGGGGCTAATCAGGCATAGTTTGCGTCAAACCTTGCCTGTTTTTGAAGATGTATATAGAAAAACAGGTTTTCAACAAGCCATTTTGCGAACCTGTTCCCGGAAAAAAGTCATATTTCTGTCACACTCTTTAGTGATTGATAACAAAAGAGGTGCCAGGAATGAACAAAACGCTAATCGCCGCAACTGTGGCAGGGATAGTTTTACTCGCTTCAAATGCTCAGGCACAAACCGTACCGGAAGGCTATCAGCTACAGCAAGTGCTCATGATGAGCCGCCATAACTTACGTGCGCCGCTGGCGAACAATGGCAGTGTGCTGGAGCAGTCGACGCCGAATAAATGGCCAGAATGGGACGTCCCCGGTGGGCAACTCACCACCAAAGGTGGCGTGCTCGAAGTGTATATGGGCCATTACATGCGTGAATGGCTGGCAGAGCAGGGGATGGTAAAATCGGGGGAATGCCCGCCGCCGGACACCGTATATGCCTATGCCAATAGTCTGCAACGTACCGTTGCGACTGCACAGTTCTTTATTACCGGCGCATTCCCCGGGTGTGATATTCCTGTTCATCATCAGGAAAAAATGGGCACTATGGACCCAACCTTTAACCCAGTGATCACCGATGATTCCGCCGCATTCAGTGAACAGGCGGTGGCGGCAATGGAGAAAGAGCTCGGTAAACTCCAGCTTACCGACAGCTACCAGCTACTGGAAAAAATCGTTAACTATAAAGATTCCCCTGCCTGTAAAGAGAAACAACAATGTTCGCTGGTGGATGGCAAAAATACCTTTAGCGCGAAGTATCAACAAGAACCAGGTGTTTCCGGGCCGCTGAAAGTCGGCAACTCGCTGGTAGATGCGTTTACTTTGCAATATTACGAAGGTTTTCCGATGGATCAGGTGGCCTGGGGAGAAATCAAATCTGACCAGCAGTGGAAGGTGTTGTCGAAGCTGAAAAACGGTTACCAGGACAGCCTGTTTACCTCACCGGAAGTGGCGCGCAATGTTGCGAAACCGCTGGTCAGTTATATCGACAAAGCCCTGGTCACCGATCGCACCAGCGCACCGAAAATCACGGTGTTAGTTGGGCACGACTCCAACATTGCCTCTCTATTAACGGCGCTGGATTTCAAACCGTATCAGTTGCATGACCAGAACGAACGCACGCCGATTGGCGGCAAAATCGTTTTCCAGCGTTGGCATGACAGCAAAGCCAATCGCGATTTGATGAAAATTGAATATGTGTACCAGAGTGCGGAACAGTTACGTAATGCCGATGCGTTAACCCTTCAGGCACCTGCGCAGCGCGTGACGCTGGAATTAAGCGGTTGTCCGATAGATGCCAACGGTTTCTGCCCAATGGATAAGTTTGATAGCGTGTTGAATGAAGCGGTGAAATAACAGAAAACTCCCCCGCGAGAAGCGGGGGAGTCGCGTATTAAACGTTTTTACGTTCGATGGTCTGTTCGCCCCAAAAAAGCGAATCTTTATCGGTCTTAGCAAAGGCTTTGACTAACACTTCATCGCTACCTTCTTCCCAAATCTTTTCCGCCATTTTTTCGTCGTACCCGGCGACTTCGAAAATGGCCTCGGCTATTTCCGGCGACGTATTGCGCAGAGATGCCCATTCACCGACGTGATGAGCTTTCGCTTCTTGAGTTGGCATGCGTATCCTCCTGTTGAAGATTAGCCGTTAAGTTTAACTGCCAGACCTGCGACATATTCCCCTTGATAACGAGCAATAGACAGTTCTTCCTGGCTTGGCTGGCGTGAGCCGTCACCGCCTGCGATGGTGGTTGCGCCGTACGGCGTACCGCCGCGAACCTGTGAAACGTCAAATAATTCCTGCGCTGCGTAGCCAATGGGGACAATCACCATGCCGTGATGCGCAAGGGTCGTCCAGGTGGATGTGATGGTTTGTTCCTGACCGCCGCCAGTACCGGTGGAACTAAAGACGCTCGCCAGTTTTCCGTATAGTGCGCCGGAAGCCCACAGGCCGCCCGTCTGGTCGAGGAAGGTACGCATTTGACCGGACATGTTGCCAAAGCGGGTAGGTGTACCAAAAATAATGGCGTCGTAATCGGCCAGTTCTTGCGGGGTTGCAACCGGTGCAGTTTGCGTTTTACCGCCTGCTTTTTCAAATAATTGCGGCGGCATGGTTTCCGGTACACGCTTAACGACAACTTCTGCGCCATCCACTTTGCTTGCACCCTCAGCAACTGCGCGTGCCATCGTTTCAATATGTCCGTACATGGAATAATAAAGCACCAGAACTTTAGCCATTTCTAACCACTCCTCGTGTTATCTCTATTCCGTAGCGATTCGCTACCACTTATTTAAAGATAAGACGTCCTTTTCAGAGTGCAAATTTCACAACCACTTATTTGATTTATAACAACTTTCACAAGCACGTAATTTTGTCGCAAAATGACACATTTTTATCTCATTGCGTTTTTTTAATCATAAGAGCGGCTTATGGATAATTATTGGAGATGATATCTATTCTCGCTAAGAAGCTGTTGCAGGATATTACTAAATGCGGGTCTGCCCGCGTCAGTTCACTAAGCTTAGTCCCACGTAGCGAAAATATGGCAGCTGCCATACGCCGCGTTAATTCTATGCAATATGATGTCTATACCCAGACGGAGGTCAGTAATGGCAAACCATCGTGGCGGTTCCGGCAATTTTGCAGAAGACCGCGAAAGAGCATCAGAAGCAGGTAAAAAAGGTGGCAAGAGCAGTCACGGTAAAAGCGACAACTAGCCGGGCTAATCCATGACGAATGTATTTTTGTCTGAAACTCGTCAAAAAGTCATCACCGCCGGTAACCCCGGCGGTTTTCTGTTTATGGCTCCTGATGAACAACTTCTGGCGGTGGAACGTCAACCAACCTTCTGCTTAACAACGCATTGAGTAAAATCGCGCCAAAGGTGGCTGTACCGATCCCTCCCAACGTAAAACCGCCCAGCGTGAGAGCAAAATCACCCGCGCCCAGCACTAAGGTTACTGCGACCATAATCAAATTACCGTTCTGGCTTAAATCGACACGGTTTTGTACCCAGATCCTTGCGCCTGCGACGGCAATCAGCCCGAACACAACAATTGATGCACCACCAATCACCGGTGCTGGAAGGGTATGAATCAGCGCGCCAAATTTCGGCGAAAAGCCCAACAGCATGGCGATGACGGCAGCAGCAACAAACACCAGCGTCGAGTAGACTTTTGTCACGGCCATCACACCGATATTTTCAGCATAGGTGGTCACGCCGCTACCGCCGACAGAGCCGGAAAGCATCGTTGCCAGCCCATCGCCCACGAATGCCCGCCCCATATATGGATCCATATTGCGTCCGGTCATCCCGGCGACCGCCTTGAGATGACCTAAGTTTTCTGCCACCAGAATCACCGCCACGGGCGCAATCAGCATCATTGCCTGACCATTAAAAGCAGGAGTGGAAAAATGTGGCAAACCGAACCAGGCAGCATGGCTGACGAGAGTAAAATCGACGGCTTTTCCCAGCCCTAAAACGTTGGTCATCACGCCATACAGCAGACAGGCGACAATTAATCCTACGAGAATCAATAATCGCTGGATCATGCCACGGGTAAACACCGCCACTAGCCCAATACACAGCACTGTCATTACCGCCATCCAGCTATCAAAGGTCGAAGCCGATACACTTTTCACTGCGATAGGCGCTAAGTTCAGGCCAATCGCCATCACCACCGCACCCGTCACCACTGGCGGCATCAGTCGTTCAATCCAGCGCGTACCGATTTTCATCACCACCAGGCCAATGACGGTATAAACCAGCCCACAGGCGATAATCCCGCCCAGCGCAATGCTGATATTCGGGTTAATGCCCTGACCGTTAAAGCCCGTCGCGGCGATCACCACGCCGACAAAAGCCGCGCTGGAGCCGAGATAACTGGGGACGCGCCCGCCGGTAATAAAGAAAAACAGTAACGTGCCGATCCCCGACATTAAAATGGAAAGGTTGGGATCCAGCCCCATCAGAATCGGCATTAACACCGTTGCGCCAAACATCGCCACCGCGTGTTGAACGCCCATTATTGCCGTCTGAGCAAACGGCAATCGTTCATCCGGCGCGACCACGCCGCTCTCTGTAGAGGTCGATTTTAACTGCCAGTGAGGAAAACCGAACATTGCCATCAGCTGTCTCCTTAAGGAGGTTAACAAGCAGGGCGCATCAGCGCGTGATAACTGCGATCAAACCACACCAGCCCGTAGGGGGTGGCGTGACGATGAATCGCTTCGATGGCGCAAAACAGAATGTCGTGGGTGCCGACGCTCACCACCTGGCTGATACGGCAGTCAAACGAAACCAGTGCCTCTTCCAGTTGCGGGCATCCGGTCACACCAGTCTGCCAGCGGGCGGCGGCAAAGCGGTGTTCCATGGGCGTTTTGCCGCCAAAAAGGTTTGAAAGCGGCTCCTGTCCGGCGCTAAGTGTATTTACACATAGCGTTCGATTTTCATTGAATACCGGCCAGACGGACGCCCCACGATTCAGGCACACCAGTAATGTGGGCGGCGTATCGGTCACGCTGCAGACGGCGCTGGCGGTGAACCCGGCGCGCCCGGCTGGACCGTCCGTGGTGATGATATTGACCGCCGCGCCCATGCAGGACATCGCATCGCGAAAAGTTTGTTGATCGACAATGTTCATAGTTTGCTCCTTACAACAGCCCGCAGGCTTCTTCAAAGGACAGACGTGGCAGGCGCGCATAAAGCTTGCTGCTATCGCCATAGCCGATATTAATCAGCAGATTGCTCTTCAGCGTGCTGCCCGTAAAAAAGGCGTCGTCCACGTGTTGACGGTCAAAGCCGGACATCGGGCAGGTATCCAGCCCCAGCGCCCGGCAGGCGACGATCAGATAGGCCGCCTGCATGGAACTGTTGCGAAACGCTGTTTCTTCGGCAAGTTGTGGGCTGGAGGTAAACCAACTGCGGGCATCGCCGTGAGGAAACAGCTGTGGTAACCGTTCATAAAATTCACTGTCCCAGGCGACGATCGCGGTGACGGGCGCGGTCAGGGTTTTTTGCAGATTGCCGCTGGAAAGCGCCGGGCGCAGACGTTCTTTTCCTTCTGCAGTGCGGATAAACACGATCCGTGCCGGAGAACAGTTAGCTGATGTCGGCCCCCATTTCATCAGGGCATAAATCTCCCGTAACGTCTCATCGCTGACGGGTGTCTCCCGCCAGCCGTTGTGAGTGCGGGCATCGGTGAATAGGGTGCTAAGCGCACCAGGGCTAACGGCTTCGTTCATAGCAATTCCTTACAGGCGGCTTCACGGTGATGTAACAGGCTGGCAAGCCCGTTGAGTAACAAAGCATTAAACGTTTCGGGATCGGTCACGTTGCAGGCGTGTCCGCCATAGCGCATCACCATTTTCTGGCTATCGGGCAGGGCGGCATGAAGTTCACTGGAACATGCTGATGGCACCAGCAGAGCATCACTGGCGCAGATGATTTGCACCGGGCAGCGGATGCGATCCGCATGGCGACTAAAGTCAGCGCGTTTGAGGGCGTTAAGTCGACGCAGTAAATTATTTTTGCCCTGAAAATGCGCCAGTGCCAGCGCGTCTTCAGCTTCCAGGCGAGGTGCGCGGGCCGCCATCCAGTCGGCGGGATAGAGGAACAATGGCTGAGCTTCCACCCATGCCTGCGCGCCGCCGCTATGTAGTAACTTCTCGCGAACCTGAAAACAGCGGCGCGTATGGGCGTTTATTCGTAGCCAGCCGTTAACGCTGACCAGCATAGTTACCGACGCGGGATAATCCAGCGCCAGCTGCATTCCCACCAGCGCACCGAGCGCATGGCCGACCACCGCGTAACGCTCAATCCCTGCGGCTACCAGCGCCTGATGCAGTTCCGCTGCCATCTGGGCGATACTGTAATCTTCTGCCAGCGTGTCGGGATTATTGCCGGTGCCGCGCTGGTCGTAACAGATTACCTGATACTCCTGCTCCAGCACCGCCAGTTGCGGTAACCAGTAACTGCCGCTACCGCCAAGACCCGAAATCAACACCACTACGGGCGCATCAGCATAAGGGGGAGGTGAGAGTGAAAGTTTCATCGCGGCCTCACTTGGCGATATGCGCAATTGTGGCGATTTCCACCAGCGCGTCAGGTTTTACCAGTCCGCACTGAATGCAGAATCGCGCCGGTTTGTCACCCGGAAAAAACTCGGCGTAGATTTCGTTAATCGCGGCGTAATTTTTCCAGTCGGTAATAAAGATGCTGTTGAAGGTCACGTCCGCCATCGTGCCACCCGCCGTCTCGATCACCTTGCGGATGGTTTCCAGAACGTGGCGGGTTTGCGCCTTTGGGTCATCGGCAAACAGCACGTTATTATGTTGATCAAAAGCCAGCGTACCGGAGACATACACCACGCCATCAGCCAGCGTGCCGGGAACGAAGGGAGCCAGCGGTGCGCTGCTGCCAACGGGAATAATTACGGATTTTGGCATCGTTAAACTCCTTAAGCGATACGAGCAAAGGACGTGGGAGAAAGCGCGTCGCAGAACGTTTCGACGTCGCTTACCCAGCCAAAAAAGGTTTCGATATTGAACAACGCGGCTTTCTGTGCAAATTCCGGCCCCGCCTGGTGTGTTGCGTCTTCCAGCACCACGCCGAAATACTCCAGAAAAAAGCCATCGCGTAGCGTCGATTCGACGCAGACGTTGGTAGCGATGCCAGTGAAAACCAGATGGCGTATTTCACGGCTGCGCAAAATGCTGTCCAGCGGCGTATTGAAGAAACCGCTGTAGCGTGGCTTCGGCAGCACAATATCGCCAGGCTGCGGCACCAGTTCATCCACCAGTTGATAATCCCAGGAGCCTTTCGCCAGCAATTTCCCCTGTAGCTGCGGCTGCTTACGCATGGTTTTCAGGGCGTTCGATTTATGAAAATTTGGTGAGCCGGGGCCGCCAGCCTCGACATACTGTGCATCCCAGCCATTTTGAAACCAGATGATCAGCATCCCTGCTGCTCGTGCCGCGGTCACGGCGGTTTGAATGTTGGCAATGACCGGGCGAGTGGTTGAGACATCAAACCCGGCGAGATCTAAGTAGCCGCCTGGCGTGGCATAAGCGTTTTGCATATCCACCACGATCAGCGCACTTTGCTGCGGATCGAAGGTAATGGCTTCCGGTCGAGCGGTTAAGATTGTCATCATGCCACCTCCTGAGTCAGCGCAGGGAGATGGGCGCGGCACTGCATCAGTGGTTGAATGCGCTCGCCGAAGGTTTCGATTCCCGACAGAAAATCATCGAAGGTCAACAGCACGCCTTCGGCACCAGGCACGCTTGCGACTTCATCTAACATGCGAGCAACACTGGCGTAAGAACCGACTAACGTCCCCATGTTGATGTTTACCGCCGAAGTGGGATCGGCCATCTGACGGACGTTGGTGTCAGTACCGGAGCGGGTATCTTTCTGACTTTGTTCGGTTAGCCAGCTTAACGCCTCTTCATCCGCGCCCGCTTTGTAGTGTTCCCATTTGGTGCGAGCGGCATCGTCGGTTTCGTCGGCAATCACCATAAACAACACATAAGAGCCAACGTCGCGCCCGGTTTGCTCTGCGGCCTGTTTCATCCGCGCAGCGATCGGGGCGAAAGCCGTGGGTGTATTTACGCCTTTGCCGAAACAGAAGTTGAAATCGGCATACTGAGCGGAGAACGCCATGCCAGCGTCGCTTTGCCCGGCGCAGATCACTTTCATGGGTACACTCGGTTGCGGACTGACGCGACAATCATTCATGGTGAAAAAATCGCCTTTAAAATCGCTTTTGCCCGTGCCCCACAGGTCGCGCAGCACCTGAACATATTCGGTGAGATAGTCGTAACGACGGGAGAAATAGTCATCGCCAGGCCAGATACCCATCTGCTCATACTCGGGCTTTTGCCAGCCAGTCACGAGGTTGACGCCAAAACGCCCGCCAGAGATGGAGTCAATGGTTGTGGCCATACGGGCGACGATTGCCGGAGGTAACGTTAAGGTGGCGGCAGTGGCGTAAATCTGAATGCGCGAGGTCACGGCTGCCAGCCCCGCCATCAAGGTGAACGACTCAAGGTTGTGATCCCAGAACTCAGTTTTGCCGCCAAAGCCACGCAGTTTGATCATCGACAGGGCGAAGTCGAAATGGTAGTGCTCCGCTTTTTGCACAATGGCTTTATTCAGTTCAAAGGTCGGCATGTACTGCGGCGCGTGGGTCGAAATGAGCCAGCCGTTGTTGCCAATAGGTACGAATACGCCAATTTTCATCATCAACCTCTCTTCGTCTCGTAAAGTGAAAGTCAGACGGGGCGCTGCATCCTGCATATCCTTTTCAGCCGCGTAATGGTTTGTTTGCAAAGCGGATGCCAGTTTTTAAAAAGTGAATGTTATTAATATGTTAATGTTAAGTTGTCTAAAATATCTGGAAAAAAGTGGACTAAACGGTCAAAACAGTTGCACATAAAACATGCATCCGTGCGCGATGAAAGTGCAGAAGGTCGAGGCCGGGCAGGGGTTTTGCTATCCTGTTGCCAATCTACAAGAGGGGAGAGCGCATGACGCAAGGCGCAGTGAAAACAACGGGTAAACGTTCGCGCGCAGTGAGCGCGAAGAAAAAAGCGATTCTTAGCGCAGCACTGGACACTTTTTCACAATTCGGTTTTCACGGCACAAGGCTGGAGCAGATCGCAGAGTTGGCGGGTGTTTCAAAAACCAATCTGCTGTATTACTTTCCGTCAAAAGAGGCGCTGTATATTGCCGTGCTGCGGCAGATTCTCGATATCTGGCTGGCACCGTTAAAAGCGTTTCGTGAAGATTTCGCCCCGCTGGCGGCGATCAAAGAGTACATCCGTCTGAAGCTGGAAGTCTCACGCGATTATCCGCAGGCTTCGCGCCTGTTCTGTATGGAGATGCTGGCAGGCGCGCCGCTGTTAATGGATGAACTGACGGGCGATTTGAAGGCATTAATTGATGAGAAATCGGCGCTGATTGCCGGTTGGGTAAAAAGCGGCAAACTCGCGCCGATTGACCCGCAGCATTTGATTTTTATGATTTGGGCTTCCACTCAACATTACGCCGATTTCGCCCCTCAGGTGGAGGCGGTGACAGGCGCGACGTTGCGCGATGAGGTATTTTTCAATCAAACGGTTGAAAACGTGCAGCGAATTATTATTGAGGGGATTCGACCACGTTAAAGATGCCGGAGGAGGTTGTAACATCCTCCGGCTACCTGTTTAACCGATCGTCATTAAACTGGCGTTACCGCCAGCGGCAGCGGTATTCACACTCAGCGAGCGTTCGATATACAGCCGTTCCAGAAGGATATTGCTTTCGCCTCGGGCAAAACCCTGCACCGAAACAATTGCGCCATCCCGCGCGGCAACGGCTTCACACAATGCGCGAAGCTGATCCGAATCACCGTGGAAGATCACCGCATCAAAGGGTTGAGCGGTTATATTTTCCGCTTTCGCCAGTTGAATACGTTCGCTGACTGCCGATGGCAATGCCTTCACTAACTGACGATGCAGCGTGTCATCCGGCCACAGTACCTGGCTGCCCACCGCCAGCACGGCGGCGAGCTGAGTCAGCGCATCCTGTTCATCATCCGCAATACACAACACGCGCTCACGCGGCAGCAGCGTCCAGGTGTTGCGTTCACCCGTCGGCCCTGGCAGCAATCGTTGTGTTCCTGCCTGCGCCAGCTCGCCATATTGCGTACATAACGCCTGCAATTCTGGACGGTTTGCCGCCCATTCCCGCAGTGCATTTAGCGGCTGAGTCAATGCGGCTTTCAACTGCACATCGACCGGATACTCTGCATCCTGACGCGCGAGCGTCACTGCCAGTGCACTTTCCGGGCGATTCGCCAGCAGACGGTAGAGATAGAGCGGACCGCCTGCTTTCGGCCCGGTACCGGACAACCCTTCGCCGCCGAACGGCTGCACACCCACCACTGCGCCCACCATATTACGGTTAACGTACAGGTTACCGACATGCGCCGAGCCAGTGACCTGGGCGATGGTTTCATCAATACGCGTATGAACGCCAAGCGTCAGGCCATAACCGGAAGCGTTAATCTGCTCGATCAGCTCCGGCAGCTGGTTACGGTTGTAACGCACCACATGCAGCACCGGACCAAAGACCTCTTTTTGCAATTCGGCAAAGTCATCCAGTTCGATCAGCGTCGGGGCGACAAAGGTGCCGCTTTGCCATTCACGGGCATCTTCGCTGTTTTCCCGCACCGCCTGGAACACCGGACGGCCTTTGCTACGCATGGTCTGAATATGACGCTCGATATTGGCTTTCGCTTCGCTATCAATCACCGGACCGATATCGGTGGTCAGGCGACCAGGATTACCCATCCGGCATTCGGCCATTGCGCCGCGCAGCATTTTCAACGTGTGGTCGGCAATCTCATCTTGCAGGCACAGCACGCGCAGCGCCGAACAACGCTGACCCGCACTGTCGAACGCCGAGGCCAGTACATCCACGACGACCTGTTCGGTCAGTGCTGAAGAATCGACAATCATCGCGTTCATGCCGCCGGTTTCAGCGATGAGCGGAATAGGGCGACCCTGAGCGTCCAGGCGGCTGGCGATATTGCGTTGCAGTAACGTAGCGACTTCGGTTGAACCGGTAAACATCACCCCGCGCACGCGATCATCACCCGTCAGTTGCGCGCCCACGGTTTCACCCTGACCTGGCAGCAATTGCACCACGCCTGGCGGTACACCCGCTTCCAGCAAAATGGCGATCCCTTGCGCGGCAATCAGCGGCGTTTGTTCTGCCGGTTTTGCCAGTACGCTGTTACCTGCCGCCAGTGCGGCAGCGATCTGCCCGGTGAAAATCGCCAGCGGGAAGTTCCACGGGCTGATACATACCACAGGCCCTAATGGACGGTGGGTTTCGTTAGCGAAATCATCTCGCACCTGTCCGGCGTAGTAGTGGAGA
Source organism: Escherichia sp. WS1450 (assembly GCF_046487395.1). Taxonomy (NCBI): domain Bacteria; kingdom Pseudomonadati; phylum Pseudomonadota; class Gammaproteobacteria; order Enterobacterales; family Enterobacteriaceae; genus Escherichia; species Escherichia sp. WS1450. The sequence continues at coordinate 292,495 of NZ_JBJQJO010000004.1, forward strand.
AAATCGACCGCTTCGCGCACTTCGGCAATGGCGTTACTGAAGGTTTTTCCGGCTTCACGCACCAGAATACCAATCAGTTGCTGCATCTGGCTTTCCATCAGCACGGCAGCGCGATGCAAAATTGCCGCGCGTTCAGCCGGAGGCGTGGCAAACCAGATTGGTGCGTTATTAACCGCACTTTCCAGCGCCTGTTCTACTTCACTCGGCGTGGCTTCGCGCACATAGCCCACAATATCTTTCGGCTCTGCCGGGTTAATAACGGGCGACATCTCACCAGCCGCGACCGATTGTTCCAGCATTGGCAAGGCCTGCCATTTTTGCAGTGCACTATTGAGCAGGGCAGAAGAGAGCGATGCCAGACGGTGTTCGTTAGCGAGATCCAGCCCTGCCGAGTTGTCGCGCCCGTGACCGTAAAGATCGCGCGGCAGGGGAATTTTCGGATGTGGTAATCCAGTTTGACCTTCCTGTTGCGCCAGTTTTTCTACAGCAGTGACCGGATCGGCAACCAGTTCATCCAGTGGCAAAGAGGTGTCAGCAATACGGTTAACAAACGAGGTGTTAGCACCGTTTTCCAGCAGGCGACGCACCAGATACGCCAGCAGCGTTTCATGGGTACCGACAGGAGCATAAATACGACATGGACGGTTAAGTTTGCCGTCGGCAACTTTCCCGGTGACCTGCTCATACAGTGGCTCGCCCATACCGTGCAGGCACTGGAACTCGTACTGACCCGGGTAGTAGTTCTGACCCGCCAGTTGATAAATTGCCGCCAGCGTATGGGCGTTATGCGTTGCGAACTGCGGGTAGATTAGATTCGGCACCGCCAGCAGCTTTTTCGCACAGGCGAGATATGAAACGTCGGTATACACCTTGCGGGTATAAACCGGATAACCTTCAAGGCCGTCCATCTGCGCGCGCTTGATTTCACTATCCCAGTACGCGCCTTTCACCAGGCGAATCATCAGACGGCGACGGCTGCGGGTGGCGAGATCAATCAGGTAATCAATCACCAGTGGGCAGCGTTTTTGATAAGCCTGAATAACAAAACCGATGCCGTTCCAGCCTGCCAGTTCCGGCTCGAAACAGAGTTTTTCCAGCAGATCGAGGGAGATCTCCAGACGATCGGCCTCTTCGGCATCGATGTTAATACCAATATCGTACTGACGCGACAGCAGGGTGAGTGATTTCAGACGTGGGTAAAGCTCTTCCATTACCCGGTCATACTGGGCGCGGCTGTAACGCGGATGCAGCGCCGACAGCTTGATTGAAATGCCCGGACCTTCATAGATGCCACGACCATTGGACGCTTTACCAATGGCGTGAATCGCCTGCTGATAGGAAACCATATACGCCTGTGCATCTGCGGCGGTCAGCGCGGCTTCGCCCAGCATATCGTAGGAGTAACGGAAACCTTTCTCTTCCAGCTTGCGGGCATTGGCTAACGCTTCCGCGATGGTTTCGCCAGTGACGAACTGCTCGCCCATCAGGCGCATCGCCATATCCACACCTTTGCGGATCAGCGGTTCACCGCTCTTACCGATAATGCGGTTCAGCGAGCGGGAGAGGCTGGCTTCGTTATGGGTGGAAACCAGTTTGCCGGTAAACAGCAGCCCCCAGGTGGCGGCATTAACAAACAGGGACGGGCTACGACCAATGTGTGACTGCCAGTTACCGTTGCTGATTTTGTCGCGAATTAACGCATCACGGGTGGCTTTGTCGGGAATACGCAACAACGCTTCTGCCAGACACATCAGCGCCACGCCTTCCTGCGATGACAGCGAAAACTCCTGCAATAACCCCTGGACCATACCTGCGCGACCACTGGCATTTTTTTGATTACGCAGTTTATCGGCCAGTTGATATGCCAGTTTATGCGCCTGTTCAGCAACTGGCTGCGGCAGGCGGGCTTGTTCCAGCAGCATCGAAACCGCTTCGGTTTCCGGGCGGCGATAGGCCGCGGTGATCGCGGCGCGGGAAACCGACTGGGGCAAAATTTGCTCGGCAAAGTCGAGGAAAGGCTGGTGTGGTTCCTCTGCCGGAGTCGGTGCTTCATCGCTCTCATTGGCAGCGCCAGAAAGCAGCGCAGGTAGCTCCGGCAGAGTATCGCTGTTTTCCAGTTGTTCAAGATAAGAAAAAATCGCCTGCTTAATTAACCAGTGTGGCGTGCGATCGATACGTGTCGCGGCAGACTTAATACGCTCACGCGTCGCGTCGTCCAGCTTAACCCCCATGGTGGTGGTTCCCATGCCATTACTCCTGTTGTTCTGAAAGGTGCAACTTAACGTTATCGTGAAATATCCATGATGTTGCAACTTTGTGCAACTATGTTAAATGTGACCTGCGTAGCAAGCTTAAAAATGAATGAAATGTTAATAATAGAAATCGATATGACAGGGATTAAAAAAATAACTCAGACTTTTTCTCTGCGGCAGTTAACATTTTTGAAAGGTGCAACCGCAAAAAATGTGAGAGAGTGCAACCTGATGAAAAATAGTGTCGCTGAGCACTAAAATTTAATGTAAATGGTGTGTTAAATCGATTGTGAATAACCAGCGCTTCCGGCAGGATACGGTCGCCCTGGTAAAACATAAACTCTGTTACCCCGTTCCGGTGGCAGATATAACGGCAAGTTTCGACATTGCCGATAATAATTTTTTGGAGACTTTAGATGGCTATTAGCACACCGATGTTGGTGACATTTTGTGTCTATATCTTTGGCATGATATTGATTGGGTTTATCGCCTGGCGATCAACGAAAAACTTCGACGACTATATTCTGGGCGGTCGTAGCCTTGGGCCATTCGTGACGGCATTATCGGCGGGTGCGTCGGATATGAGCGGCTGGCTGTTAATGGGGTTGCCGGGCGCAGTTTTTCTTTCCGGGATTTCCGAAAGTTGGATCGCCATTGGCCTGACATTAGGCGCGTGGATTAACTGGAAGCTGGTGGCCGGGCGGTTGCGTGTGCATACCGAATACAACAATAACGCCTTAACATTGCCGGATTATTTCACCGGGCGCTTTGAAGATAAAAGCCGTATTTTGCGTATTATCTCCGCGCTGGTGATTTTGCTGTTCTTCACCATTTATTGCGCTTCGGGCATCGTGGCAGGCGCGCGTCTGTTTGAAAGTACCTTTGGCATGAGCTACGAAACGGCTCTGTGGGCGGGCGCTGCGGCGACGATCCTTTACACCTTTATTGGCGGTTTCCTCGCGGTGAGCTGGACTGACACTGTACAGGCCAGCCTGATGATTTTTGCCCTGATCCTGACGCCGGTTATCGTAATCATTAGCGTTGGTGGGTTTGGCGACTCGCTGGAAGTGATCAAACAAAAGAGCATCGAAAACGTCGATATGCTCAAAGGGCTGAACTTTGTTGCCATTATCTCGCTGATGGGCTGGGGGCTGGGTTACTTCGGGCAGCCGCACATCCTGGCGCGTTTTATGGCGGCGGATTCTCACCACAGCATTGTCCATGCGCGTCGTATCAGTATGACCTGGATGATCCTCTGCCTGGCAGGGGCGGTGGCTGTCGGCTTCTTTGGTATCGCTTACTTTAATGAGCACCCGGCGGTAGCAGGTGCGGTAAACCAGAACGCTGAACGCGTGTTTATCGAACTGGCGCAAATTCTGTTTAACCCGTGGATTGCCGGGGTTCTGCTGTCGGCGATTCTGGCAGCGGTAATGTCAACGTTAAGTTGCCAGCTGCTGGTATGTTCCAGTGCGATTACCGAAGATTTATACAAAGCGTTTCTGCGTAAACAGGCCAGCCAGAAAGAGCTGGTGTGGGTAGGGCGTGTGATGGTGCTGGTGGTGGCGCTGGTGGCCATTGCGCTGGCGGCAAACCCGGAAAACCGCGTGCTGGGCTTAGTGAGCTACGCGTGGGCAGGCTTTGGCGCAGCGTTTGGTCCGGTGGTGCTGTTCTCGGTGATGTGGTCACGCATGACGCGCAACGGTGCGCTGGCGGGGATGATCATCGGTGCGCTGACGGTTATCGTCTGGAAGCAGTTCGGCTGGCTGGGACTGTACGAAATTATTCCGGGCTTCATCTTTGGTAGTATCGGGATTGTAGTGTTTAGTTTGCTGGGTAAAGCGCCGTCAGCGGCGATGCAAAAACGCTTTGCCGAGGCCGATGCGCACTATCATTCGGCTCCGCCGTCACGGTTGCAGGAAGGGTAAGCTGAAGAGCAATAATTTATCTTTTGCTTTTTAATCCGAATGTTCCCTGCCATGCCGTATAAATTGCCTGGCAGGGAGCGTTCGGGGGCAATTGCTATTTGCCACCTGGCTCAGATGAACAAAATTGCCGCTATCGGTACCTTCAGCTTATGTCCTGCGGCTGGTAGGTTGGGCGAGATAGTGTGGATTCGACATATTCCCGCTACTTTGCAGCCACGCCAGTTTTTTCGCGCCTTGCACCGTCATTCCGCTCAATTTCAGGTAGGATCTGGAAGTAGACCACTGGAAGCCCCGTCCTTTACTCCACTTGTGGGCTCCCCCTGCGCGGTCACGATCCTCCTGACTCATATTCGCCCATTGCACGATGTCCCCGAAGGTGAAAGAGACACATTTCTGCGGCCCTTTCAGCTTCAACTCACCCAGGGCGGTAAGCCCGTCGTTCTTCAGGTAGTTCCTGGCAGTAGTCCGCGAGAGGTTTCTTTCCTTACACCACTTTTCTAAATAACCAACCGGTTTTCGCACCTTCTTGTCTAAGGCTGCCCACTGGCGGATATGTTCAAGGGTGAATTTGGCATATTCATGCGGCCCGTTTACCTTTACCTCTCCCGCGTAGTTCAGGCCGTGATCGGTCAGGTAATTCCTGGCATTTTTGATATTAAAATGATTGCGCGTACACCATCCTTGAACTCCCCCTAGATCGTTTCGCGCCTGCTGGTCCATAGCCGCCCATTTTCGCATGTCGTCGACAGTCAATTTAACATATTGATGTGGCTCGTCCGCCTCTGGCTGGTCCTCGGTGGTCTGCCTGGTGTTGTTTATGTCGTCATTTGCATTATTTGGTGGGAAGTTGCTTGTATTACACGATTGCTGTAATTCCCCATCGTTACGCCACGCCAGCGGGGACATATTTCCAAATTCTCGCATGCCGTTGTTGGTAATGTGTGTTTCTTCTCCTCCGTATTGTTGGGCCGGGGAGTAGCGAGCTGCTTCATGCACCCTGTTTTGACTTTCATCCGTGAGTATTGGCCGTACGGACCAGAGATCAAATGTTCCATACTGACTGCGTGACATCAGTGTTGTGACGATGGAGTGAAACAGCTCAAGAGCAATATTTGTGCTGGTGCATACACCGTTCTTACTGACTGCAATTTTCACGAGAGTGCCCGTGTTGTCATGCTCTTGCGTCTTCGTGAAGGTGATGGTGAAACCGGCAACATCGAAGGTGAACGGTTCAGGAAGTTGCAGATCATTTGCATTTACCACCGGTTGAAACTGATGTCGATGTAGTTCGGTTGTCATCGCAACAGCCAGCAAGTGAACCTCTTCAGGAACCAGTGGAGTAACAGCCATGCCCGTGCTGTAGTCCGCATCCCTTTTGATATAATTATTCATCTGCACCAGAAGCGACAAAGTTTCCAGACAACTACTCGGGAGTTGCTGCGGTGGAATATAGGTTGCTGCGCTCGTATTGAGGTTGGATATTGGTCTCATGTCATGCTCTCCGTATCCTTACAGGGTTAATGATTCGTATTAAGTCGTAGCCATCCGCATGGCTCCGGGCGATTCAGTCTGCGCACTAGGATGTACACTTCGGATGCGTTCTTGATGTAGTAATCAATCCGCTCATTCTGGTGTTAATGGTGTAACTACGAAAGCACCCGTAAAAAGCAGGAGGAATGCCAGTTATTGGCGAATTTACAATGCTGCCATCGGGGTGAGTTTCATGAAGATTGTTATTTTTTTTACGCCTTGAATCATCGCGGTAAATAATAATTTCTTCCTGTGTTTCATAAAGTACGTAGTTACAATTATTCGTGAGCCTTGTTGTTAATTCGATGTTAGCCCTTGGCCAGAGGGAAAATTAACGCGTAAGATTTTCAAATTCATCGACCGAGAAATAGATGGATTATATGCTCGACCCTAATTACAGGGTTCATCTGAAAACAGTGGCGTCTCATCTTATTCCTTCTCTTTCTGTATTCAATACTAGTGGGGTTGTAATAATATAGTAAAAAATCGTGAGTAAAAAGCTTTGAGTAATTATCAGCTTATTGATTTTTATGTGTTAGTGTGTTTGATGATTGATTTTCACGAGAATCTCTTACTTTTGGTTAAGATTTCTATTTTTATTCTATGTGACTTTTTTAATTCGCATCCTGCTTCGTTTTATCGTGATGTAGAATTGTATATAGCATTAGCCATAAAATGATATCACTGGAAATATAATAAGGAGGATTATAGTTTTTGGGGTTAATTACGCACTATCAAAAATCGCTCATTCCAGGCTTAAATACACGTTTTCTCCTGTTTAGGTTGGGGCGAAAAATTCGATGAGGAGATGAGGTATAATTTTATTCACAACCTTATCACTATCTATTAATAAGCAAAAAACAACGTTCTTTTGTGAAACGACAAAATGAAAATTCAACCCTTCGGGGCACGCTGCAGCGAGTTTGTCGCCACCAACATTCGTGCAAGCTTCATCTGCCGGGCGAAAAGTCAGCTAAATACCTTAAAATAATCGCTTTTTTCTCCGGATTTGATCTCCTCATTTTTACATTCCAACATCATTTTATAAACATTCCGCTTGTATTTTTCTTTATCGTAATGATAATCGCTATCACTGCGATTTACTTTTCTTTGCATAGATTGACTCAGAAAAACGTTTAAGGGTGGGTGGCATGTTTGTTCCGTTTCTCATTATGTTGCGCGAAGGACTTGAAGCCGCGCTGATTGTCAGTTTGATTGCCAGCTATCTTAAGCGTACCCAGCGAGGCCGATGGATTGGTGTGATGTGGATTGGCGTGCTGTTTGCCGCTGCGTTGTGCCTGGGCTTGGGTATCTTCATTAACGAAACCACCGGCGAATTTCCGCAAAAAGAACAGGAACTGTTTGAAGGTATCGTGGCGGTGATCGCCGTGGTGATCCTTACCTGGATGGTTTTCTGGATGCGCAAAGTGTCGCGCAACGTCAAAGTGCAACTGGAACAGGCAGTCGATAGCGCATTGCAGCGTGGAAATCATCATGGCTGGGCGCTGGTGATGATGGTCTTTTTTGCCGTTGCAAGGGAAGGGCTGGAGTCGGTCTTTTTCCTGCTGGCGGCATTTCAACAAGATGTCGGGATCTGGCCGCCGCTGGGTGCAATGCTCGGTCTTGCTACAGCCGTGGTGCTTGGCTTCCTGCTCTACTGGGGCGGTATTCGCCTCAATCTTGGTGCATTTTTTAAATGGACCAGTCTGTTTATTCTCTTCGTCGCCGCTGGGCTGGCAGCTGGTGCCATTCGCGCATTTCATGAAGCCGGATTGTGGAACCACTTTCAGGAAATCGCCTTCGATATGAGCGCGGTGCTGTCAACTCACTCGCTGTTTGGCACGCTGATGGAAGGGTTTTTTGGCTATCAGGAAGCGCCAAGTGTCAGCGAAGTCGCCGTCTGGTTTATTTATCTCATCCCGGCGCTGGTGGCATTTGCCCTGCCACCACGCGCAGGGGCGACAGCGTCTCGCTCCGCGTAGCAAATACGACGCAAACTCTTGCTTAGTTACAACATACTTTAAAGGGATAGTCTCGTCATGACCATTAACTTCCGCCGTAACGCATTGCAGTTGAGCGTGGCTGCGCTGTTCTCTTCTGCTTTTATGGCTAACGCCGCCGATATTCCGCAAGTCAAAGTGACCGTGACGGATAAGCAGTGCGAGCCGATGACCATTACGGTTAACGCCGGGAAAACACAGTTCATTATTCAGAACCACAGCCAGAAGGCGCTGGAGTGGGAGATCCTCAAAGGCGTGATGGTGGTGGAAGAGCGAGAAAATATCGCCCCTGGCTTTAGCCAGAAAATGACGGCGAATTTACAGCCTGGCGAATACGATATGACCTGCGGTCTGCTGACTAACCCGAAAGGGAAGTTGATTGTCAAAGGTGAGGCAACGGCGGATGCGGCGCAAAGTGATGCGCTGTTAAGTCTTGGTGGTGCAATTACTGCATATAAAGCGTATGTCATGGCGGAAACCACGCAGCTGGTGACCGACACCAAAGCCTTTACCGACGCGATTAAAGCAGGCGATATCGAAAAAGCAAAAGCACTGTATGCGCCGACGCGCCAGCACTATGAGCGCATTGAACCGATTGCTGAACTGTTCTCCGATCTGGATGGTAGCATTGACGCCCGTGAAGATGATTACGAGCAAAAAGCCGCCGATCCAAAATTCACCGGTTTCCACCGTCTGGAAAAAGCATTGTTTGGCGACAACACCACCAAAGGGATGGATAAGTACGCTGACCAGCTTTATACCGATGTGGTCGATTTGCAAAAACGCATCAGTGAACTGGCTTTCCCACCTTCAAAAGTGGTCGGCGGTGCAGCCGGACTGATTGAGGAAGTGGCAGCCAGCAAAATCAGCGGTGAAGAAGATCGCTACAGCCACACCGATCTGTGGGATTTCCAGGCTAACGTTGAAGGCTCGCAGAAAATTGTCGATCTGCTGCGTCCACAACTGCAAAAGGCCAACCCGGAACTGCTGGCAAAAGTCGATGCCAATTTCAAAAAGGTCGATACCATTCTGGCGAAATACCGTACTAAAGACGGTTTTGAAACCTACGACAAATTGACCGATGCCGACCGGAACGCGTTGAAAGGGCCGATTACTGCGCTGGCGGAAGATCTGGCGCAACTTCGCGGTGTGCTGGGACTGGATTAAGCGTTATGCAGTATGAAGATGAAAACGGCGTGAATGAACCGTCACGCCGACGTTTACTGAAAGGGATTGGTGCGCTGGCGCTGGCAGGAAGTTGTCCGGTCGCTCATGCACAAAAAACGCAAAGTGCACCGGGCACGCTTTCACCGGATGCACGCAATGAGAAACAACCGTTTTATGGTGAGCATCAGGCAGGGATCCTGACGCCACAACAGGCCGCAATGATGCTGGTGGCGTTTGATGTGCTTGCCAGCGATAAAGCCGATCTTGAACGGTTGTTTCGCTTGTTGACTCAGCGTTTTGCTTTTCTGACTCAGGGCGGAGCGGCACCAGAAACGCCAAATCCGCGCCTGCCACCACTCGATTCTGGCATTCTTGGCGGCTACATTGCGCCCGATAATCTCACCATCACGTTGTCAGTTGGTCACTCGTTGTTTGATGAACGGTTTGGTCTTGCGCCACAGATGCCGAAAAAGTTGCAGAAGATGACGCGTTTCCCCAACGACTCGCTTGATGCAGCATTATGTCATGGTGATGTGTTGCTACAAATTTGCGCCAACACCCAGGATACGGTGATCCATGCGCTGCGCGATATCATCAAACACACGCCGGATTTGCTCAGTGTGCGCTGGAAGCGGGAAGGGTTTATTTCCGATCACGCGGCGCGTAGTAAAGGCAAAGAGACGCCGATTAATTTGCTGGGTTTCAAAGACGGCACTGCCAATCCCGATAGCCAGAATGATAAGTTGATGCAAAAAGTGGTGTGGGTAACGGCAGATCAGCAGGAGCCTGCGTGGACAATCGGTGGCAGCTATCAGGCAGTACGCTTGATTCAGTTTCGGGTGGAGTTTTGGGACAGAACGCCGCTGAAAGAGCAGCAGACGATATTTGGGCGTGATAAGCAAACCGGCGCGCCGCTGGGAATGCAGCATGAGCATGATGTGCCTGATTACGCCAGCGATCCGGAGGGGAAGGTGATCGCGCTGGACAGCCATATCCGGCTGGCGAATCCCCGCACGGCGGAGAGTGAGTCCAGCCTGATGCTGCGTCGTGGCTACAGTTATTCACTGGGCGTCACCAACTCCGGACAACTGGATATGGGGCTACTGTTTGTCTGCTATCAACACGATCTGGAAAAAGGCTTCCTGACAGTACAAAAAAGGCTCAATGGCGAAGCGCTGGAGGAATACGTTAAACCTATCGGCGGCGGTTATTTTTTTGCGCTGCCGGGGGTGAAGGACACGAACGATTATCTCGGAAGCGCGTTATTGCGGGTTTAATGTTTTCAGGCGGATAAGGCGTTCGTGCCGCACCAGGCGTTCGTGCGCTGATGCGACGCATGCGCGTCTTATCATGCCTACAATCGGTGCGGGTCGGTAGGCCGGATAAGGCGTTCACGCCGCATCCGGCAAGCTTTTACCAGCCCTGCGAATCCTGCTGAAAGCACACAGTTTTTTTATCACTGTCATCACTCTGTCATCTTTCCAGTAGAAACTAATGTCACTGAAATGATGTTTTATAGTTAAATATAAGTGAATATAATGTTGCAATGAATGCGAGATCTGTTGTAATTATTAAGTAGCAGCGGAAGTTCCCGGCAGTGATAGTCAGTCACTATGGAGATCGCGGATGGTAACGTCCTGTAGTGGACATGTTTTAGATAATCAACGCGCCACCACTCGCGGAGATTTCTCCTCCGGTAGTCATCTCGTCACTTTGCATTTTCAACCTCATCCTTTCTTTTCTTGTGTTACCGACGCCGTAAACGGTGCGCGTAGCCGTTTTTCGGCATTTTATCCAAAAGCAAACTATGGCTTACAAGGAAGCCAACCCTCTGATGTTCGTGCGCATAATCGCGCTGCCAACGGCGCGTGTGATGAATACAAACAACTCAAGGTGCTCTCCATGGGAAGACAAAAAGCAGTGATCAAAGCTCGTCGCGAGGCAAAACGTGTGCTGAGACGGGATTCGCGCAGCCATAAGCAGCGTGAAGAAGAATCGGTCACCTCGCTTGTGCAGATGAGCGGCGTAGAAGCCATTGGTATGGCCCGCGACAGTCGCGATACCTCGCCCATCCTCGCGCGAAATGAAGCGCAATTGCACTATCTGAAGGCTATTGAGAGTAAGCAGCTGATATTCGCCACGGGCGAAGCCGGGTGCGGAAAAACCTGGATCAGCGCAGCAAAAGCGGCAGAGGCCCTGATACATAAGGATGTCGACAGGATTATCGTCACCCGTCCAGTTCTGCAAGCCGATGAAGATCTTGGCTTCTTACCTGGAGATATCGCAGAAAAGTTTGCTCCCTATTTTCGTCCGGTCTACGACGTGCTGGTCCGGCGCTTAGGGGCTTCTTTTATGCAGTACTGCCTGCGACCGGAAATAGGGAAGGTGGAAATTGCGCCGTTCGCCTATATGCGTGGACGTACCTTTGAAAATGCAGTCGTCATTCTTGACGAGGCGCAGAATGTGACTGCCGCGCAAATGAAAATGTTTTTAACCCGCCTCGGGGAGAACGTGACGGTTATCGTCAACGGTGATATCACGCAATGCGATTTGCCTCGCGGCGTGTGCTCCGGATTAAGTGACGCGCTGGAACGTTTCGAAGAAGATGAAATGGTCGGCATCGTCCGATTCGGTAAAGAGGATTGCGTACGTTCGGCACTTTGCCAACGTACGCTACATGCATACAGTTAAGTGTATTATCGGCGCAGAGCCCGGGCGAACCGGGCTTTGTTTTATTTCATTAACAGCAAAGACTTTCACTTCAGGTTAACGTTCAGGGGGGCGACTTTGAGCGTGTTGATAAGCTGAAATGAATTCTGGTTTAGATACTCTTACCAGGCATTTTTCGTCATAGCACCCGACCAGTGTAATGCCGCCAGCGCGGAGAGTTTTTCTTCCAGAAGCCCAAAAAGCGAGTATCTGCCTATCTTTTTCCAGCCATTCAACCTGTACAGGAGGTCTGGTGCCAATTTTGCGTATGAGGTTTAATCAACAATGGGCCAAAATTTGACTGACTGATTAACACCGAATATATTCTCCTGATTTTTTTTAGGGATAATATTAAAAATATAAGGTTAATCTTAATTAATTTTTTGGCTAATATTGTGTGTTGTTATTTTTTGTGGACGGCAAGCCGCAATGGCAAAATAGGGATGGTTGTAATAATCAAAACATGATACTAACTATATATAGATCGTTGAATTGTTGGCATGTAACTCGCTACAGCGAGTAGCGTTAGTAATGAAATATAATCAACATGGATAGGTGAAGATTAATTATGAGCTTTATGGTTTTTGTAACTTGTTTGACAATTGCATTTGTCGCCGGTTTTGCTGTTGCCAGAAAATTGACACTCCGAAAAGTTGCCTCATCGGTAATCATCACTAAATCGCAACCAGTCCCTTCCTCTGCAACTTCCCCTGCTGCTAAGGCGTCGACAAGGAGCTATACACCGCAGAAAACCTATCGTGACTCTCGTTGGCAAGAACGAGATGAGTTATTTCAGGGAATGGTTGCCGAAGGTATTTTATTGGAAGGAAAAGAGTGGTTAATTACGCGTTGTGAAAAAATCTATTTTGATAATCTGGAGAAATGGTTTGGACATTATTGTCATATCCATTGCCAGTGAACCGCCCCGGGTTTCCTGGAGAGTGTTTTATCTGTGAACTCAGGCTGCCAGATCATCGTTTCCGATGGAAGCATAATAAGCTTTTTCTGCTTCTGCCGGAGGAGTATG